>NZ_JBVHWK010000023.1:0-129963 GCF_055569445.1 Streptomyces sp. NPDC029122 | reverse complement strand
AACGCTCGGCTGGGAAACCCCAGCCGAGCGTTTGCATAAACTCCTCGCGGCCTGATCAACCGACCACGTGTTGCCACGACCCCTAGAAACCGCCCTGATCCCGGCCCGGGGGCCTCTCGTACGCTGTGGAGGTCAGTCGTTGGCGGCGGCGAGTTCCGCCACGCGGCGGCGGACCAGGAACCAGCCGCCGACGAGGGCGGCGGCGATGGCCGGGAGGAACATGACCGTGGTGCGGCCGACGCCGCCGTCGCTCCACATCAGGACCAGGACCGCGACCAGGAAGACCAGGGTCACGATCTGGGTGTAGGGGGCCCAGGGGAGGCGGTAGGACGGGCGCTCGACCAGGCCGTTCTTCGCGCGGTGCCAGAAGAAGAGCGAACAGATCATGACCATGGCCCAGGTGCCGAGGATGCCGATGGAGGCGAGGTTGAGGACGATCTCGAAGGCCTCGCCGGGCATCCAGTAGTTCAGGCCCACGCCGGCGACGCCGAAGGCTGCGGTGAAGAGCACACCGCCGTAGGGGACCTTCCCCTTGTTCATGACGCCGGTGAACTTGGGGGCGGAGCCGGACATGGCCATCGAGCGCAGGATCCGGCCGGTGGAGTAGAGGCCGGAGTTCAGGCTGGACAGGGCGGCGGTCAGGACGACCAGGTTCATGACGCCGGCGGCGCCGGGGACGCCGAGCTTGTCGAAGACGGTGACGAAGGGGCTCTGGTCGGCCGAGTAGGCGGTGTACGGGAGCAGCAGGGCCAGCAGGACCACGGAGCCGACGTAGAAGATGCCCACGCGCCACATGATCGAGTTGATCGCCTTCGGCATGATCTTCTCGGGGTTCTCGGTCTCACCGGCGGCGACGCCGCACAGTTCGACGGACGCGTACGCGAAGACCACGCCCTGGATCACCAGGAGCATCGGCAGGACGCCGGAGGGGAAGATGCCGCCGTTGTCGGTGATGTTGGCCAGGCCCGGGGTGTTGCCGCCGATGTCGTGGCTGGTGGCGACGAGGTAGATGCCGACGAGCAGGAAGAGCGTCAGGGCGGCGACCTTGACCAGGGAGAACCAGAACTCCATCTCGCCGAAGTACTTCACCGAGATCAGGTTGGCGGTGAGGACGACGGCCAGGGCGATGAAGGCGAGCACCCACTGGGGGACGTCGGTGAACATCGACCAGAAGTGCGCGTAGGTCGCGGCGGCGGTGATGTCGGCCACAGTGGTCGTGGACCAGTTGAGGAAGTACAGCCAGCCGGCCGTGTAGGCGCCCTTCTCCCCCATGAACTCGCGCGCGTACGAGACGAACGCGCCGGAGGAGGGGCGGTAGAGGACGAGCTCGCCGAGCGCCCGGACCACGAAGAAGGCGAAGACACCGCACACCGCGTACGCGATGGCCAGGGAGGGGCCGGCGCCGGCGAGGCGGCCTCCGGCGCCGAGGAAGAGGCCGGTGCCTATCGCGCCGCCGATGGCGATCATGTTGATGTGGCGGGACTTGAGGTCCTTGCTGTAGCCCTCGTCACCGGCGTCGACAGGGCGTGGGGACGCCTTGGCGGGGGGCTCGGTCAAGGTGCGATCGCTCATGCGGAAGGTCGCCTTCGTGGGGTCGGACAGGAAGGCCGGGCCGTGTGCGGGGGAGCTGGGTGGTATCCCCCGTGCAGCGGTTCCGGTGATTTGTCGACCCAGGAGACCATGAGCTTCGGCCCCCCGCCAAAATCGGCCTCCTGCGCCCGTGAGCCCCCGGCGACCATGGAAACGGTCTCCGGGGGCTACCCAGGGGTACGAATGCGAGGCAGGGGCCCTCAGGCGCCCGGTGCGGCCTCCGCGGCCTGGTCGAGGCGGAAGGCCTCGTTCCCCAGGCCGATCCGGGCGTGGACCTCGGGGCGGCGGGACTTCAGCAGCAGCCCGTGGACCAGTCCGCCCAGGGCGGCGACGGCGATGACCGCGGGCAGGGCCCAGCTCAGCGCGGAGCCCTGCTCGGCGCCGACCAGGAGGGCGAAGTCCTTGACGGTGTAGAGGGCGATGCCGACCAGGGCGAGGCCGGCCAGGCCCGCGGCGACCAGCCGCCAGACCTGGGCGCCGGCGGTGCCCCGGCGGACGAAGAAGGCGATGACGGCGAAGGAGGCCGCCGCCATCAGGACGGTCACGCCGAGGGCTCCGACGCTGCCCATCCAGGTGAACAGGTGCAGGACGGGCGCGGTCGGGTCGCCGGCCGGCATGGAGTCCGTGACGGCGAAGAGGAGGACGACCACGGCGGCGACGACGGTCTGCAGGAGGGAGCCGGTGGCGGGGGCGCCCGTGCCCGGGTTGGTGCGCCCGAAGCGGGCGGGCAGCAGGCCCTCGCGGCCCATCGCGAAGGCGTAGCGGGCGACGACGTTGTGGAAGCTGAGCATGGCCGCGAACATGCCGGTCACGAAGAGCACGTGCAGGACGTCGGTGAAGGCGCCGCCGAGGCGGCTGCGGGTGAGCTCGAAGAGCAGGCCGGGCCCGGCCTCGGCGGAGGCCTTGACGATCCCGGCGGGGCCGGCGGCGACCGTGAGGGCCCAGGCGCTGAGGGCGAAGAAGACGGCGGCGAAGCCGATGGCGAGGAACATCACGCGGGAGACCACGATGTGCGGCTTGCTGGTCTCCTCGGCGTACACCGGGGACTGCTCGAAGCCGACGAAGGCGGCGATGCAGAAGCACAGCGCGGTGCCGAGGCCCGCTCCGCCGAGGGCGGCCGGGTCGAAGGCCTGCAGGGAGAGGCCCTCGGGGCCGGGTTCGCCGAGGGCGGCGACGTCGAAGACGACGACGAGGGCGCACTCGATGAGGAGCAGGACGCCGAGCACCCTGGCGTTGAGGTCGATCTTGAGCCAGCCGAGCGCGCCGGTGGCGGCGACGGCGAGCAGGGCCGGGATCCACCAGGCGACCTGGGTGTCGAGGTAGGTGGCGAAGAGGCCGGATATCTCGAAGCCGAGGATGCCGTAGACGCCGACCTGCATGGCGCTGTAGGCGACGAGGGCGACGAGGGAGGCGGCGGCGCCGGCGGTGGGCCCGAGGCCGCGGGCGATGTAGGCGTAGAAGGCGCCGGCGTTGTGGACGTGGCGGCTCATCTCGGCGTATCCGATGCCGAACAGGGCGAGGACGACGCCGAGGATGACGAAGAGCAGCGGCTGGCCGACGATGCCCATGACCCCGAAGATCGTGGGCATGACACCTGCGACGACCATCAGGGGCGCGCTCGCGGCGAGGACGGAGAGCAGCAGTCCGGCCGTGCCGAGCCGGTCGGCGCGCAGGGCGCGGTCCTGGCCCTTGTACGTGCGGATCTCGGCCGCGGAGTCGGCTGGGAGCGTGGTGGATCTGCCCGTCGGCATGGCAGGGTCCTTTCGGGGGTGACTGGCTGGTCAGGCGGTGCCGAGCGCGGCACTGCGCGCGGCGAGGAAGGCCTTCTGCGGATCACGGTCCGGGTAGGACCAGGGGGCGCGGGTGGCGTGGCTGCCGATGCGGTGGAAGAGGGCGGCCGCCTCCGCGGGACGGCCTTCGCAGAGCTTGGCGTGGGCGAGGAAGTTGAGGTCGACCCGGTTGCGGGGGTGGTCCTCGCGTTCCCACTCCAGCCACCAGTCGAAGGCGGAGCGCAGGACCTGGCGGGCCCGCCGGCCGGTCCAGTGCTCGGCGGCGGCCTCGTTGGTGGCGCCGCCCCGGGCGGCGGCGAGGACGCGGAAGCGCTCGGCGTGGGCGATCACGGGCAGCACGGCGAGGGGGGAGTCGGCCGGGGACTCCTCGGCTGCCCAGGCGGCGAAGTCGTACACCTCGTGGAGCGGGTCGAGGCCGGCGGCGGGGGTGCGTTCGGCGAGCTTGGCGACCATGAGGTGGTGGGCGTGGTGGTGCTCGCGGTGGCGGGCGCGGACCTGGTCGAAGTGTCGGCTGAACTCCTCTTCGGTGCCGAAGGCGCGGGCGAGCATGAGGAGGCCGAGCCAGGGGGTGGGGTCCGCGGGGAGCAGTGCGGCGGCGCGGCGGCAGGCCTCGTCGGCGGCCTCGGGGCTGCTCTTGCCGCGCAGGGCGGTGAAGACGGAGGCGCAGGCGAGGAGGGTGGCGGCGTCGGCGCTGTCGGGTTCGGCGAGCAGCCACTCGCCGGCCCAGGCGGTGGCGGCCGGGGTCTGGGCGAGGACGACGAGGCGGTGGCCGCGGCGGTCCCAGTCGTCGCCGGTGGTGACGAGGAGGGTACGGGCCTTGGCCCAGCGGCCCTGGGTGAACTGACTGCGGACGCTCACGAGTTCGGAATCGCACAGCGCCGGGTCGAAGAGCTGGGCGTCCCGCTTGCGGGCGCGGCCGAGGGGCGGCGGCGGGGACATCCGCGGGTTCCCTCCAGGACGCGGGCGCGGGTGGACTGCGTACACGGGTGTACGCACGGTGGTACGGGTGGTGCGGGTGGGGTGCCGACGACGCGGCTTGATCACGCCGGTGGTCAATCCGGATGATCACGCACAGCAAACCGGTAGGTACAGCTCCGAGTCAAGGTCCGGTCCAGCGGGTGGCGCGATTCAACTGGTACGCAGAAGGGGCGGGTTGGGACGCATGCGACGGTTCGAAATGCAGGTGTGACCTGCGGGGGGCCGTCCGTAGGGTGGCTGCCATGACGAGCTATCACGATCTGCGCCCCTTCGAGCTGGGCTTCCCCGGGGAACAGCGCGACCGGCTGGTGGCCGCCGTGCTCAGCGGCGCCAAGACCGCGACGACGGGCCTGATGGAGTGGTACGAGGCCGAGGGCGAGCCACTGCCCCGGCCCGGGGAACGCATGGTGCTGGTGGACTCCCGCGAGCAGCCGCTGCGGGTCCTGGAAGTGACGGAGGTACGGGTGCTGCGGCTGGCCGAGGTCGATCTGCGGCTCGCGCTGGACGAGGGCGAGGGTTTCGCCTCGGTGGCCGAATGGCGCTCCGCTCACGAGGGCTTCTGGGAGAGCGAGCCGCTGCGGGCGGAGATGGGCGATCCGGACTTCACGGTGGACGACGACACCCTGGTCGTGGCCGAACGCTTCCGTCTCCTCCCCGACCCGGTTCCCCTCCCGGACACGCCCTAAGCCCTGGGCGGGCGGCTCAGCCGACGGCCCGGGCCGCGGCGCGGCCCGCGGCGCGGCCCGAGAAGACGCACCCGCCCAGGAAGGTGCCCTCCAGGGCGCGGTAGCCGTGGACGCCCCCGCCACCGAAGCCGGCGGCCTCGCCGGCCGCGTAGACGCCGGGCAGCGGCTCCCCGGAGGAGGTCAGGACGCGGGAGGACAGGTCGGTCTCCAGGCCGCCGAGGGACTTGCGGGTGAGGATCGAGAGCCGGACGGCGATCAGCGGGCCCGCCGCGGGGTCCAGGATGCGGTGGGGGGCGGCGGTGCGGATCAGCCGGTCGCCGAGGTACCTGCGCGCCCCGTGGATGGCCGTCACCTGGAGGTCCTTGGTGAAGGGGTTGGCGATCTCCCGGTCGCGGGCGGTGATCTCGCGCCGGACGGTGGCCTCGTCCAGCAGGTCCTCCTTGGTGAGCTCGTTCATCCGGCGGACCATCGCCGACAGGTCCCGCTCCACGATGAAGTCCGCGCCGCGGTCCATGAAGGCCTTGACCGGTCCGGGGACCGCCTGGCGGGCCCGGTTGATCACCTCGCGCACGGACTTCCCCGTCAGGTCGGGGTTCTGCTCGGAGCCGGATAGGCCGAACTCCTTGCCGATGATGCGCTGGTTGAGCACGAACCAGGTGTGGTCGTGGCCGGTGCGCATGATGTGGTCGAGGGTGCCGAGGGTGTCGAAGCCGGGGAAGAGCGGTACGGGCAGCCGCTTGCCCGTGGCGTCCAGCCACAGGGAGGAGGGGCCGGGCAGGATGCGGATGCCGTGCCGGTGCCAGACGGGGTCCCAGTTCTCGATGCCCTCGGTGTAGTGCCACATCCGGTCCTTGTTGATGTGGCTGGCCCCGGCGGCCTCGGCTATGCCCAGCATCAGGCCGTCCACGTGCGCGGGGACCCCGGAGAGCAGCCGCGCGGGCGGGGTGCCGAGGCGGTCGGGCCACTGCGCGCGCACGAGGTCGTGGTTGCCGCCGATGCCGCCGCTGGTCACGATCACCGCCTGGGCCCGCAGGCTGAACGCGCCGGCGGTCTCGCGGCCGCTGGCGGTGCCCCGTACGGCGTCCGACGGTGTCAGGACCTCGCCGGTGACGGTGTCCACGGCGCCGGCGGTGGCCGAGAGCCCGGTGACCCGGTGGCGGAAGGCGAACCGGACCAGCCCGCGGGCGGCTCCGGCGCGGACCCGCCGCACGAAGGGCTCCAGCAGGCCGGGCCCGGTGCCCCAGGTGATGTGGAAGCGGGGCACGGAGTTGCCGTGGCCGTTGGCGTCGTAGCCGCCGCGTTCGGCCCAGCCGACCACCGGGAAGAAGCGCACCCCCCGGGAGTGCAGCCAGGAGCGCTTCTCGCCGGCCGCGAAGTCCACGTACGCCTCGGCCCAGCGGCGCGGCCAGGCGTCCTCCTCCCGGTCGAACCCGGCGGTGCCGAGCCAGTCCTGGAGGGCGAGCTCGCGGCTGTCCTTGATGCGCATCCGGCGCTGCTCGGGGGAGTCCACGAAGAACAGGCCGCCGAAGGACCAGTGCGCCTGCCCGCCGATCGACTGCTCGGGCTCCTGGTCGAGGAGGATCACCCTGCGGCCCGCGTCGACGAGCTCGGCGGTGGCCACGAGACCCGCGAGGCCCGCTCCGATCACGATCACGTCAGCGTCGTACGTCATGCCTGCCGGTCCTCCGGTCGCTCGGTGGTGGGGCAGATCCTTTGCCACGGAGCGGTAACCAGTCAACAGCGGTGATTGGATGGATCCATGGATCCCGCTGACGAGGTACTGGACGTGGTGGACCGGAACGACAGGGTCGTCGGGCAGGCCCCCCGGGGCGAGGTGTACGGCCGGGGACTGCTCCACCGGTGCGTGTTCGTCCTGGCCACGGACGCGCGGGGGCAGGTGTTCGTGCACCGCCGGACCGCCTCGAAGCTGGTCTTCCCCTCGCACTACGACATGTTCGTGGGCGGGGTGCTGGGCACCGGGGAGGAGTACGCGCAGGCGGCCCTGCGGGAGGCCGAGGAGGAGCTGGGGGTGAGCGGGCTGCCGCGTCCGGAGCCGCTGTTCAAGTTCCTGTACGAGGGGCCGGGCGGGGGCTGGTGGTCGTACGTGCACGAGGTGCGGTGCACCCTGCCGGTGGCCCCGCAGGCCTCGGAGGTGGACTGGCACACCTGGCTGCCGCTGGAGGAGCTGGACCGGAGGATCGCCGGCGGGGAGTGGGCGTGGGTGCCGGACGGGCTGGAGGCGTACCGGCGGCTGCGGGCGTTCCGGGCGTTCCGGGAAGAGGGCGGGACCCAGGGCGCGCCGGGTCGGTGACGGGGACGTAAATTGGCCACGTGATCGACTTCGTCAAGGACGTGCGGCTCTGGTTCGCACCGCAGCGGCTGCGGGACGAGGGCGAGACCCCGGACTACCGCTTCTCCCTCGCCAACGAGCGGACCTTCCTCGCCTGGATCCGGACCGCGCTGGCGCTGGTGGGCGGCGGGTTCGCGGTGGACCAGTTCCTGCCGGACCTGCGGTGGGGCGTGCGGGTGGGGATGGCCTTCGCGCTGCTGGCGGTGGGGGCGGCGTGCGCGCTGCGGGCCGTGAACCACTGGATGCGGTGCGAGCGCGCCATGCGGCGGGGCGAGGACCTGCCGGTGTCGCGGTTCCCCGTGGTGCTGGGCCTGGGGGTGGGGCTGGTGGCCGGGGTGATGGTCCTGGTCGTGCTGCTGGGCTGGACGGGCGGGCGGTGAGCGTTCCCGGGGCGGCTCCGCGCGACGCGGGGCTCCAGCCGGAGCGGACGCGGCTCGCGTGGCGGCGTACGACGCTGGCCTGCTCGGTCACGGCGGTGCTGGCGCTGCGCCAGGCCCTGCACGGCACCGGTTCGCGGACGGAGGTGGCCGGGGCGGCGGTGATCGCGCTGATCTGGGTGGCCTTCCTGGCCGTGGCGCACCGGCGGGTGCGGGAGCTGGCCGGGGCCCGGCCGCCGGGGCTCGCTCCGCGGGTGGCGCTGGGGGCGGTGCTGTGTTCCGTGGGCCTGGCGGTGTTCGCGATGGCGGTCATCCTCTGAGCCGCTGGTCCGATGGTCGGGACAGTGCCGCGCCACGATGACACCCACGGGCATAACGGGTGATCCGGGCCGTAGCGGACTAGCCTCGGCGCCATGACGACCCTGCACCACGAGCACCCCACGCACACCCACGAGCACGGCCCCGGCTGCGGGCACACGGCATTCGAGCACGACGACCACCTCGACTACGCGCACGACGGCCACCTGCACCGGCAGCACTCGGGGCACTGGGACGAGTGCGAGCCCTCCGGGCACGCCCCGCACGAGGGGCACGCCCACGAACACGGCGAGCGCTGCGGGCACGAAGCGGTCCGGCACGGCGACCACCTGGACTACCTGCACGACGGGCACCGGCACGCCGAGCACGAGGGCCACTACGACGACCACTGACCGACCAGCGGGGGCGGCCCGCGCTGCGGGCCGCCCCCGTTTCTCCCCCGCCCCGCTCCGCCCGGCCCGGATCCGGGCTGACAGGATGCTGACCGCCTGTCACAGCGACCCGGGGAGAGCGTCCATGACCGTCGAAGAGCCGTACGTCGTCCAGCCCGCGGCCGGGGTGTACGCCTACGTCCAGCCCGACGGGGGCTGGTGCCTGAACAACGCCGGCTGGATCAGCGACGGCGGGAGCACCCTGCTCGTCGACACCGCCGCCACCGAGCGGCGGGCGCTGGCCCTGCGCGGGGCCGTCGCGGCGGCCGGGGTCCCGCAGCCCCGGACGGTCGTCAACACCCACCACCACGGCGACCACACCTACGGCAACGCCGCCTTCACTCCCGGGGCCCTGATCGTCGGGCACGACAACGCGCGCGCGGAACAGCTCGCCGCCGGGCACCAGCTCGAGCTGATCTGGCCCGCGACCGACTTCGGCGCGATACGGATCACCGCGCCCGACCTCACGTACAGCGACCGGCTGACCCTGTACGTCGGGGACACCGAGGTCCGGGTCATCCATCCGGGCGTGGCGCACACCACCGGGGACTCGGTCGTGTGGCTACCCCGGCAGCGGGTGGTGTTCACCGGGGACCTGGTCTTCTCCGGGGGCACCCCGTTCCTCGCGATGGGCTCCCTCGCCGGCTCGCTGCGGGCGCTGGAACTGCTGCGCACGCTGGACGCGGAGACCGTCGTACCCGGACACGGGCCGCTGACCGACGCCTCGGCGTACGACGAGACGGAGCGCTACCTGCGGTACGTGGCCGAACTGGCCCGGGACGGCCGGAAGAAGGGGCTCACCCCGCTGGAGGTGGCGCGCGGGGCCGACCTGGGCGAGTTCGCGGCCTGGCGGGAGAGCGAACGGCTGGTCGCGAACCTGCACCGGGCGTACGCGGAGCTGGCCGGAGAGCCGGAGGGGGCGCCGCTGGACATCATGGCGGTGCTGCGGGACATGACGGTGATGAACGGCGGCACGCCCATCCTGTGTCACGCGTGACGGGGCCCGCGACCTGAGGGTGCCGGGCCGGGAGGGAGTTCTTCCGGCCACCCTATGGACGGCATACCGACTGGTCGGCATGATGGCCTCGGACCGAGAACCCCGTCGTCGACCCGTACGGAGGCGCGCCCCATGAGCCCAGCCGATCCCCGAGGCCTCGATCTGCGACGGCTGCGCGGCCACCTCGAGGCCGCGCTGCCCGGGCTCACGGCGGGGCCGCTGAGCGGCCGGCTGATCGAGGGCGGCCGGTCGAACCTGACGTACGAGGTGACCGACGGTGCGGCCCGCTGGGTGGTGCGGCGGCCTCCGCTGGGGCACGTCCTGGCCACCGCGCACGACATGCGGCGCGAGCACCGGGTGATCTCCGCCCTGCACGGGACGGCCGTACCGGTTCCGGGGCCGCTGCTGCTGTGCGAGGACGAGGAGGTGCTGGGGGCGCCGTTCTACGTCATGGAGTACGTGGACGGGGTCCCGTACCGGACCGCCGGACAGCTCGCGGCGATCGGTCCCGAGCGCACCCGGCGGGCGGTCCTGGGGCTGGTGGACACCCTGGTCGAGCTGCACGCGGTGGACCCGGGGGCGGTGGGCCTGGGCGACTTCGGCCGGCCCGAGGGCTTCCTCGACCGGCAGCTGCGCCGCTGGGGGAAGCAGCTCGCGGCCTCCCGGGGCAGGGAGCTGCCCGGGATCGACGAACTGCACGGGGCCCTGGGACGGGCGCTGCCCCGCTCCCCCGCCCCGACCGTGGTGCACGGGGACTTCCGGCTGGACAACGTCCTGATCGGCGGTCCGGACGACACGATCCGGGCGGTGCTGGACTGGGAGATGTCCACCCTGGGCGACCCGCTGACGGACCTCGGCCTGCTGGTGATGTACAGCTCCGACCTGGGCCTGGCCGAATCCCCGGTCAGCACGACGAGCGGGGCGCCCGGCCATCCGGCGCCCGCCGAGCTGGTCGAGCGGTACGCCGCCCGCTCGGGGCGCGACACCGGGGCGATCGCCTGGTACACGGCCTTCGCCTGGTTCAAGCTCGCGGTGATCCTCGAGGGCATCCACTACCGCTACACGCTCGGGCAGACGGTCGGCGCGGGCTTCGACCGGATCGGCGAGCTGGTCCCGGTCTTCATCGCACACGGACTGACCACCCTTCAGGAAGGCTGAGGAGCCGAGCCGCATGGACTTCGCATTCGACACCCGGACCGAGGAACTCCGCGAGCGGCTGCTCGCGTTCATGGAGGAGTACGTCTACCCGGCGGAACCGGTCGCCGCCGAGCAGCGCGCGCGGCTGGCCTCGCCCTGGGACACCCCGGCCGTCTTCGGCGAACTGAAGGCCGAGGCGCGCCGGCAGGGGCTGTGGAACCTGTTCTTCGTGAAGGAGCACGGCCTCGCGGACGGGGAGCACGGTGCCGGCCTGACCAACCTCCAGTACGCCCCGTTGGCCGAGATCACCGGCCGCAGCCCGCATCTGGCGCCGATGGCGACCAACTGCGCGGCCCCGGACACCGGGAACATGGAGCTGCTCGCGCAGTTCGGCGACGCCGGGCAGAAGAAGCAGTGGCTGGAGCCGCTGCTGGCCGGGGAGATCCGCTCCGCGTTCGCGATGACCGAGCCCGAGGTGGCCTCCTCGGACGCGACGAACATCGAGACCCGCATCGAGCGGGACGGCGGCGACTACGTGGTCACCGGGCGCAAGTGGTACATCTCGGGGGCGATGAACCCGGACTGCAAGGTCTTCATCGTGATGGGCAAGACGGACCCGGGCGGCGCCGACCCGCGCCGCCAGCAGTCGATGGTGCTGGTCCCGCGCGACACCCCGGGCGTGGAGGTGCGCCGGGCGATGACGGTGTACGGGTACGCGGACCACGACCACGGCGGCCACGCCGAGGTGGTCTTCGACGGGGCCCGGGTCCCGGCGGGGAACCTGATCGGCGAGGAGGGCGCCGGCTTCGCCATCGCCCAGGCCCGGCTCGGCCCGGGCCGGATCCACCACTGCATGCGGCTGATCGGGATGGCGGAGCGGGCGGTCGAGCTGATGTGCCGGCGCGCGGTGGGGCGTACGGCCTTCGGGAAGGAACTGGCCGCGCAGGGAGTCGTACAGAACTGGATCGCGGACGCCCGGGTCACCATCGAGCAGCTGCGGCTGCTGGTGCTGAAGACGGCCTGGCTGATGGACACGGTCGGCAACCGGGGGGCGCACACCGAGATCCAGGCCATCAAGATCGCCACCCCGCGCGCGGTCGTGGGGATCCTGGACCAGGCGGTGCAGCTGCACGGCGCGGCCGGGGTCAGCCAGGACCTCCCGCTGGCCGAACTGTGGGCGGCCGCGCGGACGCTGCGGCTCGCGGACGGGCCGGACGAGGTGCACCAGCGCTCGCTGGCCCACCGCGAGCTCGGGCGCTACCGGGGGTAGGGAGCCGGGGAGCGGCCCGAGGTCGCCTCGATGACCTCGTCCAGCACCTCGCGGGAGCGGACGAGGTCGCCGATCATCCGGTCGATCCGGTCCCGCTCGGTGGCCGGTTCGGCCACGTCGGGCAGGCTTTCGGCCTTGAACCCGACTCTGACCGACTACCCGGCGGCGCTCACGGATACGGCAGAAACAGCCGACGCCGGGCATGTTCTGGGTCTCGGTGGGAGACGCCCATCGGTGATCCGGAGCCACCGCCAGGGCTGAACGAGGGAAGTCGGCACAAGTTCCGTGCGGCGAATGTGAGAGTGATCCGCCCGCTCGACATCCTTTCTGGCAACCCGACCACCAAGAGATCAGCTGCCACGGGACAGACGCCCCCGCACAAAACAGGGATGACCGAGTGAAGCCAGTCAAGAGAGTCAGCACCATTTGTGCTGCTGCCGTCGCAGCAGTCGCACTCCTCAGCGGTACTGCCGCTCACGCAGATGGCGACGGAGGGTTGCTCGGCCTCGGTCTCCTCAACACCCCCTCCATCACTCTCGCCTGCTTCCCGGCAGGGCAGGTGGGTCAAGGCAACTCCTTCACCGGCGACCAGAACATCAATTGCAGCCAGTCCGCTTCCGCGACGGGGACAACGCCGCCCCCGAGCGGCAACGGTTTGACCGGGCTTCAAGCCGTTCCCGGGAGCGATACTGTCGAGCCCGGGCAGACAGCCATCGCAAGCGCGACCTGCCCGACGGGGACGACGGTTACGGGCGGCGGGTTCACCACGTCGCCCAATGACTCGTGGAATGTGAACAGCTCTGATTTCGTGGCAACTCCCGGTGCCGATAGCGGAGGTGGTTGGGTCGCGATCGCCCTGAACACCGGTAGCGGGCCCCAGACGCTCCGCGTCACTGCGCTGTGCTACGACCAGGCGACCTGACGACCACTCCAACGGTCACAGCCACTCATTGATGGCGGCGACCAGCACGGTGGCTTCGACGCGGAGTGCGAGGTTGTCGAACCGGGTGGCCACTGCCCGGTTCCGCTTCAGCCGGTGACGTGACCGGCAGCAACGGCCTCAGTACCGCCCACTGGTCATCTGAAAGACCCTCGCCCCACACCGAGATCATCACGGCACGAGGCGAGACACGGACCCTCGTTCCAAACGCCCCCTAGGGGCGCAGGGAGCGCAGCAGGAGGTCGGCGAGGTGGTCGGCGACCTGGTGCGGGGTCAGCGGGCCGTCCGTGCGGTACCAGGTGGACAGGTGGTGGACGGAGCCGAAGTAGTAGTCCACCACCAGGTCGGCCGGCGTGGCCGTGGAGAACACCCCGGTGCGCTGCCCCTCCTCGACCAGCGCGCGGAAGCGTTCGTGGTAGCGCCGGCGCTCCGCCCGTACCTGCTTGTACTTCTCCGGGCTGAGCTGGTGCATCGACCGGAAGAAGATCATCGCGTCGTCGAGGTTCTCGATGGTGGTGACCACGACGTCGGCGGCGGCGGCCCGCAGCCGCTCGCCGACGGGGGCGTCGGATCCGGCCACGGCGTCGAGCCGCTGCTGCTGGAGGCGCAGCATGCGCGCGTACACCTCGTGCAGCAGGTCGTCCTTGGAACCGAAGTAGTGGTACAGCGCCCCCTTGGTCACCCCGGCCGCCTCGACGATCTCCTGCACGGAGGTGCGGTCGTAGCCGCGTTCGGCGAAGAGCCTGGTGGCGACGGCCAGCAGCCGCTGCGGCACCGGGGTCTCCCGGTTTCCGTCCTCGGGGCCCTCGGTGGTCCTGGCGGCCATGGTGCTCGCCTTCCTCTCCTGATCCTGACCTGTCCCGCACTGTACGACCGTCCGACGATTTTCAGCCGCGCTCGCGCAGTTCTCGTCGCAGGATCTTGCCACTGGTGGTCTGGGGAAGAACAGGCAGGATCTCGACCTCGCGCGGGTACTTGTACGCGGCCAGGCGCTGGGCGCAGTACGCGGCGAGTTCCGCCGGCCCGGCCGAGGCCCCTGGGCGCAGGGTCACGTAGGCCTTGACGCTCTCCCCCCGGTAGGCGTCGGGGACACCGACCACGGCCGCCTCCCGTACGGCGGGGTGGGTGTGGAGGACGTCCTCCACCTCCCGCGGCCAGACCTTGAACCCCGAGGCGATGATCACGTCCTTCTTGCGGTCGACCACGTAGAGCCAGCCGTCGGGGTCCATGAACCCGACGTCCCCGGTGCGCAGTTCGCCGTCCGGGAAGGTTTCGGCGGTGGCCCCGGGCAGTCCCCAGTAGCCGGGCACGACCTGCGGCCCCCGTACGGCGATCTCCCCCGTCCGGCCGAGGGGCACCTCGCGGCCCTGCTCGTCGAGGATCCGTACGAGGGTCTGCGCGCCCGGGACCCCGACGGAGAGGGTGCCGGTGGCGGGGTCGACCGGCGCTTCGAGGTGCGCGGGGACCGAGGCGCAGGAGGCGGTGCACTCGGTGAGGCCGTAGCCGTTGCGCAGGTAGAACCCGAAGGAGGCGCGGAGGCGCTCGACGAGGGCGGGCGGGAGCGGCGCGCCGCCGGAGGAGACCACCTGGAAGGAGGCGAAGTGGTCCCGGGTGGCGTCGGGGTGGGCGGCGAGGGCCGTGAAGGCGGTGGCCGGGCCGATGGTGTAGGCGGGGCGGTGTTCGAGGAAGGCGTCGAGGACGGCCCCGGGGTGGAAGCGGTGCGCGAGGACGAGGGTGCCGGCGTTGACGAAGCAGGCGGCGAGCTCGCAGACCATGCCGGTGATGTGGAAGAGCGGGGCGAGGGCGAAGTACCCGGCGCCCTCGGCGAGGGGGTGGCCGGTGACCTGCCGGGTGGCGTTGTAGGTGACCGCGCCGTGCGGGTTCACGGCGCCCTTGGGGGTGCCGGAGGTGCCGGAGGTGTAGCTGATGAGGGCGGCGTCGGCAGCGCCGAGCCCCGGATCGGCCGGCGCGGGGCGGCCCTGCCGGGCGACGGCGAGCAGATCGGCGGGGGCGTCGGGGTCGCCGGAGGCGGCCGGGGCGCCGGGGGCGGCCGGGGCGCCGGGGGCGGTCGGGGCGCCGGGGGCGGTCGGGGCGCCGGGGGCGGTCGGGGCATCGGGGGCGCCGGAGGCGGCCGTGGCTTCGGGGGCGCCGACCGGGTCGGCCGGCGGGAAGACCCGGGGGTCGTTGCGGGACTGGAAGTCCGTGGCCCGCGCGGTCAGGACGACCCGTACCCGGCTCCCCGGCACCGCCGCGCGCAGGTGCGCCCGCCACGTCCCGCCCTCGCACACCAGCGCCGCGGCACCGGAGTCCCGCAGGACGTGCCCGGCCTCCGCGGACTTGTACATCGGGTTGAGCGGGACGACCACCGCCCCGGCCTTCCAGGCGGCCAGCACCGCGAGCACGAAGTGCGGGGTGTTCTGCAGCATGACCGCGACCCGGTCGCCCCGACCGATCCCCCGCCCGGCCAGGTACCCGGCGAGGGAGTCGGACAGCGCGTCGGCCTCGGCGTAGGAGATCCGGCCGTCGAAGTACGCGAGGGCCGTACGGCCGGGGGCGCGGGCCGCGGCGGCGCGGAACGCGTGCAGGACGCTCGGCGGCGGTGCCACGGGGGCCAGCTGGGCGGGACTGAGCCGGCGCAGCCAGGGCCGGGCGGCGTAGGGGGACCCGGTGGCGGGGGGCGTCACGAGCCCTCCCACTTCTGCTGGAGGCGGTTCATGGAGTGCAGCCACCGGTCGGGGCCGGTCGCGCGGGCGGCGTAGAAGTCCGCCACCTCGGGGTGCGGGAGGATCAAGAACCGGCCCTTCTCCATGCCGTCGAACAGTGCTTCGGCGACCGTTTCCGGCTCGATCGCGGTCGGCGCCAGCACGAGCTCCCCCGCCGAACCGGACGCGGTCAGCATGTCGGTGCGCACCCCCTGCGGGCAGATGGCGTGGACCTGGACGCCCCGGTGGCGGTAGGTCAGCGAGAGCCATTCCGCGAAGGCGAGGGCACCGTGTTTGGTGACACTGTACGGGGCGGCTCCGATCATGGTCAGCAGTCCGGCGGCGGAGACCGTGGACACGAAGCGGCCGCCGCCCCGCTCCAGCCAGTCGGGCAGCAGGGTCCGGGCGGCGCGCACGTGCGCCATGACGTTGGTGTCCCAGGCCGCCTCCCAGACGGCCTCGTCGGCGAAGGCGTCGCCGCCGGAGGCGAGTCCGGCGTTGGCGCAGTACACGTCCACCGTGCCGCCGAGGGCCTCGCGGGCCCGCTCGGCGACCGTGGAGGCGTCACCGGGGACGGCGACCGCCCGGGGGCCGATGGCGTCCGCCACGGCGACGGCCTTGGCGGGGTCGAGGTCGTTGACGGCCACGGTGGCCCCTTCGGCGGCGAAGCGGTGGGCGAGTGCCGCGCCGATGCCGCCGCCCGCGCCGGTGACGACGACTCGCTGGTCCTGGTACGCGCTCACGGGGATCACCTTTCGTCACTGCCTGCCGGACCGGCCGGATCCCGGGCAGACTAACCAGTCGGTATGTGACGGCGGAAGGGTGCGGGGCCTAGGTCGTCCCTTTCGGATCTTGCCGGTCAAGCCCGCGTCGGCCGGGCGGTGCATCGCAAGGCGGAGCGCCTCCCGATGACTGGACGTCCTCGGGTGCCGCGACAACGCGGCGAGGTGCGGTGCGGCGCCGGGCGGCGTGGGTCAGGCAAGATCCGGAAGAGACGGCCTAGCGTGGCGGGATGACTCTGTCGCGACGCGGGGTGCTGGGACTGGCGGGGGCCATGGGGGCGGCGGGGGCGGTCGCCCCCGCGGGCGCGGCCGCGGGAGCCACGGCCGGGCGGGTGCGTACCGGTTTCGAGCGGCTCGCCGCCGGCGGGTACGCGGAACTCGCCGGGCAGCGGATCGGGGTGGTCACCAACCCGACCGGGATCACCGCCGACGCCCGCCACCTGGTCGACGTACTGCACGCCGACGAGCGGGTGGACCTGGTCGCGGTGTTCGGGCCGGAGCACGGCTTCCGGGGGACGGCGCAGGCGGGCGGGTCCGAGGCGGCCACGCGGGACCCGGCCACCGGGCTGCCGGTGTACGACACGTACGGCAAGAGCGGGCAGGGGCTCGCGGACGTGTTCACGGCGGCGGGGATCGACACGGTCGTCTTCGACATCCAGGACGTCGGGGCGCGTTTCTACACCTACATCTGGACCCTGTACGACTGCATGCGCGCGGCCTCGCTGGCGGGCAAGGCGGTGGTGGTGCTGGACCGGCCCAATCCCGTGGGCGGGCGGCGGGCGGCCGGACCGGTGCTGGAGCGGGCGTACGCGAGCTTCGTGGGCCGGGAGCCGATCGCGCTGGCACACGGGATGACGGCGGCGGAGCTGGCCCTGCTGTTCAACGGCGAGTTCCCGGGCGCCGGACGGGTACGGCTGCGGACGGTGCCGATGTCGGGGTGGCGGCGGGAGTCGTTCTTCGGGGCGACGGGGCTGCCGTGGGTGCCGCCGAGCCCGAACATGCCGACCCCGGACACGGCGCTCGCGTACGCGGGAACCTGCCTCTTCGAGGGCACCAACCTGTCCGAGGGCCGGGGTACGACCACGCCCTTCGAGGTGGTCGGCGCGGAGGGCGTGGACCGGCGGTGGGCGGAGGCCGCGAACGGGCTGGGGCTGCCCGGGGTGTGGTTCCGGGAGACCTGGTTCACGCCCGCGTTCTCGAAGCACGCCGGAAGGCTCTGCGGCGGGGTCCGGCTGGTGGTGCACGACCGGGAGGCCTTCGACCCGGTGCGGGCGGGGATCGGGCTGCTGGTGACGGCGCGGCGGGTGTGGAGCGGGTTCGGCTGGCGGGCGGACCACTGGATCGACCGCCTGACCGGCTCGGACCGGGTGCGGACGATGGTGGACGCGGGCGCCGGGGTGGAGGAGATCGCTGGCGCCTGGGAGGCCGGGCTGGCGCGGTTCTCGGCCGTGCGGGAGCGGTACCTGCTGTACCCCTGACGCGGGCGGGGGCTTCCGCACGGACCGGTGACGTCACGGGTCTGGCCGACGCGGCCCCGCGGCGGGATGCTGCGAGCACCGGAGGCTGCGCGCGTGAAGGGGGAGGCCATGGTGGACAGCGGTGGTGCGGCCGGAGCGGGGATCGGGGTGGGCCCGTACCGGGAGCTGACCTTCGACGCCCAGGGCGACGTGGATCCGGCCGCCAGGGCGGCGGTGGCCCGGATCGAGGCGACGGACCTGCTGGTCTTCGCCCACGGCTGGAACAGCGACCGGCCCACCTCGACCAGGCTCTTCGACCGCTTCTTCGCCCCCTTCCCGGGGCTGGTGGGAACAGGGGTGCGGCTGGGGTACGTGGGGGTGGTGTGGCCCTCGATCCGCTTCCCTGACGAGCCGATACCGGACTTCGAACCGCACGGCGCGCTGCCGGGGGCGGAGCCCGGGACGGCTCTGGACGCTGCCGCGCGCGCGGCCCTCGCGGTGTTCTGGCCGGGACGGGAGGCGGAGCTGGACCGGGTCGCCGCGCTGCTCGCGGAGCAGCCGCGGTCGCCGGCCGCGTTCGCCGAATTCGGGTCGCTGGTACGGCAGCTGGTGCACGCCGACCCGGCGGGCCCGGCCGTCGCGCCGGGGGTTCCCGCCGTCGCGCCGGGGGTTCCGGCCGTTTTCGTACTGGACACCCTGGAGGTGTGCGGGAGGCTGGCCGAGGCCCTGGCCGAAGCGGAATCCGTACCCGGATCCGCCGTCGGCGGCGGGCCTCGCTCCCTGTGGCGCGGTGCCAAGGAGCTGCTGCGCCAGGCCACGTACTACGAGATGAAGAAGCGGGCCGGGGTGGTCGGCGAACACGGGCTCGGCCCGGTCCTCACCGACCTCGCGGGACGCCGGCCGGCCCTGCGCGTCCATCTGATAGGCCACAGCTTCGGCGCCCGGGTGGTGTCCTTCTCCTTGCGGGCCGTACCGGACGGCGCCCGGCACGTGAAGTCGCTGACGCTGCTCCAGGGGGCCTTCTCCCACTACGCGTTCAGCGAGCGGCTGCCTCACGACCGGGGGCGCGGCGGCGCACTGGGCGGACTCCAGCGCAGGGTGGACGGGCCGGTGGTGGCCTGCCACTCCGTCCACGACTCGGCGCTGCGGGTGTTCTATCCGCTGGCCTCCCGGATGGCGGGCGATTCGGCCGGTCTGCTCGGTCTCGACGAGCGGTGGGGCGCGGTCGGGCACGACGGGGTGCGGGCGGTGTCCGGCGCGCGGCGGCTGAGCCTGGAGGCCGCCCTGCGGGACGGGCTGCCGGAGGCCGGTTGCGTCAGTGTGGACGCGGGCTCCGTGGTCCGGCGGGGCGGGGCTCCGTCGGGGGCGCACAGCGACATCTGCCATGCGGAACTGGCTCGGATCGTGGTCACCGCGGGACGCATGGGACGCTGATTTCCGGCCATGTGCCACCCGTACGCCTCGACCGCCCCCGCATGCGCCCACACCCCGCCGGGCATGTTGGGCACGTCGCGGGGGGTCGCTTCGTTCGACGGAGTGACGCGGTCACGGGTATGGGCATGGCACGGCGGAGGTGAAGGTACGTTGGCAGGTTTTCGGAGTCTGGCCTATCAGGTGCGCGACGCACGCAACGACCGGGCCCTGCGGCGCCACTCGCTGCGGCGCTGCCTGGAGCGCTTCGCGCCCTATGGGCACCGGGCGACGTGGTGGCACCTGTGCGACCGGCACGGGATAGCCCCGGAGGACCGCGGCGCGGATCCCCTGCGGCTCGTCGCGGCACTGGAGGAGCTGGAGGACGCGCGGGCGGTCTGGCTGGAGTACGAGCGGCAGTTCGCGGAACGGCGCAGACGCGAGAAGCACGACGGTGTGCGGCGGCCGGAGTGGGCCTGGGGCGGCAGCGGGGACGCCGTGGTGCGGTGCGCCGATCCGGGGGTGCGGCCGGAGGGGACGCTGGGCGAGGTGCTGCGGCGGCTGGTCTCGGCGCTGGAGTCGGAGCCGGGGACGGCGTGCCCGGTCTGCGGCCAGGAGGAGTTGTTCTGGCCCGCCGGGCTGGCGGTGCCGGGGTCGTGGGCCGGGGCGTGGGCGTGGGACGGGCCGGTCTGCGGGGGCTGCGGCATCGTGGTGCCCCGGCCGGCGCTGGCGGGCTCGGCCGTGGTGCACCAGGCGGCGGGCGCGGCGTGAGCGGGCCGCGCGGCGCCGGTGCGGCGGTGCTCCAGGCCGCGTTGAACGGCTCGCGGGACGCGGCCGACGGCGCGGCGGTGCCGCTGTCCCCGGCGGATCTGGCCCGGTCCGCGCTGGAGGCGGTGGCCGCCGGGGCCGGCGAGGTGCTGGTGCACCCGAGGACCCCGTGCGGGCGGGAGAGCCTCTCGCCCCGCGTGGTCGGGCCCCTGCTGGAGGAGGTGCGCGGCGCGGGGGTCCGCGTACCTCTGACGGTTCCGGCGGGTGTAGCGGCCGAGCCGGACGCGGCGGGGCGGCTGGAGCGGGTGCGGTCCTGGACGGTGCTGCCGGACCGGGCGGCGGTGCCGTTCGCGGAGCCCGGGGCGCGGGAGCTGGCGCGGGCCCTGCTGGAGCGGGGGGTGGCGGTGGACGCGGTGGTGCCGCTCGGGGGCGGGGCCGGGCCGGAGCCGCTGGCCCGGTTCCTGGAGTGGGCCGCGCCGGAGCCGGGGCGGGTCCGGCTGGTGGCGGAGCTGGCGGAGGCCGACCCGGCGCTGGTGGTCGGGCTGCGCTGGCTGCCGCCGGTGCCGGTGGTGCTGTACGGGCGGGAGGCCGCCGCCTGGCCGGTGCTGCGGCTGGCCGCGCGGTGCGGTGCGGGCGCGCGGATCGGCGTGGCTCAGGTGCTGCACCTGCCGGACGGGCGGCCGGCGCGCTCGAACGCCGAACTGGTGGCGGCCGCCCTGGAGTTCCGGGACCGGGCCGCTACTGGGACAGCCGGGAGCCGGTGATGCGCCCGCCGAAGACGTCGTCCGGGTTGGACAGGGCGCAGTTCTTCAGCGAGAGGCAGCCGCAGCCGATGCAGTCGGACAAGTGGTCGCGCAGACGGCTGAGTTGCTCGATCCGCTGGTCCAGTTCCGTGCGCCAGTTCTCGGACAGCCGCGCCCAGTCCGCCGGAGTGGGGGTGCGCTCCTCCGGCAGTTCGGCCAGGGCCTCGCGGATGCTGGCGAGCGGTATGCCGACGCGCTGGGCGGCGCGTACGAAGGCGACCCGGCGCAGCGCCTCACGGCTGTAGCGGCGCTGGTTGCCGGCGGTGCGGCGGCTGCTGATCAGGCCCTTGGTCTCGTAGAAGTGCAGGGCGGAGACGGCCGCCCCGCTGCGCGCGGACAGCTGGCCGACGGTCAGTTCGTGGACTTTCTCGGGAATCTGCGGCACACGCCCGAGCCTAGCCGGAGGTCCGTTGACAGACGCACCAGGCCCCAGCATGCTGAGCAAGCGCTTATTCGCCTGAGCGCCGGAACCGGAACCGCCGGCGGAACCGGTAGTGGAACCGGCAGCGGACCGCGGAAGCCGGCAGTGGACAGCGGAAGACAGGGGCAGGGCATGGCCGAACCGAGGATCTTCACATCCGCCGAGGAGCTGCGCGCCGGCATCGGCGAGCCGCTCGGCCCGAGCGGGTGGCTGGAGGTGGACCAGAAGCGGATCGACCTCTTCGCGGACGCGACCGGGGACCACCAGTGGATCCACGTGGACCCCGAGCGCGCCGCCACCGGCCCCTTCGGTTCCACCATCGCGCACGGCTACCTGACGCTGTCGCTGCTGCCGAGCCTGGTGCCGCAGGTCATGCGGGTCGAGGGCATGCGGATGGGCATCAACTACGGCACGGACAAGGTGCGTTTCCCGGCCCCGGTCCCGGTCGGCTCGCGACTGCGCGCCACCGCCGTCATCACGGCGGTCACCGAGGCGGGCGAGGGCGTACAGGTCGCGGCGACCGTGACCGTCGAGCGCGAGGGCGGCGAGAAGCCGGTGTGCGTCGCGGAGTCGGTGTCCCGCTACTACTTCTGAGCCGCCCCGGCGGCCGGGCGCGCGCCCACCATCCGGAGCACGAGGTCGGCGTACAGCGCGCCGACCTCGTCGGGCGTGCGCGGGCCGGCGGTGCTGAACCAGCGGGCCACGTCGATGCACAGCGACAGCACGGCGAGCGTGGTGCCCGGGACGTCGGGGACGTCGAACTCCCCCGCCCGCACGCCCTCGGCCAGGATCCGGCGCACGGCCGCGTCGCTCAGCCGGCGCAGGGCGACGATCTCGGAACGGTGCTCCGGGGCGAGCGCGTCGAGCTCGTACTGGACCACGCGGGCGGTGGTGTGGTGCGCGGCGTGCCAGCGCACGAAGGACCGTACGGCCGCGTCCAACCGGTCGGCGGCCGTCCCCGGACCGGAGGCGGCGGTCTCCAGGATCTCCAGGGCCTTGTCGTGGCCTATCCGGCTGATCCGGTGGAGCAGCTCTTCCTTGGTCTTGTAGTGGATGTAGAGGGCGGCGGGGCTCATGCCGGCGCGGCCGGCGATGTCGCGGGTGGTCGTCGCGTGGTACCCGCGCTCCGCGAAGGCTTCGACGGCGGCCACGAGCAGCCGCCGCGCGGCGTCGGGGGTGACCTCCGACCACGGCTGGTAGCCGCCGGTCGTCTCCGCCGCGCTGTCCATCGCTCGCCCACCCTCTTCGTCCACCGGGAAGACGCCAGCTTACCGGAGGGTGAGCAAGCGCTTAGGGCAGTGACCGCTTCCGGGCTGCGTGGCGGGCCCGTTCCCGGCTACTTCGGCGAGAAGGGGTCGTACTCCGCCATGATCTTCTCCATCCGGGCCTGGTCGACCCGGCTGACGATCTGCGTCGCCTCCTGGCGGTCGCGGACGACCTTGGCGAGGGTGAAGGCCGAGGTGGTCAGGTAGAGGACGGCGATGCCGAGGAAGGCCCGGACCCAGCCGTCGACGTCCATGGTGTAGATCCCGACGGCCACGGCCGCGAGGGCGATACCGAAGGAGGCGACGGCCTGGCCGTAGTACGCCCCCGTGTGCTGCTGCTTGACCGGTGTCTCGTTCATGGGCCCAGGATCGGACGCCGTGACCCGGGCCACATCCGCACGGGTACTCAGACGGGTACTCAGACCGCCCGCCCCCGCCCTCGGGGCGGTTTCCCTCCACGACCGGGGTTCAGAAGGCGGAAACCCCGGTGCGGGCGCGGCCGATGAGCAGCTTCTGGATCTGGCTGGTGCCCTCGTAGAGGGTCATGACGCGGGCGTCGCGCAGCAGCTTCCCCGCCGGGTACTCGTCGACGTAGCCGTAGCCGCCGTGCACCTGGAGGGCGTTGCCCGCTGCCCGCACGGCGGCTTCGGAGGCGAAGAGCTTCGCGGTGGAGGACTCGGTGGCGAAGGGCTGCCCGCGGTCGATCAGGTCGGCGACCCGCCAGGTCAGCAGCCGGGCCGCGTCCACGTCGACCGAGATGTCGGCGATCAGCTCCTGGACCAGCTGGTGCTGGGCGATCGGCTTGCCGAACTGCTCGCGCCGGCCCGCGTACGAGACCGCCGCGTCCAGCGCGGCCTGGGCGATGCCGACGCAGCCGGCGGCCACCGACATCCGCCCCTTGGCCAGCGCCGACATGGCCACGGAGAAGCCCTTGCCCTCGGGGCCGAGCATCGCGGAGGCGGGCACGCGGACGCCGTCGAGGGTGAGTTCGGCGGTGGCCTGGCCGCGCAGGCCGAGCTTGCCGTGGACCTCGCGGCGGGTCAGGCCGGGGCTGTCGGCGGGGACGAGGAAGGCGGAGATCCCCCGGTGGCCGGGCGTGCCGGCGTCGGTCCGGGCGAAGAGGAGGACGACATCGGCCCAGGTGCCGTTGGTGATGAACATCTTGCTGCCGGTGATGACGTACGCGTCCCCCTCGCGCACGGCGCGGGTGGTGAGGGCGGCCGCGTCGGAGCCGGTACCGGGCTCGGTCAGGCCGAAGCAGCCGAGCGCGTCGCCGGAGCACAGTCGGGGCAGCCAGGCCCGCTTCTGCTCCTCGGTGCCCCAGGCGGCGAGGGTCTTGGCGACGAGGCCGAGGGAGACGGAGACGATGCCGCGCACGGCGGAGTCCCCGCGGCCGAGCTCCTCGGTGACCAGCACGTAGGAGAGGTGGTCTCCGCCGGAGCCGCCGTACTCCTCGGGGACGGTGAGGCCGAGGAAGCCGAGGTCGCCGAGTTTCCTCACGATGGAGCGGTCCACGCTCTCCGCGCGGTCCCACTCGGCGGCGTACGGGACGATCTCGCGGTCGGTGAAGGCGCGGGCGAGGCGGCGCACGGCCTCCTGCTCCTCGCTGAGCTCCAGGTTCACGGGGTCCCTCCGGGGCCTGCCGGCCGCTCGCGGCTCTTAAACTAGCAGCGGTAGTTTATGTCGGGGCAGGGCCTACTATGTGGCGCATGGCCAGACCGCGCAAGCCCCTCCTCAGCAGAGACCGCATCGTCGAGGCGGCGGGCGCGCTCGTGGACGCGGAGGGGCTGGAGGCGGTCTCGACGCGCCGGCTGGCTGCCGCCCTCGGGGTGAGCGGGCCCTCCCTGTACAACCACTTCCGCACCAAGGACGCGATCCTGGACGCGGTCGCGGACGCGGTGAGCGCGAAGGTCGACCTGTCGATGTTCGACGGCGGCAAGGACTGGCGGGGCGCGCTGTACGACTGGGCGCACTCGTACCGGGAGGCCCTGGCGGACCATCCGAACATCGTGCCGGTGCTGGCGCGCGGGCCGGGCCGGCGCCCGGCGGGGCTCCGGCTGGCGGACGCGGTGTTCGGCGCCATGACGGCGGCGGGATGGCCCCCGGCCCACGCGACCCGCATCGGCGCGCTGATGCGGTACTTCATCCTGGGCTCGGCGGTGGCCTCCTTCGCCCGGGGTTTCGTGGACGACGAGGCGGCGTACGACCCGGCGGACTACCCGCACCTGGGCCAGGCCCACCTGCTGGCGGAACGGCAGCGGGAGGTGGACGAGGGCGCCTTCGAAACGGGCCTGACGGCCCTGCTGGACGGCCTGACCGTCCAGTACGAGGGGCTGCAGGCGGGGTCGCCGCAGGTGTAAGGGGTGGTGGCCGGGGGGCGGTTCCGGGCACCGGGGGCCGCGCGTCGGCGCGGTCCCCTGGGGCGGCCGGTCAGAACACCACGAGCGAGCGGCCGCCCTTGCCCTCGGTCATCGCGTCGAAGGCGGCCGGGATGCCGTCGAGGGTGATGCGGTCGGTGACCATGGAGCCCAGGTCGAGGCGGCCGGCCCGGACGTGTTCGGCGATGACCGGGAGGTCGCGGGCCGGATCGCTGTTGCCGTACACGCAGCCGCTGAGGGTGCGCGCGAAGTGGAATATCTCCAGGGCGTGGAAGCTCACCTGCTGGTCCTTGCCGCCGATGCCGACGACGGTGGTGCGGCCGCCCCGGCGGGTGGACTCCCAGGCGGCGCGGATGGTCCCCGCGCGGCCCACGCACTCGACGGCGACGTCCGCGCCCTGCCCGCCGGTGAGGCCGCGGATCTGCTTGGCGGTGGTGTCGGAGGCGAGCACGAAGTCGGTGGCCCCGGCCGCGCGGGCCAGTTCCTCCTTCGCCGGGGAGACGTCGACGGCCACGATCGGCCCGGCCTGGGCGATCCGGGCGGCCTGGAGGGCCGCGAGGCCGACCCCGCCGACGCCGAACACCGCCACCGACTCGCCCGGGCGGACCTGGGCGCTGTGGTGCACGGCGCCGTAGCCGGTCAGGACGGCACAGCCGAGCAGGGCGGCCTCGGCGAGCGGGATCCCGGCGGGTGCGGGCAGCACGCAGTTCGCCGCGACGACGGTCTCCTCGGCGAAGGCGGCGACGTTGAGCCCGGGGTGCAGCTCGGTGCCCTCGGCGTCATGGGCGTACACCGCGCCGACCCCGGCCAGGGCCTTGACGCAGAGCCAGACCTCGCCGATCCGGCAGTGGTGGCACTCCCCGCAGGAGGGTGCCCAGTTGAGCACCACTCCGTCGCCCGGGGAGACATGGGTGACCCCGTCGCCGACGGCGAGGACCGTCCCGGCGCCCTCATGGCCGAGGACGGCGGGAACGGGCACCCGCATGGTGCCGTCGGTGAGGGAGAGGTCGGAGTGGCAGACCCCGGCCGCGGCGAGCCGCACCCGGACCTGCCCGGGTCCGGGATCGGGCAGCACGATCTCCCGTATCTCCAGCGGGGCTCCGACGGCGGGCAGGATGGCGGCGCGGACCATGGTCGTCGTCTCCGTGTGGTGAGGCTGCTGGGACTGCTGGGGGTCGGGGTGTCAGAACTGGAGGGACTTGGTCTGGAGGTACTCCCCCAGGCCGTGCGCGCCCAGCTCGCGGCCGACGCCCGACTGCTTGTAGCCGCCGAAGGGCGCGAGCACGTTGAAGCGGCCGCCGTTGATGTCCACCTGGCCGGTGTCCATCCGGCGGGCGAACGCCACGGCCGTCTCCTCGTCCGCCGCCCACACCGCGCCGCCCAGGCCGTAGACCGTGCCGTTGGCGATGCGCAGGGCGTCGTCGTGGTCCTCGTAGGGGAGGATCGCCAGCACCGGGCCGAAGATCTCCTCCTGGGCGATGGTCATGTCGGGGGTGACGTCCGCGAAGACGGTCGGCGCGATGAAGTACCCGCGCTCGTGGGGCGCGTCGAGTCCGCCCGCGACGAGGCGCGCGCCTTCCGCGACGCCCTTGGCGATGTAGGAGCGGACGCGGTCGCGCTGAGTGGCGTTGACGACCGGCCCGAGGCGGGTGCCCCGGTCCCGGGGGTCGCCCGAGGGGTAGGCGGCGACGGCGGCGGCCGCGAGGGCGACGGCCTCCTCGTACTGGTCCCGGTGGACGAGCATGCGGGTGAGGGCGTTGCAGCTCTGGCCGGAGTTGTTCATGACGTTTCCGACGCCGGCCTTGACCGCCTTGGCCAGATCGGCCCCGGGCAGGATGACGTTCGCCGACTTGCCGCCCAGCTCGAGGGCGACGCGCTTGACGGCCGCGCCGGCGATGGCGCCGATCTTCCTGCCGACGGCGGTCGAGCCGGTGAAGGAGACGAGGTCGACTCCCTCGTGCTCGGCCAGCGCCTGGCCGGCGACCGGGCCGGTACCGGTGACCAGGTTGAAGACTCCGGCCGGGATGCCCGCCTCGTGCACGGCTTCGGCGAAGAGCTGTGCGGTCAGCGGGGTGTCCTCGGCCGGCTTGAGGACGATGGTGCAGCCGGCGGCGAGAGCGGGTGCCACCTTGGCAACGACCTGGTGCAGGGGATAGTTCCAGGGCGTGATGGCCCCGACCACGCCGACCGGCTCGAGGAACACGGTGGAGTTCCCGACGCGCTCCTCGAAGGCGTGGGAGGCGCCGAGTTCGGCGTAGGAGGAGGCCACCGCGATCGGCGCGCCGACGTGGACGGCCTCCGCGAAGCCGAGCGGGGAGCCGAGCTCGGCGGTGATGGTCTCGGCGAACTCGCCCTTGCGGGCGACGAGCGCGTCACGCAGGGCGCCTATCAGGGCGGCCCGCTCGGCCGGAGCCGTGGCCGCCCAGCCGGGGAAGGCCGCGCGGGCCGCGCGTACGGCCGCGTCCACGTCCTCGGCGGTGCCGGCCGGGACGGCGGCGATGACCTGCTCGTCGGCCGGGTTGACCACCTCGATCCGGCCGGCTCCGGCGGCGGGCCGCCATTCCCCGCCGATGTACATCCCGTCATGGGCCTTCATGGCATTCCTCCCGAGCACGTCCGAACGCATGGACCGACTTCGCCAGCACACCCTACAAACTAGCGCCGGTAGTTTTCGGTCGACCGGGGACCCGGAGGTCAGATGATGCCGAAAAGCATCCCCGCGCCCAGGACCACGAGGGAGGTGAGGGCCGCCCATTTCACCGTGAACCGGGTGTGGTCGCCGAACTCGACCCTGGCCATGCCGACGAGGACGTAGACGGCCGGAACCAGCGGACTGGACATGTGCAGCGCCTGGCCGACCAGGGAGGCGCGGGCGATCTCGAGCGGCGAGACCCCGTGGGCGGCGCCCGCCTCGGCCAGCACCGGCAGGACGCCGAAGTAGAAGCCGTCGTTCGACATGAAGTAGGTGAGGGGCAGGCTCAGCAGACCGGTGACCAGGGCCATGTGCGGGCCCATGCCCTCGGGGATGGCGCCGACGAGCCAGTCGGCCATGTGCTTGACCATGCCGGTTCCGGTGAGGACGCCGGTGAAGACGGCGGCGGCGAAGACCATGCCGGCGACGTTGAGGACGTTGTCCGCGTGGGCGGCGATCCGGGCCTTCTGGTCCGGCATGTGGGGGAAGTTCACCGTGAGGGCGAGGGCCGCGCCGAGCAGGAAGAGGACCGGGATGGGCAGCAGCTCCATGATCATCGCGGTGAGCAGGGCCACGGTGAGGCCGGCGTTGAACCAGTAGAGGCGGGGGCGCAGGGTCGGACGCTCGGGGTCCAGGCCCTGGAAGCCGTCGCCGTCGGGCAGGGCGGCGCCCGCTCCGGATCCCGCTCCGGATCCCGCTCCGGATCCCGCTCCGGATCCCGCGGCGGATCCCGCGGCGGGGCCCGCGGCGGCGGGCACCGGACCGGGTTCGGCGCCCGCCGCGGCGGAGGTACGGGGGCGCGCGCCGGAGGCCGGGGCGGAGCCGGCGCCGCGGGTGCCCGCGGCGGGCTCCCCGGCGCCGGGACCGGCCGTCACCAGGTCCTCCTCCAGGGCCTCCGCGCCCGGCATCACCAGGGTGCCGATCCGGCGGCGCTCCCTGACACCGAGGACGTAGGACAGGACGAAGACGAACAGCAGGCCGACGGCGAGCGCCGGGATCATCGGGACGAAGACGTCCGCCGCGTCGAGCTTGAGCGCGGTGGCCGCGCGGGCGGTGGGGCCGCCCCAGGGCAGGGTGTTCATCACGCCGTTCGCGGTCGCGGCGACGCCGGTCATGACGACCAGGCTCAGGCCGAGCCGCTTGTAGAGCGGGTACATGGCCGACACCGTGATCATGAAGGTGGTCGATCCGTCGCCGTCGAGGGAGACGATCGCGGCGAGTACGGCCGTTCCGACCACCACCCGCACGGGGTCGGCCTTGCAGAAGCGCAGGATGCCCCGGACGATCGGGTCGAAGAGGCCGACGTCGATCATCACGCCGAAGTAGACGATGGCGAACATCAGCATGGCGGCGGTGGGGGCGAGCTTGCCGACGCCGTCGATGACGTAGTCCCCCAGGTGCGCGCCCTTTCCGGCGAACACGCAGAAGAGCGCGGGGATGAGGACGAGCGCCGCGATGGGCGACATTTTCTTCAGCATGATCAGGACCAGGAAGGTCGCGATCATGGCGAAGCCGAGGAAGGTCAGCATGCAGGGAAGGTAGGTGCCGCCTCCTCGCGCCAACAAGACGTCCACGCGTGAGCAATACGAGCAAAACCCCAGCTCAGGGCAGGGGTGTCAGGGTGACCGGGAAGCCGTTGAGCACCGCGGTGCCCGACAGCGGGTCGAGGCGGGTGCCGTCGAGCAGCTGGTTCACGTTGACCCCCGGGTCGGTCCCGGCCACCGTGAGCCGGGTGCCCGGCCGGTCGTGGCCCCAGCCGTGCGGGAGGCTGACCACACCCGGGCGGACGGCGTCGGTGACCTCCACCGGCACTTCCAGGCCGCCTCCGTCCGCGGTGATCCGGGCCCGGCCGCCGTCGGCCAGGCCGAGCCGGTCCGCGTCCAGCGGATGGACGTGCAGGGTGCAGCGGTTGGAACCTCCGACCAGGGCCGGGACGTTGTGCAACCAGCTGTTGTTGGACCGCAGGTGGCGGCGGCCCACGAGCACCAGGGCGGCGGGGCGGGCGGCGAGCGCCTCGCGCAGCCTCGGGAGCTCGGCCGCGATCGGCTCCGGGAGCAGCTCGATCCTGCCGCTGCGGGTCCGGAGCAGGCCCGGGAGCCGGGGGCGCAGCGGGCCCAGGTCGATGCCGTGCGGGTGGGTCAGGAGCCGCTCCAGGGTGAGCCCGGCCGTCTCTTCGGGCGCGCCCGCACGGGCCCGCGTACCGTCGTCGGCGCCGCTGCCGCCCGGGCGGCCGGCGGCGCCGAACAGGTCGCCGTACGGGCCCAGCCGGAGCATCAGGTCGAGTCGGCGCTCCGGCCCGGTTTCGCCGGTGAGGAGACCGGCCAGGCGCTCCGGGTCCTCGCCGTACAGGGGGGAGCGTCGGTCGGCCGTCTCCTTGGCGAGGGCGCCCTGGATCGCCAGGTCGTCGACGGTGGACGGCTGGGCGGAGCCGTGCGTGCCCGAGACGGCCAGGACGAGGCGGGCGTGGATCTCGCACTCGTCGAGCCGGTCCGCTTCGAGGGGGACGGCGGGCCGGGTGTAGCGGACCTGGTTGCGGACGGCGAACCCGTTGAAGGCGAAGTCGTGGTGCGCGCTCTGCGAGGGCGGCGGCGGGGGCAGGACGACATCGGCGTGGCGCGAGGTCTCGTTGAGGTACGGGTCGACGCTGACCATGAAGTCGAGCCCGGCGAGGGCGGCGTCGAGCCGCCGGCCGTCGGGAGCGGACAGCACCGGATTGGCCGCGATCACGATCAGGGCGCGGATGCGTCCCTCCCCCGGGGTGTCGATCTCCTCGGCCAGGGCGGCGGTGGGCAGTTCGCTCTTGGCCTCGGGGTGCCCGCTGACCCGGCTGCGCCAGCGGCCGAGGGCGAACCCCCTGCCGGGCCCGGCGGGACGGGGCCGGGGACCGGCCGCCGGGAGCGGGAAGAGGGCTCCGCCCGGGCGGTCGAGGTTGCCGGTGAGGATGTTCAGTACGTCCACCAGCCAGCTGGCGAGCGTCCCGTATTCGGTGGTGCAGCTGCCGATCCGCCCGTAGACGGCGGCGGTCGGCGCGGCCGCCAGCTCCCGGGCGAGGGCGCGGATCGTGTCGGCCGGCAGGTCGCAGGCGGGGGCGACCGCCTCAGGAGTGAAACTCTCGAGGGCGTCGGTGAGTTCCCGTATCCCCTCGGTGTGTTCCGTCAGCGCTCCGGGGTCGGTGAGCTTCTCGGTGAGCAGGGTGTGGGCGAGCGCGGCGAGGAGCAGCGCGTCGCTGCCCGGGCGGGGTGCGAGGTGGCGGTCGGCGAGCCGGGCGGTGCGCGTCCGGCGCGGGTCGACGACGACGAGCGTGCCGCCGCGGGCCCGCAGCGCCTTGAGCCTGCCGGGGAAGTCGGGGGCGGTGCACAGGGAGCCGTTGGACTCGACCGGGTTGGCGCCGATCAGCAGGAGGAAGTCGGTGCGGTCGAGGTCGGGCACGGGGATGGCGAAGGGGTCCCCGAACAACAGCCCGCTGGAGACGTGCTTGGGCATCTGGTCGAGGGTGCTGGCGGTGAAGAGGTTGCGGGTGCCGACGGCGTTGACGAGGAGCGGCGGGTAGAGGGCGCCGGCCATGGTGTGGACGTTGGGGTTGCCGAGCACGATGCCGACGGCCTGGGCGCCGTGCTCGCGGACGAGGGCGGGGACGGCGGCGGCGACGGCCTCGTAGGCCTCCTCCCAGGTGGCCTCCCGGAGCTGGCCGTCGCGGCGGACGAGGGGGGTGCGCAGCCGGTCGGGGTCGGCGTCGAGGGCTCCGAAGGCGGCGCCCTTGGGGCAGATGAAGCCGCGGCTGAAGACGTCGTCGCGGTCACCGCGGGCCCCGGTGACGGTGGTGCCCTCGATGGTGAGGGTGAGGCCGCAGGTGGCTTCGCAGAGGGGGCAGATGCGCGGGGCGGTGCGGGGCATGGGCCCTCCTCGGGGCGGCAGGCTGCGGCGCGGGCGCGGGCCGGTGGCCGCCGTGCGGCACGGACGCGTGGAGCCGAGCGTGGAACGGGCGAGGGGAGTGACGCGGGGAGCGGTTCGCGCTGGGACGGCGGTGGGGCGGGCGGCGCACCGAGCATACCGACCGGTTGGCACGGTGGGGAGGGGGTCGAGGCCGCGCGTTCGCGCCCGCCGCGGAGCCCTGTTCCCCGGGGAGCCCGTACGCGGGGTGTCAGTCCAGGACCCGGGCCAGGTAGGCGTGCATCATGGCGCGGGTCTCGGCGACGATGCCGGCGTCCCCGGCCGGATCGACCCGGAAGGCCAGCTGGACCAGCGCGTCCGTCGCCTCGACGGCCACCAGGACCGCCCGGGACAGTTCCGGGCCGGGGGTGAGCCCGAGGTGGGCGCACAGGAGCCCGGTCAGGCGTGCGGCCACCAGGTCGTTGGGGTCGGAGGCGGGGCCTTCGGCGGGCGGGGCGGGCACCCCGAAGTCGACGAGGGCGAAGCCGGGGACGCTCCGCTTCATGGCGAGGTACTCGTCCAGCACGGCGTCCACGACGGGTCGCCAGTGGGTGGCCGGGAGCAGGGCGAGCCGCCGCTCGATGCCTTCGGCGTACTGCTCGAGGTTGCGCTGGGCCAGGGCGACGGCCATGGCCCTCTTGTTCCCGAAGAAGCGGTAGACCGAGCCGATGGGCACGCCGGCGCGCAGGGCGACGGCGCGGGTGCTGAGGTTCTCGTAGCCGGTCTCGTCGAGGAGTTCCGCGCAGGCGTCGAGGATCCGGGCGAGGCGGTCGGCGCTGCGCTGCTGGACCGGGGTCCTGCGCAGGGGGTGGGCGGGAGGCACGGGGTCCATCATGCCGCTCCTGGCTCGTGGGTCCAGCGGTACGGGCCCGCTCCTCAGTTCAGCAGGAGGGACAGCCCGCCGATCGTGTACGTGATCATCAGCGCGAGCAGCGGCAGTTGGCCCGCCACCGCCCTGTCCGGCGGGAAGAGGCGTACGGACCGGTCGTGGGCGGCGATCACACCGAGTACGTGGCCGACGACGACGGCGATCACCTGGAGGGCGGCGAGGCCGCCCGGACCCAAGGGGGGACTGGGATCGGGGGCGTTGTCAGTGCCCAGTGCCATGATTACTGTGCGTGGTCCTTCGGTGACGAGAAGGGAGAAGTAATGAGCGGTGAGATAGCCGAGGGCGATCGGCACGAGTGAGTGCGCGAAGGCGGTCAGCGGTCGCGGGTGAGGACCGCTGACGAGGCGGGTGGCCGCGGCGCACAGGCAGTACAGGGTGGCGACGAGGGCGATGGAGGCGAGCAGTCCGAGCGTGGCCGTGGGGGTGCGGCCGAGAGGGAAAGTCTGAAGGGCGTTGATCCAGGAGGGGTTGTCGGAGTAGCCGTCGTAGGCGGTGGAGCCGAGCAGGACGCAGACGGTGGCGACGAGTCCGGGCCGCTCGGGTGTCGCGTCGAGTCCGTGGAAGGGGTTGCGCAGGACCAGGCGGCCGTCGCTGCGGCGGCCGAGGGGAGAGAGCCGGGCCAGGAGGCCGGAGTAGACCTCGAAGGCGTCGGCCTCGGCGAACCAGCTCTCGCCGAAGCGGGCGGCGAGCAGCAGGTGGACGGCGGTGTAGGCGGTGAGGGCGCACAGGAGGGCGGTGGTGGACGCGGGATCGGGAGCGACGAGTTCGAGCCAGGTGAAGCCGAACAGTCCGGCGGCGGCCGGCCATTGGCCGACCCGGGGCGGCAGGGGGCGGCCGGCCCCGGGCGGCCGGCGCCGGGCCCGGGAGAGCAGGAGGTGCAGGGTGCGCAGCGGGTTGAGGAGGCGCCAGACGGGGCCGAGGAGAAGGGAGGCGGGCACGATCCCGACCCACAGCAGGACGTAGACGGCGCCGGGAGCGGGGTTGCGGCCGGGGTCGTCGGGACCGAGGAGGAGGTGGAGGAGTACGGCGAGGGCCGCGGCGATGCCGAGCCCGCGCAGGGCGGTGCGGGTGGCCGGCGCGTCGGCCACCCGCTGGAGCCCGGCGGGCAGGGCGAGGCCGGAGCGGTCGCCGCGGAAGCGGGAGGCGGACCACAGGAGGCCGAGTGCGAGGAAGGAGACGAAGAGCGCCGCGAAGGCTCCGGCGAAGGCGTAGAAGGGGGAGATCGGCAGATCGTGCTGGGATCCGATCCCGTGCGCGAGCAGGGCCGACGGGTCGGCCGGGTGAAGGACCACGCCCCGGCCCGGCCCGGGGCCCGGCTGTGCGGCGGGCCATCCGGCGGGTGCGGCGAGCCATTCCGGGGCGGTGCCGGGCCATTCCGGGGCTGCGGCGGGCCATCCGGCGGGTGCGGCGGCGCGGGCCGGGAGCCCGGCGGCGCGGAGGGCCGGTCCGGCTCCGGGGGTGGCCGCGCCGAGCGGGAACAGGACGGCCATGGGGCTCATCGGACGAGGAGCTGGGTCAGGACGAGCCGGGACTCGTGGGTCTCGACCTCGAAGAGGCCCGTGCGGTCGGCCGTCAGGACCAGGGTGGCCTCCTGGCCGGGGGGCAGGGCGAGTTCCTTGTCGTAGCCGTGGACGTGCAGGGTGTCGGCGCGGTCGCTGGTGACGCGCAGGGCGAGGCGCTCGCCTCGTTTCAGCTCGGTGCGGCCGGTGGCGGGTACCACCTTCCCGTCCCTGACGGCGAGGGTGACGGTCCGGTCGGCCGGTGGGGCCGACTGGGTCGCCGGTGCGCCGGCCGGCGGGGACGCGGGGTGGCTGTGGGCCCCCTGGCCCGGGGGGCCCGCGGTCAGCGTCACCGCCGCCTCGACCGGCTTGCCGGCCACGGCCCAGGCGGTGTGGTCGTCGGCGTACAGGCGGACGGTCAGGGTGTGCGCGCCCTCGGGCACCTGCGCCGCGGGCAGGTGGAACCAGGGGCCGTACACCCGGGCCAGCTTGCGGCCGTCGAGCTCCAGGTGGGCGTGGCCGGCGCCGGTGAGCGCGGCGCCGCCGACGCTGTCGGGGGTGAAGCGGAAGTGGGCGACGGCCAGTTGGAGGTTCCAGCCGTCCTCCGGGTCGGGGCGGGCCGTGAGCTTCACCTCGGGTGCGCCCTGGGCCGGGACCTCGCGCAGGCGGTGGCCGCCGCCGTCCTGGGCGTCGAGCAGGGTGCCGGCGCTGCCGGTGGCCTGTTCGTGGGTGGTGCCGGGTTTGTGGTGGGTGGTGGCCCTGCCTCCGCAGCCCGTCGCCGTACCGGCCGCGAGCAGCAGGAGCAGGGCCGCCAGCGCCGCCGTGCGGGCGGAGCGCCGGTGCGGGCGGGTGCGGGGGGCGGGCGTCGGGCAGGTGTCGCACCGGATGCGGGTCTGTGCGGTGACGGTCACTGCGGGCCTCCGGTCATGGGGCGGGCCGGCCTGGGCGGGAGCGGGGTGGCTATGCGGTGCCGCCGTCGGGGCGGGGGGAGGGGGCGGGGAGGTCGGCGGTGGTGCTCAGGGCCGGTGCGGGGCCCGCCGGGACCGGCGCACGGTCGCCTGCCGGGCCGTCACCGGGGCCGGCGGGACGGGCGGGTGCGGGCGGGCCCGGGCGGGCCGACGCGACGACCGCCCACAGCACCCACACCACCGCGATCAGGGCACGTACCCAGGCGGGGCTCAGCGGGATCCACGGGATCATGAGTACGGCCTTGTCGAAGGCGTCCAGCAGGGTCAGGGCGCCCAGGAGCAGGGTGAGGCGCGCCAGCCAGGGGCGATCGGCGCGCAGCGCCAGGCCCGCACCGGTCCACCACAGGCCGAGCAGGAGCAGGGCCAGGGCCGGGACGGGGGTGTCCATCAGGGGCATCGTGGAGCCGGCCACGTCCAGGGCCAGGCCGGCCAGCCCCAGCAGCGAGGCCACCGTGCCCGTCCGGGAGCCGCGCAGCCTGCGCCACCACAGGGTGCCGCCGACCAGCAGCAGCACCGCCGCCACCGCCACGGCGATCTGGGTCTCGACCCGTTCCAGGCCGCGGGCGCCGTACCAGTCGCAGCCCGCCGGGAGCTTGCGGGCCTGGACGTTGTAGTCGGCGCAGACCATCAGCTGGGTGAGCTTCACCGGTTCGCCCACCAGCCGGGCCGCGGATCCGCTGACCTGTCCGCGCTCCTTGCCGCACTGCGGGAGCGTGCCGGGCGTGGAGCCGTCCGGGCCGTCCTGCCAGCAGTTCCCCCGGCCCTGGCCGTCCCACCACACGTCGGTGCCGTTGGGACGGGAGGCCCCGGACCTGTCCTTGCCGAGGACGTTGCCCGCGTACCGGTTGTGGTGGGAGGTGTCGGTCTGCTTGGACCACCGCTCCTCGCCGCGGATGAAGGCCGGTACGGCGCTGAGGAAGAAGCCCGCGCGCCGGTGCCCGTACACCCAGTTGCCCTCGTAGAGGTTCCAGTTCCCCCCGGCGGTGATGATGCCGGTGCCGGGCGGCATGGAGATCTGCGGGCAGACCACGCCCTGCTCGTAGCCGCGTTCGGCGGGCGGTTTGGCGCAGGTGCCGTCGGCGACGTAGCGGTAGTAGTCGGCGTTGTTGTCGTGGATCAGGTTGCGTTCGAAGCGGGCGTGGTTCTGCGGGAGTCCGGGGTGTCCGGGGAAGGCGCTGTCCATCGAGGCGCCGCCCATGTTCTGGTCGAACTCGTTGTCGTGGACCCACACCGAGTCCCCGGCGGTGCCGGAGTAGCCGACCATGTTGTGGTGGCTGCGGCAGCCGGTGATCTCGATGGAGTAGCGGGGCACGTCGTAGCCGCGGCCGTCGTTGATGTCGGAGGCGCTGCCGGGATAGATGCCCGAGTCGCCGTTGCCGTAGGACTCGCAGTTCTTGTAGAGGCCGTGGTCGCTGGCGAAGGTCAGGAAGCCGTACTCGTCGTTCCAGCGGGTCAGGACGTCGTCGATGACGAAGCCGTCGCCGGCGAGTACGTACAGGGCGTTGAAGGTGGTGCGCTGCGCGGTGAAGTTGCGGAAGTAGATCCCGTTGGACCGGTCGGCGCGGATGGCGTTCAGCTTCTGGTACTTGGCGTCGATGACGACGTCCGTGCGGGTGGCGCCCGTGCCCTCGATCTGGAGGTTCGTCTTGCCGAGGATGGCGACGAGGTTCTGGTTGTGCCGGCACTTCTCCTGCTGCTCGTACGACAGGATCTGGTAGCCCAGGGAGGAGTTGGGGGCCTCGAGCTGTGCGCACTCCCCCGTCGGCCCGGGCAGTGACGGCTCCTCCTCGTAGAGGCCGGGCAGGATCGCGATGTTCATGCCCGGCCGGTCGACGGCGTCGACGGCCTCCTGGACGTGGCGGTAGCCGCTCTTCTCGCAGCGCTCGTAGAGGTCGAGGTTGCGCTGCCGGAGCTCCTGCGGGAAGCCGGCTATGCGGCGTTCGAAGGCGGGCCGCCCGGTCTTGCAGACCAGCAGGTCGGGCTCGGCCGCGCGGTACGCGGGGACGGATCCGGTGCCGTCGGGAAAGGCGACGGGGCGCTCCTCGTGCGCGCGGGCGGCGGGCGCGGCGGCGAGGAGTGACAGGAGGGCGAGGAGGGCGGCGAGGAGCGCCGCCGGCACGGCAGGGAACCTGCGGGTCCACGACATGCGCGAGAGAGTAGAGCAATGTTCATCTTTTGGGATCCCCCCGCGCACGATCCCGTGGCGCCGGTCCCGCGCACCCCCGCCGGACGGGATTCCGGCCGGTGGCGGCAAGACGGCGTTGACGTGGGGCGCCGCGAATCCTACTGTCGGCCATAGGATTCCTTCGACGGAGCGGGAGCAGCCCATGAGTGAGCAGGCCAGGAAGACGGCGGAGGCGCTGGAGTACCTCACCGGCTTCGGCAACGAGCACAGCTCGGAGGCCGTGCCCGGCGCACTCCCGCTCGGCCGGAACTCCCCCCAGCGCGCCGCCCTCGGCCTCTACGCCGAGCAGCTCAGCGGCAGCGCCTTCACGGAGCCGCGCCGCCGCAACCGCCGGTCGTGGCTCTACCGGATCCGCCCCTCCGCCGCGCACCCGGCGTTCACCCGCGTGGACAACGGCGCCCTGCGCACCGCGCCCTTCACCGACGCCGTCCCGGACCCCAACCGGCTGCGCTGGAACCCGCTCCCCGACCCGGCCCCCGGCACCGACTTCCTGGCCGGCCTGTGGACCCTGGGCGGCAACGGCGACGCCACCCAGCGCACCGGCATGGCCGTCCACCTGTACTCCGCCAACGCCTCCATGACCGACCGGGTCTTCAGCGACTCGGACGGCGAGCTGCTGATCGTCCCCGAGCGCGGCGGCCTGCTGCTGCGCACCGAGTTCGGCCTGCTGAGCGCCGGCCCCGGCGAGGTGGCGCTGATCCCGCGCGGCGTCCGCTTCCGCGTCGAGCTGCTGGACGGCGACGCCCGCGGCTACGTGTGCGAGAACTACGGGCAGCCCTTCGAGCTGCCGGACCTGGGGCCGATCGGCGCCAACGGCCTGGCCGCCGCCCGGGACTTCCGCGCCCCGGTCGCCGCGTACGAGGACAGCGAGCGCCCCACCGAGGTCGTCAACAAGTTCTGCGGCAACCTCTGGGCGGCGACGTACGACCACTCCCCGCTCGACGTGGTGGCCTGGCACGGCACGCACGTCCCGTACGTCTACGACCTGCGCCGCTTCAACGTGATCGGGTCCATCAGCTACGACCACCCCGACCCGTCGATCTTCACCGTGCTGACCTCGCCCTCGGACACGCCGGGCCTGGCGGGCGTGGACTTCGTGGTGTTCGCCCCGCGCTGGCTGGTCGGCGAGGACACCTTCCGCCCGCCGTACTTCCACCGCAACGTGATGAGCGAGTACATGGGGCTGATCGAGGGCGCCTACGACGCCAAGGCCGAAGGGTTCGTGCCGGGCGGCGGCTCGCTGCACAACATGATGTCCGCGCACGGCCCGGACCGGGAGACCTTCGACAAGGCCAGCGCCGCCGAGCTGAAGCCGCAGAAGATCGACGACGGCCTGGCCTTCATGTTCGAGACCCGCTGGCCGATCACCGCCACCCCGCAGGCGGCGGGGGCGGAGCACCTCCAGCGCGGATACGACGGCGTATGGGAGGGTCTCCAGCGGCACTTCCGTGCCTAACATGCACCTGCCCCGCCCTCCGCACCGCCCCGGCGGCCGAGGGCAGCCAGCCCCTACGGAGAACCACCCGTGACCGCCTTCGCCCCCGACTCCCTGGTGCTGAACCGGAAGCTGCCGCTCTGGTACCAGGTGTCCCAGTCCCTGCGCGCGTCGATACTGGGGCGCACGCCGGACGCCTCGCTGCGGCTGCCGACCGAGGAGCGGCTCGCCGAGCACTACGGGGTGAGCGTGCTGACCATGCGCCAGGCGCTCAAGGAGCTGGAGGGCGAGGGCCTCATCAGCCGGCACCGGCGGCGCGGCACCTTCATCGAGCCCGGTGCGATGCGCGGCGCCCCGGTGCGGCTGCTCGGCTCGGTGGACGCGATCGTGGCCCAGCAGTCGGGGGGCCGGACGACGGTGCTCGGCCATGAGCGCACGCCGGTGTCGGGGGAGCTGCTGGAGCACTTCCCGGACACGCCGGAGGTGGTCACGTACCGCAGGCTCCGGCGCGACGGCGAGAGCGGGGAGCCCACGAACTGGGTGGAGAACGCGGTGCGCCCCGAGCTGGCCGGGGCCGTGGACCTGGCCGACCTGGAGCGCTGGCCGATGACCAAGGTGCTGCGCGACGTGGTCGGCGTACGGATCAGCCGGATCACGGACACCGTCGAGGCGCGGCTCGCCGACCCGGTCACGGCCGAGCTGCTGGAGGTCCCGCTGCTGAGCCCGATCCTGCACTGCACGGGCGTGAGCTACGACGAGGACGGGCGCGTCGTCGACGTGGCCCGGATCCGGTACCGGGGCGACCGGTTCTCCTTCACGGTGACGGTCGAGGCGCCCTGACGGACGACGTGCCGACCCCGCCGGCCCCGGGATTCCGGGCCCGGCGCCCCCGGAGCCGGCGGCGCGGCACGGCCGTCACTTGTCGTCCTGCTCGTCCGCGGTGCGCTCGCCCTCCGCCTGGGAGGGCGTGGTGCGCGTCGTCTGCGGGTGCCGCTGGGTCTTCTCCCGCTCGTCCATGTCCTCGTCGAGCCGCTCGCCCTCGGCCTGCGAGGGCGTCGAGTACTCGTCGTACGTGCTCATGGCCGACTCCTCCGTGCCGCCGCGCCCACGGCCCGTGCCGTGCCCGAGCCGCGAAGTGCGAGCCGCATATCACATACGTGGGCGGATGCGTACACAAGGAGCGTAACGCTTCGGCCGGGACAGGGCCCGGCCCCGGCGGCCCGTCGCTACCATCTGCCGGGTGAGCGCTGACGTACCGCTGCTGGACGATCTGATGCCCTGGGCCGTGGGGAGCCTGCGCCTGGGCCGGGACTGGGTGGCGGCACCCGATCCCGGCACGCTCCGCGCCCGCTGGACGGCGCTGACCGGCGCCGAGGGGGTGGAGCGGGAGCGGCTCTTCCGCCCGAGCCGGACCCGTACGCCGTCCGCCGGGGCGGCCGCCCTGCCCGGGCAGCGCTCGGCCACCGCCCGCTTCGCCGAGGCGCCCGGCCCCTTCCCCGATCCGGTACGGGTGCTCCGCGCGCCCTTCGACGAGCAGTGGCTGCTGCCCGACCAGCGGCTCATCGACTCCGCGCGCCCCGAGCTGTGGCGGGTCCGGGACGCCCGGCAGGTGTTCCTGCTGGAGGCCCCCGGCCTGCTGGCCACCGCGCACCTCCCGGCGGGCCGGCTCGGCCGGATCCGCCCGCTGCACCGGCGCCCCGGCGGGGCCGAGCCGAACCTCGCGCCGGGTCTGCTGCCCCTGCTGGGCGGGCGCCTCGGCGGCCGGGTCACGGCGGAGGACGTGCTGTGCTGGATCCTGGCCGCGGGCCGGCCGGGCCCCCGGGGGTACGAGGTCCCGCTCGCGGCCGACCCGGAGCACTGGCGGGCCGGCCTGGAGCTGGGCCGGCGGCTGCTGTCCGTCCAGCTGCGCGGGGCGCGCGGCGGAGAGGCGCCCCGGCTGCCCGGCGGGCGGCGGCCCTACGTCCGGGCGGCGGTCACGGGCTGGCCGGCGGGGCTCGGCCACGACCCGGAGACCGAGGCGCTGACGCTCGGGGACGGGGCCGTCTCCCCCGTCCCGGCGGGGGCCTGGGAGTACGAGGTCCAGGGCGTCCGGGTGCTCGAGGCGTGGTTCGCCGCCCGCTGCGCGCACCGGGATCCGCAGGCGCGGGGGCTGGAGGGGCTGGGGCCGGCCGAGTGGCCGCGGGCCTGGACCTCGGAGCTGCTCGCCCTGGTGACGACCCTGGCGCTGCTGGCCGGTCTGGCGCCGGAGCGGGAGGCGTTCACGCCCGGGCCGCTGCTGCCGGCCGCGGAGCTGGAGGCCGCCGGGGTGCTGCCGCCGCCGCACTGGGCCCGGCGGCCGGCTTCGGTGCTGGACCACCAGGAGGAGGGGCCGGGCGGGCAGTTCGCGCTGCTGTGACCGGGCGGGGCCGGGCGTCCGGTCAGCCGGGGCCGACCTACGTCCGCTCAGCCCCGGCCAGACGGGCGTCTCCGGCCGGGCCGGGCCGGCGTCCGGGCATCCGGGCCGGACCGGCATCCGGTCAGCCGGTGCTGGTTCGACGCCCGGGCAGCCCGGGCAGCCCGGCCCCGGCGACCCGGGCACCCCGGTCCGCCCCGGCCATCAGGGCGTGTCCCACGCCGTCAGCAGCCGGGACACCATGCGGTCGAACACCTCCGCCATGTCCGTCCCGGCGGCGGTCACCGGCGGGCCCTCGGCGACGGCCGCCGCGAGCCGGGGGTACTCCCCCGTCGCCAGCCGCGAGCCGAGCCAGGCCGCGCGTACGCCCGCCTCGGCGGCCTCGCTCCAGGGCAGCGAGCGGGCCCGTTCGGCCAGGGCCAGCTCCCCCGCCACGAAGGTGGCCACGGTGCCGTTGATGGCCGCGATCAGCTCGAGCTTCTCGCTTCCGGGCGCCTCCAGCGGCCCCAGGCAGGCCAGGCTGTGCTCCAGGTACCGCAGGGCGTTGGGGCTGAATCCGTAGACCGGGCTCAGCAGCCGGGGCAGCCAGGGGTGGCGGTGCATCACGCCCCGGGTCTGGCGGGCCAGGGCGAGCAGGTCGGTCCGCCAGTCACCGCTCGGCGGGGTGAGGTCGTACTCCCCGCCGACCGCGTCGACCATCAGCTCGTACAGGTCCTCCTTGCGGGGGACGTAGTTGTACAGGGACATCGTCCCGGCGCCGATCCCGGCCGCCACGCGCCGCATGGAAACGGCCTCGATCCCCTCCGCGTCGGCGATCCGCACGGCTTCGGCCGCGATCGAGTCGCGGCTGTGCGCGGGCCGGGGTCCGCGGCCGGCCCGTTGCGGGCGGGCCCAGATCACTTCGGGTTCAGCGGGGCTCCGGCCGGCTGTCATCGGTCACATCACCTCGTCGTCGTCTCGGCCCCCATCTTAGTTACGTACGGCGTACGTAGTGCGGTAGGGTGCGCCGTATGACAACTACGTACGCTGTACTGAGTGAGGGTCTGGAGAAGCACTACGGCGAAGTGCGCGCCCTGCGCGGTCTGGATCTGGCCGTGCCGGAGGGCACCGTCTGCGGAGTGCTGGGCCCCAACGGCGCGGGCAAGACCACCGCCGTGCGGATCCTCACCACCCTCACCGCGCCCACCGCCGGCCGCGCCCTGGTGGCGGGCCACGACGTCGCCGCCGACCCGGCCGCCGTACGCCGCGCCATCGGGGCCACCGGCCAGTACGCCTCGGTCGACGGGGACCTGACCGGCCGTGAGAACCTTCGGCTCTTCGCCCGCCTCGCCGGACTGCGGGGGCGGGCCGCGCGGGCCCGCGCCGACGAGCTGCTGGAGCGCTTCGCCCTGGGCGAGGCCGCCGACCGGGTGGCCTCGACCTGGTCGGGCGGCATGAGGCGGCGCCTGGACCTGGCCGCCGGACTGGTCACCCGCCCCCGGGTGCTGTTCCTCGACGAGCCCACCACCGGCCTGGACCCGGCCGCCCGCGAACAGATCTGGACGGCGGTACGCGACCTCGCCGACGGCGGCACCACCGTGCTGCTGACCACCCAGTACCTGGAGGAGGCCGACCGGCTCGCCGACGGCATCGTGGTCGTGGACCGGGGCCGCGCCGTCGCCACCGGCACCCCGGCCGCCCTCAAGGCCCGGATCGGCGCCTACGCCGAGGTCACCGTCGCCGCCCCTCCCGCCCTCGCGGGCGCGGCCGTGGTCCTCGACCAGCTCACCGGCGGCCGGCCCGCACTGGACGGGGAACGCCTCACCGTCGGCGTGACCGTGCTGGACGGCGGGCTCACCCTGCCCCGGATCATCCGGGAGCTCGACGCCGCCGGGATCCCGGTGACCGACGCGAGCCTGCGCCCGCCCACCCTCGACGAGGTGTTCCTGCGCCTCACCCGGACACCCCCCGCCCCCGCGGACGACAAGGAGCGCGCGGCATGACCACCCTGCTCTCGGACGGCGGCGCCGTCCTCACCCGCCAGCTCCAGAAGGCCCGGCACGCCCCGGCCCTGCTGATCCTGACCCAGACCATGCCGATCATGATGCTGCTCTTCTTCGGCTACGTGTTCGGCAGCGCGCTCGCCCTGCCCGGCGCGGACTACCGGGAGTTCCTGGTACCCGGGATGCTCGCCGCGACCGCCGCGAACGGCCTGATGACCGGCATGTTCACCGCCGCGCAGGACGCCCACCGGGGGGTCATGGACCGCTTCCGGACACTGCCGATGAGCCGGACCGCGGTCCCGCTGGGGCAGACCGCCGCCGACCTGCTGACCACGGCGGTGTCGATGGTGCCGCTGATGCTGGTGGGGCTGGCCATGGGCTGGCGGGTGGAGACGGGGCTGCCGGGCGCGCTGGGGGCGCTCGGGGTGCTGCTGCTGTTCCGCTTCGCCACCGCCTGGGTGGGCACGTACCTCGGGCTGGCGAGCCGCAGCGAGGAGGCCGCGGGCCAGCTGGGCAGCGCCACGTTCGTCCTGCCGATGCTGTCCAGCGCCTACCTGCCGACCGGCGGACTGCCCGGCTGGCTGCGGGCGGTCGCGGAATGGAACCCGATCAGTGCCGTCGCCACCGCCGTGCGGGAGCTGTGCGGGAACACGGGCGGCGCGGCCGCCGCACCCGACGCGGCCTGGCCGACCGCGCATCCGGTGGCGGCCGCGGTGCTGTGGTCGCTGCTGCTGCTGGTCCTATTCGTACCGCCGGCCACGCGCCGGTTCGCGCGCGGCCGCGACTGAGGGCCGGTCGGGCCGGGTTCCGGGGGAGGGCGCTACGGGGCGGTGCGGCGACAGCCGCCCCGGGCATTGCACACAACCCGGGCATCGCGCCGGACTCGCGGTCGGGGCACGGTGACAGACCCGGCTTCCACCCGGTAGGCAGACCCCATGGCTACCGAACCCCTCCCCCTCGCGGGCATCACCGTCGTCGCCGTCGAACAGGCCGTCTCGGCCCCCTTCGCCACCCGCCAGCTCGCCGACCTCGGAGCCCGGGTGATCAAGGTCGAGCGGCCCGACGGCGGTGACTTCGCCCGCGCCTACGACACCGCCGCGCAGGGCCTGGCCTCCCACTTCGTATGGGCCAACCGCGGCAAGGAGTCCCTCACGCTGGACCTCAAGGACCCGCGGGGGCTGGAGGTGCTGCACGGCCTGCTCGGCGGCGCGGACGTGTTCGTCCAGAACCTCGCCCACGGGGCCGCCGCCCGGCTCGGGATCGACGCGGCCGCGCTGTGCGCCCGCTACCCGCGCCTGGTCGCCGTGGACATCTCCGGCTACGGCGCGGAGGGCCCGTACGCCCACAAGCGCGCCTACGACATGCTGGTGCAGTGCGAGGCCGGGCTGGTCTCGGTGACCGGCACCCCGGGGCAGCCGGTGAAGGCGGGGATCCCGGCGGCCGACATCGCGGCCGCCATGTACGCCTTCTCGGGGGTGCTCGCCGCCCTGCTGCGCCGTGGGACCACCGGGCGCGGCGGACCCGTGGAGGTGTCGATGCTGGACGCGCTCGCGGAGTGGATGGGACATCCGCTGCACCACACGATGCACGGCGGGGAGCAGCCCGTACGGACCGGCCTCGCGCACGCGGTGATCGCACCGTACGACGCCTACGCGACGGCCGACGGGGACCGGGTGCTGCTGTCCGTGCAGAACGACCGGGAGTGGCGGCGCCTCGCCGTCCAGGTACTGGACCGGCCGGACCTGGCCGAGGATCCGGCGTACGCGACGAACGCGGCCCGCACCCGGGGGCGGGAGAAGACGGACGCGGTGGTGGCCGGGGCGCTCGGCGCGCTCGGGGCGGACGAGGCAGTCGCACGGCTGGAGGCCGCCGGGATCGCCTGCGCGCGGCTCAACTCGGTGGAGCGGCTCGCCGCGCACCCTCAGCTCGCGGCACGCGACCGCTGGCGGGAGGTGGGTTCGCCGACGGGCCCGCTGCGGGCACTGCTGCCGCCGATCGGGCTGCCGGGTGGTGCGGAACCGCGGATGGGGGCGGTTCCCGCGCTCGGCGAACACACCGACGCCCTGCTGCGCGCCCTGGGGATGACGGACGCGCAGATCACGGCACTGCGCCGGGACGGTGTGATCGCCTGAGGCCGGGGTGGCGCCGGGGGTACCCGGAAAACACCGGACGCGGGGACGGGGCCGGAGTGCAGCCGGACGGGGGGCCGGCTGCGCGGACGGTCAGGAGCGGCGGCTGCCGAAGAGCGTGCGCCGCAGCCTGCGCAGCGGCGCGAAGAGCGCGACGCGCGCACTCCGGCTCCGCTGGACGTGGGTGTGGTCCCGCGAGGTCAGCTCGCGCATCAGCAGGGTCGCCTCGGCGACCTCGTGGTGCGGGGCGGCGGGTCCGCCCAGCACGGCGAGGTGGCGGTCGAGGCGCGAGCTGACCGCGCTGCTGCCGCAGGTGATGGCAGGCACGCGGGGCGGCCTGCTGCGCATTGCTATCTGTTCCATGTCTCTCCCCACCCGTACGAGGGCACCCGGCCCGGGCAGGGTAACCCTATCGCCCCCGTAACGCCCGCGGGTATCCCGGTGGTGTGAATTACCCCTGTAATTACGGGTAGTTGACGATTACTCAGCGGAGTCGCCGGTCACTCTCCGTGCCAATGGGGCGACTTGCGGGGCGATGCGCGGCGATCGGTGACGGTGCCGTCACGGCGGGGGCCGCTCGGCGGGTCCTGCGCTAACTTGGAGTGATCACCCGGTGGCGCAGGGGGGGTTCGCGTGATGGAGAACGAAAGCGGGGACGCCGGGCGTGTCATCGCCGGGCGGTACCGGCTGCTCGACATGTTGGGGCGCGGCGGCATGGGCGTGGTGTGGCGGGCCCGCGACGAGGTGCTGGGCCGCGAGGTCGCCGTCAAGGAGGTGCGCGCTCCCGCCGGGCTGGACGGGGCCGAGGTCGAGCGCATGTACCGGCGGCTGGAGCGGGAGGCCTGGGCCGCCGCCCGCGTCTCGCACCGCGGGGTGGTCATGGTCTACGACGTCGCGAGCGAGGAGGGCCGCCCGTGGATCGTGATGGAGCTGGTGCGCGGGCTCTCGCTGGCGGAGGTGCTGGAGGGCGAGGGCCCGATGAGCCCGCAGCGGGCCGCGCACATCGGCGAGCAGGTGCTGGCCGCGCTGCGCTCCGCCCACGACGCCGGGGTGCTGCACCGGGACGTGAAGCCCGCCAACGTCCTGATCGCCAATGACGGACGGGTGGTGCTGAGCGACTTCGGTATCGCCCGGCTGGAGGGCTCCGCCGCGCTCACGATGACCGGCGAGGTGGTCGGGTCACCCGAATTCCTGGCGCCCGAGCGCGCCTTGGGGAACGAGCCGGGCCCGGAGTCCGACCTGTGGTCGCTCGGCGTGATGCTCTACGCGGCCGTGGAGGGGGTGTCGCCCTTCCGGAAGGACACCCCGCTGTCCACGCTGCGGGCGGTGGTGGACTCGGAGTTGCCCCCGCCACGCCGGGCCGGGCCGCTGGAGCCGGTACTGGAGGGGCTGCTGCGCAAGGACCCGGCCGCGCGGCTGCCCGCCGCGGAGGCCGCCCGGATGCTGCGGATCGTCGGCGCGGGCGGAGCCGTACGGGACTCCGGCGGGCCGGCGTCGGGGCCGGGCGCGCCGACGGCCACCGCGCGGGCGGCCACCGCGCGGGCGGGCCACGGCCCGGGGTACGGGCAGACCCCGCCGATGCCGACGCCGACGCCGGTGCCGGTGCGCGGTCCGCGGGAACGGGGGCCGGAACGGGGGCAGGGGCGCGCCGGGGTGGTGCTGACCCTCGGGATCGTGGTGCTGCTGGCGGTGCTGGTCCTGCTGGGGTGGCTGCTGCTGCGGAACACCGGGGGCGGAAAGGACTCCGGCGCCACCCCTTTGCCCTCGGCCCCGCCCTCGGCGTCCCCGTCGGCGTCCCCCTCCATGTCGGTCTCCGCGTCGGCGTCCGCCACTCCCGCGCAGGGCGTCACCCTGTACGTCCACACCGTGCGCCCCTCGTACAGCGGGAGCTGCCCGCCGTCCGAGGTGGTCGCGCCCGCCTTCACCGGGACCATCGAGGTGGCCCGGGTCCCGGCGGTGGTGGAGTACCGCTGGGTCAGGCGCGAGGAGGGCGGGGCGCCGGCCGACGGCTGGCAGAGCATCACGTACGAGGAGGGCGGGGCGCGCACCCGCCAGCTGAACCACACCGAGCCGGGCGACCCGGCCGGCACGAGCGTCCACGACGCGGTCCGGCTGGAGGTGCGGGCCCCGGCGCTGGTGGCGTCGGCCTGGCTGGAGTACGCCTTGACGTGCGAGGAGGAGACCCCGACGGGCGGGGCCTCCTCCCCCGGTTCGCCGGGGCCTTCCGGTTCACCGGCCGTGACACCCGGCCCGACACCGACTCCGACGCCTCCTCCGGCGCCGGCTCCCGCGCCGGGCACGGACGCCGGCCCGTAGCCCGCGGCCCCTGGGAGCCACGGGCCGCGGACCGGCCGTCAGGGCGTGGCTGATCAGACGTTGCCCGAGAAGACGGGCAGGTAGCCGCCGGACTGCCCGGCGGCGGTCGGGTGGTAGGACTCGCCGATGTTGGCCCAGTTGACGCTGTGCAGCCAGGGACTGCCGGAGCAGATCTCGTGCCCGGTGAAGGCTCCGGCGACCGGGGCGAAGGCGTAGCCGTGGTCGGCGGCGCGTTTGGCGATGGCGGCGTTGAGGTGGTCCGCCGCGCCGTTGATGGCGGTGCGTTCGCCCTCGGTGAGACCGGCGACGCAGGTGCCGTTCAGCTTGTAGAAGCGGGGGTAGCCGAGGACGACGACCCTGGCGGCGGGGGCTCGGCCGCGGATGGCGTCGTAGACCTGGTCGAGCTGGCCGGGGAGGGTGGTGTCGACGTACCGCTTGGCCTCGTTGACCCGGCTGACGCAGGTGGACTCGGATTGCAGGACACAGGTCGTCATCACGTCGGAGAACCCGGCGTCGTTGCCGCCGACGGTGATGCTGACGAGGTCGGTGCCGGAGTTGAGCGGGGCGAGCTGGTTGGCGAGGACGTCACCGGTGCGGGCGCCGGAGCACGCGGTGAAGGCGAAGGTCTGCGGGGAATGGGCGGCGGCCCACAGCGCGGGGTAGGCGCGGGTGGTGCGTTTGCAGTTGCCGCTGGAGCTGTCGTAGTTGCCGGCGCCGACGCCGGAGGAGTACGAGTCGCCGAGGGCGACGTAGCCGAAGTCGGCCTCGGCGGCGGCCGCCTGGCCGGCGCCGAACAGGGCGGCTCCCGCGGCGAGTAACAGGGAGGAGGTCAGGGCAGCGAAACGCGGCATTCTCTTGCTCATGTGGGTGCGGCTCCTTGTGGGGGGTTACTCCTGAGTCCGTGGTACAAGCAGCCGGAGCTTTCTGGAAGTGTCCATGCCAAGAATGTTCGGGGTGGGATTCGGGAGGGCGCGTGGCCGGAATCTTCACGCGCGAACGGGTTTGAAGAGGGAACCCGAGCACCCGATCCGGCGAAACACGGGTGCACCGGGGCAGTTCGTGCCGGATCATGGGCGCCATGCCAGCAGACCCGCATGACGCGCTGCCGATCCGGCTCCATGTCGACGACAGCGACTCACCGTCGGACGTCGTCGACGCACTGTTCCTCGGCCGGTTCGCGACCGGCGAGCAGCCGTACGCGCAGAGCGTGACGATCGAGCGGGTGAAGGCGGAAGCCACCCTGCTGCCCCCGCGCGCCACCGTGCTCCGCGCGGCGCGCGACACCGACCGCAGCGCCACCCTCGCCGAGGGCGAGGGCTGGACCGTACTGGTCTCCCGCTGGAGCCGGGGTGCCGACGTGACCGTGACGGCGGTCAGCGAGGAGCTCGCGGAGAAGGTGCTCGGCGAGGCCACGGAGGGGGCGCGGGACGAGCCCGAACCCCAGCCGGAGAACGTCACGATGGGCTTCTGGTACGTCTCCCCGCGCCGCGGCCCGTACCGCACGACCCGGCAGATCTCCGCGGGCACCTGGGCGGAGGTGCGGCCGAACTACACGGCGCCGGTGGCCACGGCGATGGACCGGCTGATGAAGGTCACCCCGGACGACATCGCGGGCCGGCTGCTCCTGCTCCACGGCCCGCCGGGCACCGGCAAGACCTCGGCGCTGCGCACGCTGGCGCGGTCGTGGCGGGACTGGTGCCAGGTCGACTGCGTGCTGGACCCGGAGCGGCTGTTCAACGACGTGGGCTACCTCATGGACATCGCCATCGGCGAGGACGAGGGCACGGCCAAGGGCCGGTGGCGGCTGCTGCTGCTGGAGGACTGCGACGAGCTGATCCGCGGCGAGGCCCGGCACACGGCGGGGCAGGCGCTGTCCCGGCTGCTGAACCTGACGGACGGTCTGCTGGGGCAGGGCCGCAACGTCCTGGTCGGCGTCACGACGAACGAGGACCTCGAACGCCTGCACCCGGCGGTGGTCCGCCCGGGGCGGTGCCTGGCCCGCATCGAGGTCGGCCGGCTGACCCACGGCGAGGCGGTCGACTGGCTCGGTACGGACGAGGGCGTCTCCCGCGAGGGCGCCACCCTGGCCGAACTCTTCGCCCTGCGGCGGGGAACGGGCCCCGCCGCCGTACTGCCGGCGCAGCCCTCGTCGGAGGCCGGCCTCTACCTCTGATCCCGCGCGGAGCGGCGGCGGATCAGGAAGCGCCGTAGCGGGCGCGGAGGGCTTCGGTGGCGGCGGCGAGGGCCTCGGCCTCCGTGAGACCCAGGCGGTGGGCGCGGTCCGCGAAGGCCTGCGCGGCGGCGGCCGCCTCCCGGGAGGAGCCCTCCGCCGCCGCGACGAACGTCCCGTTGCGGCCCCGCGTCTCGATCACCCCGTCGGACTCCAGCGCCCGGTAGGCCTTCGCGACGGTGTTCGCGGCCAGCCCCAGCTCCTCCGCCAGCCCCCGCACGGTCGGCAGTTTGTAGCCCGCCGGCAGTTCCCCCGACCGGGCCCGGTCGGCGATCTGCGCGCGCAGCTGTTCGTACGGGGCGGCCGCGCCGGCCGAGCCGTCGATCCTGATCCTGAGCTTGGTCGAGGTCACATCGCCGATTGTCCCCCACGCCCGGCGTCCGCCGGAAAATTGGCGGGCGTCGTGGGCGCTCCGCCCGTAACGTCCGCCCCATGACCATCCACGTCCGTGACATCCGCCCAGACGACGTGCGGGACGCCGAGGCCGTCGTCCGGCTCCGCCGCGCGGCCCTGCCCTACCTGATCACCACCGCGGCCGGCGTGGCCCATGAACTGGCGTCCGCCCACCCGGGGAAGCACTGCCGCCTGCTGCTCGCCGAGACCCCGGACGGCCGTCCCGTCGGCACCGCCGAGACCGGCCTCGCGTACGACGGCCCGGGCCCGGGGCCGTCGTACGCGAACGTCTACGTCGACCCCGCGCACCGGGGCCTCGGCGCCGGGTCCGCGCTGCTGCGCACGGCCGAGGAGCACCTCGCGGCGCGGGGCGCGGCGGACGCGTACGCCTGGGTGCTGGACGAGCCCGCCCACCGGCGTTTCGCCGAGCGCCGCGGCTACCGCCCCAGCCGCTCCGCGCACTTCCTGCGCCTCGACCTCGCGGCCGGTTCCCTTCCCCCGCTGCCCCGGGAGCTGCCCGCCGGGGTGGAGCTGCGCCCCGGTTCGGCCTTCGCCGCCGACCCCCGCCCGCTGTACGAGGCCGACGCCGAGGCCAGCGCCGACGAGCCGGGCGACGTACCGGCCGATCTGGACGACTACGGGGACTGGCTGGACGGCGTCTGGCGCCAGCCGACCCTCGACCACGAGCTGACGACGGTCGTCCTCGTCGACGGAGCCGTGGCGGCCTTCACCGCCGCGCGGACGGACGGCGCGACCCGCTACTCCTCGGCGATGACCGGCACCCTGCGGGCCTTCCGCGGCCGCGGGCTGGCCAGGCTGGCCAAGACCGACTCGCTGCACCGGGCCAGGGCGGCCGGGTACACCGAGGCCTTCACCGGCAACGACGCCGGGAACGCCCCGATGCTCGCGATCAACTCGTGGTTCGGGTACGAGATCTGCGCGACCGAGACGCGCCACACGAAGAGACTGGGAGCACCGCAGTGACCACGTCCTGGACCGTGACCCTCACCAAGGCCGGCCGCGTCAAGATCAGTTATCCGGCGGCGCAGGTGGCCGACGACGGGGACCGGATCTCGGTGCGCGCCCCCTGGGCGGCCGAGGGGGTGAAGGACTTCGGGTTCGTCCGCTTCGAGCCCGGTGACGTGTTCGTGGAGCACTTCTGGCGGACGCGGTGGTACGCCGTCAAGGAGGTGTGGACCGGGGAGGGCGTCCTCAAGGGCTGGTACTGCGACGTGACGCGCCCGGCCCTGATCCGCGAGGGGGAGATCGTGGTCGAGGACCTGGACCTGGACCTGTGGGTGCCGGCGGACCGGTCGGACGTGCTGCGCCTGGACGAGGACGAGTTCGCGGAGAGCGGGCTCACCGCGAGCGACCCGGAGGCGGCGGCCCGGGCCGTGCGGGCGCTGGACGCCCTGGAGGAGCAGGCGAGGACCCCGGAGGGCCTGCCCGGGCTCCTCGCCTGACCGCGACGCGGTCCCCGACCGCCGTTTCCTGAGGGGCTTCTTACCCCTGCCTTAAGCGGATCCTAAGGATCCCTCCCAGCGGCCCGAACCCGGCGGAACGCGTGGTCCGGGGGGCTAGCGTGGCCGGGCCAGGACAGGAAGGGCCGCTGTGCGCCGCCGGGGGGCGGCGCACAGAAGCCCGATTCCGGTTCCTCCTGCGCTCCCCGCCGCGCCCGAAGGAGATCCGCCCATGCCCGCACGCCCTGCCCGCACCGCCGCCCGTACGACCGTCCGTACCGCCGCCCGTACCACCGTCCGTATCGCCGCCGCCGGTCTGGCCCCGCTCGCGGTGGCCGCGTACGCCGCCGTGCCCGCGGCGGCCCACGGTTCGATGACGGACCCGGTCAGCCGGGTGGCGGCGTGCTACGCGGAGGGTCCGGAGGCCCCGAAGTCGGCGGCGTGCAGGGCGGCCGTGGCGGCGGCGGGGCCGCAGGCGTTCTACGACTGGAACGGGGTGAACATCGCCCATGCGGGCGGCCGGAGCAGGTCGCTGATCCCGGACGGGCAGCTGTGCTCGGCGGGCAACGCCAAGTACAAGGGGCTGGACCTGGCGCGGGCGGACTGGCCGGCCACCCCGATGGCGTCCGGGGCGCACACCTTCCGCTACAAGGGGACCGCCCCCCACAAGGGCTCCTTCGAGCTGTACGTGACGAAGGACGGCTACGACCCGTCCAAGCCGCTGAAGTGGTCCGACCTGGAGCCCGCGCCGTTCGCGAAGGCCACCGATCCGGGCATGCGGGACGGCGACTACGTCTTCAGCGGCACGGTCCCGAAGAAGACCGGCCGCCACCTGATCTACAGCGTCTGGCAGCGTTCGGACAGCCCGGAGGCCTTCTACACCTGCTCGGACGTGGTCTTCGGCAAGGACGGCGGCAGTACGGGAGACCCTGCCCCCAGTACCCGGCCCAGCACCCGGCCCAGCGGTTCAGCCGGTACCGGCGCCGCCACCGAGCCGGCCGGGCCGCCCGAGGCGCCGACGGACCGGCAGATCTCCGAGGGTGCGGGGAAGTCCACGATCGAGCACCACGGCCACGGCGACAACGACCCGACGACCAACGGCCGGAGCGCCCCGTCACCGATCGCCGCCGCCCCGGCCGCCGCGGCGCCCTCACCGGCCGGCGGCCCCGTCGGGGACCTCGCCGAGACCGGTGGCAGCGCCGCGACCCCGGCGATCGCGATCGCCGGGGCCGGGGTGCTGGCCGTGGGTGCGGCCGTGCTGTTCGGTCTGGCCCGCCGCCGGGCGGCCGGCGGCGCTTCCCGGCGGTAGCCGCGAGAGCGCCGGCACGGCCGCCGGCGGGTGCCGGGCGGACCGCCCGCGCCTCGGACTCAGTCGAAGACCGAGGCGCAGGTGGTCCGTTCGGCGTGGGCGGGATCGAGGGCGTTGAGCGCCTCGTGCCAGGCGATCCGGTCGGTGAGGCCGATGGTCACGTGCTCCGAGAGGTCCAGTGCGCACAGGTCCTGGAGTACGACGTTGCGGACGTCCGGCCCGTCGAGGAAGGCGCTCCGGTACGGGGTGACCACCTGGTCGTACCGGGTGGCGATGACGGTGTACTTCACACCGGGGACGGTGTCGCCGCCCTCGTTCAGCTTCTGCTGGAAGGCGGAGCCGGCGATCTGGTCGGCGAGCCCGGGGGTGGCGGTGCTGATCAGGTGCTCGGCCCCGGGGAAGTACGGCAGGAGCTGGGTGAGCCCGGACAGGGTGGTGCCGTGGTTGTCGGGGGCGAGACCGACGAGGGCGTTGACCTTGGCGGCGCCGCCGAGGAACTTGAGGTAGTAGCGGGGCATCATGCCGCCCTGGGAGTGGCCGACGAGGTCGGCCTCGGCCGCGCCGGTGGAGGCGAGGACCTTGTCCACGAAGGCGGCGAGCTGGCCGGCGGACTTGTCGATGGGGCCGAGCCCGTTGAAGAAGGGCACGCCGGGCAGCTGGCCGTAGTCGAGGGAGTAGACGCAGTAGCCGCGGTGGACCAGGTAGGGGGCGAATCCGAGCCAGTTGTCGACGGAGTTCCCGAAGGTGCCGTGGACGAGGACGACGGGGCGGGGATGGGCCGCGGACGGCTTGCAGGACCAGTTGTTCCAGCCGCTGCTGGGGGCGGGAGCGGCCTGGGCCGCGCCGGTGGGGGCGACGAGGGCGGCGGCGGTGAGGGTGAGGACGGCCAGCGGGCGGAGCAGGCGTCTCCAGGGCAGCATCGTGTGACCTCCATGCGGGGGGGACCGCCCAGCGGTGGCTGGGGGCGGGTCAGGGGGAAAGACGTGGGGATTCGTCCCGTGATCCGGATCACAAGGGGGGCTGCTGTGGCCAAATTACGGTCCAGTAGCAGGACTTGGAAGTTACGCGTCGGTAAAAACTGGCGTGTCGAGTCCTCCTCCAGTACCGCTCAGGAACAATGGACGCCCCTGCCAACGGACTTGAGGTGATCACGGCCATGCCGAAGACCCCCGGCGCCGGTACCGCCCTGGCCACCCCGCCCGGCCTGGCGGCCGACCCGCTGGTCGCCGCGGTCACGGAGGCCGCCGTACGCGTACTGGCGCCGGAGGCCGAGCGGACCGCCGTGAGCGGGGTGCCGCGCACGCATCTGGACGCGCTCGCCTCCGCCGGCGCGTACGGGCTGGTCGGATACGAACCGGAGCCCGCGGCCGGGCCCACGGCCCGTCAGGTGGTCCGGGAGGTGCACGAGGTGCTGGCGGCGGTGGACCCGTCGACCTGGTTCGTGTGGACCCAGCACGTCCCGCTGGCCAAGGCCCTGCACCAGGCGGCCGGCCCGGCGGGGGCCGCCCTGCGCGAGAGCCGGCTGCCGGACCTCGCGCGCGGAAGGGTGCGTGCCACCGCGGGCTTCGCCTTCCTGCGCCATCCGGACCCGCCCGTCACGGCCCGGCGGGTCCCGGGCGGGTGGCGGCTCGACGGACGGATGCCGTGGGTGACGGGGTGGGAACTGGCCGACACCGTGTTCACCGGCGCCGCCGGCCCGTCCGGCGAGGCGGTGCTCGCCCTGGTCGACCGCACCGACGGCGGCCTGAGCGCCGTCGCAGGAGCCCCGCTGTGGGCGATGGACGGCACCCACACCGCCACCGTCGAGCTGCGCGACGTCCACGTACCCGACGACCGGGTGGTCGGCCTGCTGCCGAGGGCCGACTGGATCCGGGCCTACGACCTGGAGAACGCCGACGCGCAGCCGGCCGTCTTCGGCCACCTGCGCGCCACCGCCGACTTCCTCCTCCGGTCACCCTCGTACGAGGCGCTGGGCCTGCGCCTCGCCGAGCGCGCCGCCCGGCTGCGCGCCGAGGCCTACGCCCTGCGCGACGAGGTCCCGCGCGGCGAGCGCACCGGGGACCGCCTCACCCTCCGGGCCGCCGTCCTGGACCTGGCCGTACGGGCGGCGGCGACCTGTGTGGCGGTGGCGGGCGGCCGGGCGGTCCAGTACGGGCACACCGCCGGCCGGCTCTCCCGCGAGGCCCAGTTCCACCTGATCCAGGCCCAGACCACCCCGCTGCGCGCGGAGACGGCCCGGCTGATGCTGGACGGCGTCTGACGGGGCGCGGGACGCGACCGAGGCGGGGCGGACCGTGCCCGGGCCGAAGCGGGCGTTGACGCGGTCGATGGCGGCCTCCACCGTCAGGCGGGATTCGCGGACCGGGTCCAGCGTGAGCTGGCGGGTCACGCCCTCGGCGCCCGTGAGGTCCTCCGCGCGCAGCACCATGCCGGTCAGCCGGGCCCGTTGCAGGCCGGCCGCGTCCATCAGGCGGTACGCGAGGGTGCGCAGGTCCTCGTCGTGGGCGGAGGGCTCCGCCAGCCGCCGGGACTTCTCCCACCGGGTGCCGCCCGCGAACTGCAGGGTCAGGGACAGGGACCGGGCCGCCTGGCGGCGTCCGCGCAGGGTGGCGCCGAGCCGGACCACGAGGCCGAGCAGCGCGGCCCGGGCGTGCGGGCCGTCCAGCTCCTGGCGGGTGAAGCCGGTCCGGACGGCGGCCGAGGAGGGCAGGTCGCGCGGGGTGACCGGGCGCGGGTCGATGCCGCGGGCGCGCTCGGCGGCGAGCCGGCCGGCCCGTTTGCCGAGGATGCGCTCGACGACCCCGGGCGGGACGTGGGTGAGCGCCCCGACGGTGTGCAGCCCGTACCGGCGCAGGGCCTCGGCCTGCCGGGGGCCGAGCCCGTGCAGCGCCTCCACCGGGAGGGGGTCCAGGAAGCCGGCCACCGCCTCCTCGGGCACGGCCAGGATCCCGCCCGGTCCCGGGACTCGGGCGGAGGCCATGGCCGCCACCGCCCAGGTGGCGGCGACCCCGATCCGGACGTCCGTGCCCAGCCGGGCCACCGCGCGCAGCCGGATCACCTCGGCGATGCGGGCGGAGTCGGCGCCGAAGTACCGCTGCGCGCCCCGGACCTGGACCAGCGCGGCCCGCGGCGGCAGGGCCTGGACCAGCGGGGAGAACTCGCGCAGCAACTCCAGCACCTCGCGGTAGCCCTCCCCGGACAGGGCGGGGGCGCAGCGGACGTGAAGGACGCCGGCGGTGGCGGTCATCCCGCGCTCCCCGGGCTGGAGTGCCACAGCTTGCGGCCCGTCGCGGCGCGGTCCCCGGGCGGCTGGAGGTCGGCCCAGGGGTTCATCTCGTAGCCGGTCGGGAGGTGGATGCGGCGGGCGGTTCCCGCCGTGCCCGCGGCGCCCGCGGTCAGGGGTTCGGCGAGCCGGGCGGTGACCGCCTCCAGGCCGCTGCGGCCGCGCAGTTCCACCAGCTCGGCGAGGTCCCACGCGGCGGCGCCGACCACGCTCAGGCTCTGCGGGCCGCGCCGCTGCACGACTCCCCGTACGAGCAGCAGGAAGGAGTGGAAGACGGTGTGCGCGCAGGCCTCCTGGCTGTCGTCGAAGAAGGCCAGGTCGACCAGGCCGGTGCCGTCGTCGAGGGTGGTGAAGATGACGCGGCGGCCGGAGCGGATCGGCGGCGTCTGGGTGGCCGCCTTGGCGCCCGCGACCAGTACGGTCCGCCCGTGCCCGGTGTCCCTCAGACGGGCGGCCGGGGTCACGCCCAGCTCGGCGAGGAAGGCGTGGTGGTCGCCCATCAGGTGGCGGGAGGCGTCCATGCCGAGGACGCCGAGTTCGGCGCTGAGCCGCTCGGCGTCGGTCAGGTCGGGCAGGCCGACGGAGGCGGTGGACCGGCCGCCGCCGAGCGGCAGTTGGGCCGCGCCGCGGATTCCGCCCCGGGCTCCTGCCGCGCGCTGGGCACCGTGCAGTTCCGTCAGGTGCAGCAGGAGGTCACGGCGGTTGCTGCCGAACGCGTCCAACGCCCCGACCTGCGCCAGCCGTTCGGCGACCGGGCGGCCGGGGTGGGCGCGGTCCCAGAAGTCGCGCAGGGAGGCGTACGGCTGTCCGGCCTCGATCCGGCGGGCCTCGGCCTCGCTGATGCCGTGGACGTCGGCCAGGGCGAGCCGCAGCCCCCACCGTTCCCGCTCCGGCCGGTCAGGGTCATCGGACACCAGTTCGATGCGGTGGGCGACCGCCGAGCGGTTCACGTCCAGCGGCAGCACCGGCACGCCCCGCCGCCGGGCGTCCGCCAGCAGCAGCCGCTTCGGGTACATCCCGGGGTCGTGGGTGAGCAGCCCGGCGTAGAAGGCCGCCGGGTGGTGGGCCTTCAGCCACGCCGACTGGTAGGTGGGCACGGCGAAGGCCACGGCGTGCGCCTTGCAGAAGCCGTAACTGCCGAAGGCCTCGACGATCTCCCAGGTCCGGGCGATCACCTCGGGCGCGTAACCCCGCCCGGCGGCCGCCGCCGCGAACCAGGCCTTGATCCGGCCCTGGGAGTCCGGATCGGAGAGCCCGCGCCGCACCCGGTCGGCCTCGTCCCGGCCGCAGCCGGTCATGACGTGCACGATCTCGATGACCTGTTCGTGGAAGACCACCACCCCGTACGTCTCGCGCAGCGCGTCGGCCAGGTCCGGGTGCGGGAAGCGGACCGGGGCCCGCCCGTGCCGGGCCTCGATGAAGGGCCGCACCATGTCGGCGGCGACCGGGCCGGGCCGGAAGAGGGAGATGTCGACGACCAGGTCGTGGAAGGCGGCCGGCTGGAGCCGGCCCACCAGGTCGCGCTGTCCGGGGGACTCGATCTGGAAGCAGCCCAGCGTCTCGGCGGAGCGGATCAGTTCGTACGTCGGCCCGTCGCCCGGGGGCACCTGCGCGGGGTCGTCGAGGTCGAGCTCACGGCCCGTCGCCCGCCGCAGCTCCGTGACCGCGTGCGCCATCGCGGACTGCATGCGCACGCCCAGCACGTCGAGCTTGAGCAGCCCGAGGTCCTCCACGTCGTCCTTGTCGAACGGGGACATGGGGAAGCCCTCGCCGCTGGTGGGCACCACCGGGGTGCGGGCGAGCAGCGAGGCGTCGGAGAGCAGCACCCCGCACGGGTGCATGGCGATCCCGCGCGGCAGCGCGTCCAGCGCCTCGACGAGGTCCCACAGCCGCCCGTGCTCCTCCTCCCGCACCTCGCGCAGTTCGGGCAGTTCGGCCAGGGCGGCCCGGGCGTCGCGGGCCCGGATGTGCGGGAAGGCCTTGGCGAGCCGGTCGACGGCGGCCGGGTCCATGGACAGGGCGGCGCCGACGTCGCGGATGGCGTGGCGGACCCGGTAGGTCTCGGGCATGGCGACGGTGGCAACGCGCTCGGCGCCGAAGCGGCCGATGATCCGGCGGTAGACCTCCAGCCGGCGGGCGGACTCCACGTCGATGTCGATGTCGGGCAGCACGCGCCGGCGTTTGGACAGGAAGCGCTCCATCAGCAGCCCGTGCTCGACGGGGTCGGCGTGCGCGATGCCGAGGAGGTGGTTGACGAGGGAGCCCGCGCCGGAGCCGCGGGCGGCCACCCGGATGCCCATGTCGCGCACGTCGTCCACGACCTGGGCGACCGTCAGGAAGTACGAGGCGTAGCCGTGGTGGGCGATGACGTCGAGTTCCTCCTCCATCCGGTCCCAGTACTCCCGCCGGCCGGCGTAGCCGCGCAGCACCATGCCGGCCGAGGCGCGGGAGGCGAGCACCCGCTGGGCGGTGCGGCGGGCGGCGCCGACGAGGCGGGCCTCGGGGAAGTGCACGGAGCCGATGCCGAGGTCGTCCTCGGGGTCCACGGAGCAGGCCTCGGCGGTCTCCCGGGTCCGGGCCAGCAGCCGGCGGGCGTCGGCGGGGCGCAGCCCGGCCGCCTCGGCGATCCGTTCGGCGGTCACGGCCATGGCGGCGGGGTCCTTGAGCCACCGCTCGCCGCTGTCGAGGGCGGTGCGGGGGCCGAGGGGGACGAGCCGGCGGGCCGCGTCGAGGACGTCCGCGACGGGGCCCTGGCCCGGGTCGGCGTACCGGACGGCGTTGGTCAGTACGGCCGCGACGCCCTGCTCGGCGGCGAAGCCGACGGTACGGGCGGCCAGGCGCAGCGAGCCGGGGCCGGTGCCGGTGCGGCCGTGGTGGACGGCCTCCAGGCGCAGGGCGTCGCCGTAGACCTCCCGCCACGGCGCGAGCAGCCGCGCGGCCCGGTCGGGGCGTCCGGCGGCGAGCGCCCGGCCCACCTCGGAGCCGGGCCCGAGCAGTACGAACACCCCGTCGCCGCGCAGGGCCTCCCAGGGCAGCAGGGGCTGTGCCCGCCCGGCCGGGGCGGGCACGGCCGGGCCGGAGGCACCCGCGGCGGCGTCCGCCCCGGCGAGCCCGCCCGCCCCGGAGACGGCGGCGTCCGCACCGGAACCGGAGCCCGGCGCGGGACCGGAGGCGGCCGTGGAACCGGAGCCCGGGCCCGGGCCGACGGCCGCGGCCCCCTCCTCGCGCCCGCCCGGGGCGGCGGCATGGGCGGCGGTGACCATCCGGCACAGCTCCGCCCATCCGGCGGCCCCGTCCCGGGCCAGGAAGACCGCGCGCGGGGCGGACTCGTCCACGAAGGCCCCGCCCCTGACGGGCGTACGCCTGCGGTACGAGACCTCCCCGGCGGCACCGGCCGACGGCCCGCCGGGCGACCCCGCGGGGGACACGGCCAGGTCCACCCCGAAGAGCGGGCGGATCCCGGCCCCGGCGGCCGCCTTCGCGAACCGCACCGCGCCCGCGAGGGTGTCGCGGTCGGTGAGGGCGAGGGCGTCCATGCCCCGCTCGACGGCGCGTTCCGCCAACTGCTCCGGGTGCGAAGCTCCGTACCGCATGGAGAACCCCGAAACGGTGTGCAGATGCGTGAACCCGGGCACCCGCGGCCTCCTGCTTCGCTCGACCTTCGACCTCCCCCTTCTCCACCATAGAGCAATTCGAATATTCGTGCGAAACAGTTGTTCGATCATCCATTCGCTCCTTCCCTGCTGCGCGGGACCCCGCGCGCGCCCAGCGTGGGAGCCATGACCCAGCCCGCCAAGAGCAGCCCCGAAGGACCGTCCGCCGGCTTCCTCGCCGAGATCAAGGACGCCGTGAGCGTCCGGGCAGCCCTGCTGGTCGTGGGGGTGCTGGCCCTCCAGCTGGCCTTCATCACCTCGTACATCGGGGCCTTCCACCACCCGGAGCCCAGCCGGATCCCGATCGCGGTGGCCGCCCCCGCCGGACCGGTCGCCGAGCAGACCGCGAAGCGGCTCGACGCCCTGCCCGGCGGGCCGCTCGACCCCCGCGCCGTCAAGGACGAGGCGACGGCGCTCGCCCAGATCCGGAACCGGGAGGTGGACGGCGCGCTGGTCGTCGACCCGTCCGGCACCGCCGACCGGCTGCTGGTCGCGAGCGGCTCCGGGGCCTCGCTCTCCCAGGCCCTGGAGGAGATCGTCGGCCGGGCCGAGAAGGCCCAGGACCGCACCCTGCGGGTCGTCGACGTGGCCCCCGCCGACCGGGGCGACAGCCGCGGCCTGAGCTCCTTCTACCTCGTCGTCGGCTGGTGCGTGGGCGGCTACCTGTGCGCCGCGATCCTCGCGATCAGCGCCGGCGCCCGGCCCGCCAACCTCCACCGCGCGGTCATCCGGCTCGGAGCGCTGCTCCTGTACTCGGTCACCGCCGGGCTGCTCGGCGCGGTGATCGCGGGCCCGGTGCTGGGCGCCCTGCCCGGCTCGGTCCCGGCCCTGTGGGGGCTGGGCACCCTGGTCGTCCTCGCGGTCGGCGCGCTCACACTGGCCCTCCAGGGGGTGGCGGGCGTGATCGGCATCGGCCTGGCCATCCTGGTGGTCGTGGTCCTCGGCAACCCGAGCGCGGGCGGCGCCTACCCGTACCCGCTGCTGCCGCCGTTCTGGCGTGCCATCGGCCCGGCCCTGCCGCCGGGTGCCGGTACGTACGCCGCGCGCTCCATCGCGTACTTCAAGGGCAACGGCGCGGCCGCCCCCATGCTGGTGCTGGCCGTGTGGGCGGTGGCCGGCTCCGTGATCACCATGGCCTGCGCGGTCATGCGCCGCGGCCGCCCGGGAGCCGCGGTGGGCAGCGGCCTCCCCGACGACGCCCCGTCCGTCCCCCGCTTCGCGGGCGGGGCGGCGGAGCCCGCCGAGCGCCCCCGGCCGTGACCGCCTCCCCCTCGCCGCTGACGCCGGCGCGCCGCCGCGAGGCCCCCTTGACGGCTCGCACGGGAATTCCCCTCCGAGTGCGCCCTACCGCACTCCCCCACCGGGGAGCACAATCGGCCTGACCACCCGCGTCGGACGTGAGGGAGGGAGCGCGTGCGCAAAGTGGTGCGCACCGCGGACGGCCGCGCCCTGATGGCGGAACGCTGGGGCGACCCGGACGGCAAGCCCGTCCTCCTGCTCCACGGGATGCCCGGCAGCAGGCTCGGCCCGGCGCCCCGCGGCATGGTGCTCTACCAGCGGCGGATGCAGCTCATCGCCTACGACCGGCCCGGCTACGGCGGCTCCGAACGGCACCCGGGCCGCACCGTCGCCGACGTGGCCCAGGACGTGGCCGCCATCGCCGACGCCTTCGGGCTGGACACCTTCGCCGTGGCCGGCCGCTCGGGCGGCGCCCCCGGCGCCCTGGCCTGCGCCGCCCTGCTGCCGGAGCGGGTCACGCGGACCGCCGCCCTGGTCCCGATCGCCCCCAGGGACGCGGAGGACCTGGACTGGTTCGCCGGAATGGCCGCCTCGAACGTACGCGAGTACACCACCGCCACCGACGACCCCGAGGAGCTGGCGGCCCGGCTGATCCCGCGCGCCGCCGGTATCGCCAGGGACCCCGGCCGGCTCCTGGACGAACTGCGACGGGAGCTGACCGCCAGCGACCGCATGATCGTCTCGGACGCCGGTCTGCGGTCGATGCTGCTGCGCAACTACCGCGAAGGCGTGCGCGCTTCGGCGTACGGCTGGATCGACGACATCCTCGCCTTCAGCAGCCCCTGGGGCTTCGACCCCGCCGGCATCCGCTGCCCCGTACTGCTCTGGCACGGGGAGCTCGACGTCTTCTCCCCCGTGGGCCACTCCCGCTGGCTGGCCCGCCGCATCCCCGGCGCCACCACCGCCATCGACCCCTCCGCCGCCCACTTCGCGGCCCTGCGCGCGCTGCCCGGCGTACTCAACTGGCTGCTGCGCGAGCCCCTCGGAGAACAGCAGCCCGCCTAAGGGCTGTCCCCGGGGGGGGAAAACCGGCGTGCGGCTTGCGGCAAACGGCCGAATGCGGCCCTCGATAAATGCACCACCCTTTCTATAGAACGCTTGGCCAGGCGTCATGCCTCGGTTGCCAATGGGGTGTGGGCGAGTAAAGTCCACGCTTGACGGCCGGCAGCGCGCCGGTGTCTTTCCGCCCCTTTCAGATGGCCTCCCCGAGGACGGTGTCGTGAACACTTCCGCAACCCCCCCGACCAGCGCGGTCAAGGACCGTCGCGTCCCGCTCGCGAAGATCGACGTCCGCGCCGCTTCCGCGGCCGCGGCGCTCGAGCGGGTGCTTCCCTCGGAATCCGGTCGTCGCGTTCAGGCACCGATCTTCAACTCCGCGCTCTGACCACGAGTTGAGCTCTAGACTGGTGGAATGACCCGCACGATCGCTTTCCGCGAGATCGTCCTGAAGGTTCACAGCAGATGCGATCTCGCTTGTGATCATTGCTATGTCTACGAACACGCAGATCAGAGCTGGCGAGCCCAGCCGAAAGTGATCTCCCCCGGGGTCGTTTCCCGGACCGCGTCGCGGCTCGCCGAACATGCCCGTGACCATGCACTCCCCTCCGTCACGGTGATCCTCCACGGAGGGGAACCCCTCCTGGCCGGCCCGGACCGGCTTCGCCTCGTGTGCGAGGAGTTCACCCACGCGCTCGCCGGCACCGCCGACCTCGATCTGCGGATCCACACCAACGGACTCCAGCTCAGCCGCCGTTACCTGGACCTCTTCGCCGAGTACGGCGTCCGGGTCGGCGTCTCCCTCGACGGGGACCGCGCGGCCAACGACCGCCACCGCCGCTTCGCCGACGGCCGCTCCAGCCACCCGCTGGTGCTGGCCGCCCTGGAACTGCTGCGTTCGGCGCCCTACCGGCACCTCTACCAGGGCCTGTTGTGCACCGTGGACGTGGCCAACGACCCCGTCGCCGTGCTGGACGCGCTGGTCGCGCTGGAACCGCCCCGGGTGGACTTCCTGCTCCCCCACGCCACCTGGGAGACCCCGCCGGAGCGCCCCGGCGGCGCCCCGGACGCGTACGCGCGCTGGCTGCTGCGGGCCTTCGACCGCTGGGAGCGGCTGGAACGCCCGGTGCCCGTACGGCTCTTCGAGTCCCTGCTGTCCACGCTGCGCGGCGGGCCCAGCCTGACGGAGTCCCTGGGGCTGGCCCCGGCCGACCTCGTCGTGGTGGAGACCGACGGGACGCTGGAGCAGGCCGACTCCCTCAAGAGCGCCTTCGACGGGGCCGCGGCCACCGGGTTCAACGTCTTCGACCACGCCTTCGACGAGGTCGCCGCGCACCCCGGGGTCCGGGCCCGGCAGCTGGGGCTGGCGGGTGTCAGCGGCACGTGCCGCCGCTGCCCTGTCGTACGTTCGTGCGGAGGCGGCCTCTACACGCACCGCTACCGCGAGGACAACGGCTTCGACAACCCCTCCGTCTACTGCTCCGACCTGCGCGAGCTGGTGGATGGGGTCGAGGGGCGCACCGCCGCCCGCGAGACCGCCCCCGAGCTGGCCGACCCGGCCGAACTGGCCCGGTCCCAGGAGGAGCTGACCCGGGTCCTGCTGGCCCGGCTGCACGGCGACCTCGCGGGGGATCCCGGGTGGGCGCGGGCCTGGGATCTGCTGGCCGGGGTGGAGGGCGCCGGGGAGGCGGGCGCGGGGGCACTGGACGCCGTACTGGGCCACCCCTTCACCCGGACCTGGGTGCTGGAGGCCCTGGACGCGGTGCGGGAGGGGCGCCCGGACGGCCCGGGCGCGGCCCGCCGGCTCGCCGCGCTGACGGCCGCCGCCGTGCTGCGGGGCGGGCTGGAGCTGCCGGCCGAGGTGTCCTACCGCGACGGGGAGGTGTACCTGCCGACGCTGGGGCTGCTGCGGCTCGGGGAGCCCGGCACCCGGGGGCGGGCCGTGCTGCACACCACCGGCGAGGGGTACGCCGTCGTCCGGGCGGGGCGTACGGAGCACCGCTTCGGCCCGGCGGCGGGGGACGCGCGGTGGCTGCCCGTACGGTCCTGGTCGCCCCGCACCGGAGGGCCGGCGGTGGCGCTGGAGGACCTGGACCCGTACCGCAACTGCTTCGCCCGCCCGCCCCGGCTGCGGCTCGGCGCCGGGGAGGCCGACGAGTGGCGGGGCCGCCTCGACGCGGCCCTGGCACTGCTGCACCGCGCCGTTCCCGGGTTCGCCCGGGCGGCCGCCGCCGGGCTGGGCACCCTGACGCCGCTCGCCGGCGGCCCGCGGGCCGGGGGCTGGGGCGAGGCCGGGCGGCACGGGCCGGGCGCGCTCGGGGTGCCGTACGCCGCCGGGGTCAGGGAGACCGCGCTGGCCCTGCTGACCGGGCGGCGACGGGCCCGGCTGCGCGAGCTGACCGAGGTGGCGGACCTGTACGCGCTGGACGGCGCCTGGCAGCACCCCTCGCCCTGGCGGACGCGCCCGGTACCGGTGTCGCGGCTGCTGGCCGACGTGCACGAACGGGTCGCGGTGGAGGCGTACCGCCGGGCCACGGGCACGCAGGAGCCGGGCGGCACGGACCGGATCCACCGGGCGCTGGACCGGCTGGCGGAGGCGGCGGAGCTGACGGTGACGGGCAAGCGGCTGGTGGCGGAGCTCCGCTGGGAACTGAAGGCGGTCGACGCGTGACCACCCCGGCCGGCCCAGCCACCCCGGCCGCCCCAACCGGCCCGCCCGGCACGCCGGCCCCGCCCGGCCCGACACCCCCGCCCGAAACCCCGCCCGTCCCACCCGCCCCCTACCAGCTGGCCGCCCAGCTCCGGCTGCTCGGCGTGCGCCCCGGGCAGCGCCTGCTGGTGCACGCCGCCCTCGGCGGCACCGGGCTGCGCGCCGAGGCCCTGCGCGACTCCCTGCTCGCGGCCCTCGGCCCCCGGGGCACGCTGCTCGTCCCCGCCTTCACCGCGGAGAACTCCCTCACCTCCACCTCCCACCTGGCCCGTATCGCCGGCCTCGACGAGGCGGAGGTGGCGTCCTTCCGGGCGCGGATGCCGCCCTTCGACCCGGAGCTCACCCCGAGCCAGAGCGTGGGCGCCTTCGCCGAGGTGGTCCGCACCACCCCCGGGGCCGCCCGCAGCGGCCACCCGCAGACCTCCTTCGCCGCGCTCGGCGCGGACGCGCACCGGCTGTGCGCCGGTCACCGTATCGAAAGCCACCTGGGCGAGGAGTCCCCCCTGGGAAAACTGTGCTGGGAGGGGGGACGGGTACTCATGATCAACGTGGGATTTTCGGCCTGTACGGCTTTCCATCTCGCGGAGTACCGAATTCCGAAGCCCCCCTTGCGCATGTACGACTGCGTGGTGAAGGTGAACCATCCGGAGGGGCGGCGAGGACTCCCCCGGGAAGGGGAGTGGACGACGTACGAGGACGTCGCGCTGGACGACGGCGATTTCGAGGAGATCGGCCGGGCGTTTCCGGATTCGCTGGTGTGCAGGGGGCGGGTGGGAGGGACATCCGCCGTGTCCTTCTCGATTCCGCATGCCGTGGACCACGCCCAGGCCTGGATGACCGAAAACAGACGCTGATTGACTGAACGATGAGGGGATGTGGCGAAGCAGCTCCGGAATGATGTTTCTTCGCTCGCAGCTTCGGGACGGGGGTCGTGTGCCCGCATCAGTGCAGCCGTATTTTTTCCTCAGTTATGCGCATACACCGAGGTTCGGGCCGGGAGGACCCGATCCCGACATGTGGGTGGAGCGTCTCTTCCGCGACCTGTGCGGTCACATCATGGCGCTCACGGACCTGCCCGCCGGATCGGAGGCGGGCTTCATGGACCGGGAGATACGCAGCGGCGAGGGCTGGTCGGAGCGGCTCGGGGCGGCGCTCGCCACCTGCCGGGTCTTCGTCCCCCTGTTCTCGCCGCGCTACTTCGCCAGCGAGATGTGCGGGAAGGAGTGGTTCGCCTTCGCCCAGCGCACCATCCAGCACGGGGCGGTCAGCAACCAGCCGGCCGCCGAGGCCATCGTCCCGGCCCTGTGGGTACCGGTTCCGCCCTCCCAACTGCCCGGCCCGGCCGAGCGGTTGCAGTTCAACCACAACACCTTCGGCGAGCGCTACGTCACCGACGGACTGTACGGGCTGATCAAACTGCGCGGGTACGCCGACCAGTACGAGCAGGCCGTGTACGAACTGGCCCGGCGGATCGTCCGGGTCGCGGAGACCGTGCGCCTGCATCCGGTGCGCCCCCTGGACTACCGGGTGGTGCCCAGCGCCTTCGGACACGGCGGCGGCCAGGGCGGCGGCCCCGGCTCCGGCCCCGCCCGCACCCTCCACGTGACCGTGGCCGCCGCCTCCCGGCACGACCTGCCGGACGGCCGCAGCCCCGAGTACTACGGGGAGAGCCCGACGGACTGGAACCCGTACCACCCGGTCTCGCAGCGGCCCGTCGCCTACGTCGCGGAGGAGCTGGTCAGGAACCTCAACTACCAGACCACGATGTCCTCCTTCGACGACGAGGCGGGGCACTTCGACAGCAAGCTGCCGCCGACCCGCCCCGAGATCCTGATCGTCGACCGGTGGGCGGTGGAGGACGAGCAGCGCCGCCTGCGGCTGGCCGCGTTCGACCAGGATCACCGCCCGTGGATCAACGTGGTCGTGCCGTGGAACCGGTACGACCACCAGAGCCGGGTCAGGGAGGCCGAGCTGGCGCGCCGGCTGGAGGAGACCCTGCCGGTCAAGATGAGCCAGGGCCGGGCCGCCTGCCGGGCCGCGGCCAACGGCGTGGCCAGTCTGGAGACGCTCGGGCAGATCCTTCCCCAGGTGGTCGAGGCGGCCGCCCAGCAGTACCTCAGACACGCCCAGGTGTACCTGCCGGCGGGGAACACCTCCACCGAACGGCCGCGGCTGCTGGGACCGATGGGTATGGGCGGGCCACCGGCGTCACCACCGCCGGCCCCCTTCCCCTCCGCGCTGCGGCACGACGGCACGGACGACCGGACCGGCCGCACCGGCGAGCAAGGCGAGCACGGCGAAGACACCGACACAGACCCGGGGGGACGCGGATGACAGCCAGTCGTGACAGCCGAGACGGACGCATCGTCACCTTCTACTCTTACAAGGGCGGTACGGGCCGCACGATGGCCCTGGCCAACACCGCCTGGATCCTCGCGGCCAACGGCAAGAGGGTCCTCGCCGTGGACTGGGACCTGGAGGCGCCGGGCCTGCACCGCTTCTTCCACCCCTTCCTCGACCCCTCCACCCTGGGGGCGACCACCGGGGTCATCGACCTGATCAGCGAGTACGCCTGGGCCGCCACCAGCCCGGTGCAGCGCCCCGCCGACTGGCACAAGGACTACGCCCGGATCCAGCCGCACGCCGTCTCCCTCACCCCGGAGAACCACGGCTGGGAGTTCCCGGACGGCGGCACCCTCGACTTCGTCTCGGCAGGCCGGCAGAACCGCGAGTACTCCGCGACCGTGTCCACCTTCGACTGGGACAACTTCTACGACCGGCTCGGCGGCGGCCTCTTCTTCGACGCCCTGCGGGCCGACATGAAGGCGAACTACGACTACGTCCTGATCGACAGCCGCACCGGCCTGTCCGACATCGCCGACATCTGCACCGTCCACCTCCCCGACGTCCTGGTCGACTGCTTCACCCTGTCCGACCAGTCCATCGACGGCGCGGCCTCGGTGGCCCGGCAGATCGACGAGCGGTTCAACGACCGCGGGATCACGATCTACCCGGTGCCCATGCGCATCGACGAGGGCGAGAAGGAGAAGGCCGACGCGGGCCGCGCCCTGGCCCGGCTCAAGTTCGACCGCTTCCCCAACGGGCTCGTCGGCGACGAGCTGACCTCGTACTGGGGCGCGGTGGAGATCCCGTACCGCCCCTACTACGCCTACGAGGAGACCCTGGCCACCTTCGGCGACGAGGCCGGGCTCACCAACTCCCTCCTCTCCGCCTTCGAACGGCTCACCACGGTGATCACCGGCGGGGAGGTCACCTCCATGCCGGCCATCGGTGACGAGGTGCGGCTGCGGATCCGCGACGCCTTCACGCGGCGCCGCCCGGCGCTGCCCGCCGACCTCTTCCTCTCCTACGTCGCCGAGAACCGGATGTGGGCCGACTGGATCGAGTCGGTGCTCACCCGCGCCGGGTTCCGGGTCGTCCCCAAGGACGTCTCCGCCGAGCGGGCTCCCGACGCCTCCCCCGGCGACACCCTGGGCGGGTCGGGGCTCAGCGTGGACACCGCCGCCCGGACCGTGGTGCTGCTCTCCAGCGCCTACCTGAAGTCCGCGCGGGCCGTGGACGTGTGGAACCGGGCCGCCGCCGAGGACCCGACCGGGGGCCGTCGCCACCTGGTGCCGCTGCGGGTGGGCGACGTACGCCTGGCCACGCCCTACATCGACCGCAACCCGGTGGACCTGTTCCGGCTCGACGAGGTCCACGCGACCGCCGCCCTGCTGCGCGCGGTGGAACGGCCTGCGGCGCTGCCGGACACCGTCGCCGGCGCCTCCCAGCCCGGCCCCCGCTTCCCGGGCACGGTCCCGAAGATCTGGAACGCGCCGCCCCGCAACCCCGGCTTCACCGGCCGGTCCATCGTTCTGGAGCGGATGCGCGACCAGCTCGGCGGCGGCATGGCCGTGGTGCTGCCGCAGCCGCAGACCCTGTACGGACTCGGCGGTGTGGGCAAGACCCAGGTGGCGCTGGAGTACGTGCACCGGTTCATGGCCGACTACGACCTGGTCTGGTGGATCTCCGCGGAGCAGACGGACGGCGTGGTCGCGGCCCTCGCGGAGCTGGCCGTACGGCTGGGCGCGCAGACCGGCGAGGACATGTCGGCCGCGTCCCAGGAGGCGATCGACCTGCTGCGGCGCGGGGTGCCCTCGTCGCGCTGGCTGCTGGTCTTCGACAACGCCGACGACCCGGAGACGCTCAAGCGGTTCTTCCCGCCCGGCGGCCCGGGGCACGTGCTGGTGACCTCGCGGAACCAGTCGTGGTCCCAGTACGGGGACGCGCTGCCGGTGGACGTGTTCCTGCGCGAGGAGTCCATCGAGCACCTCCAGCGGCGGGCGCCCGGGCTGGGCAAGGAGGACGCCGAGCAGGTGGCCGTGGCGGTGGGCGACCTGCCGCTGGCCGTCGAGCAGGCGGGCGCCTGGATCGCGGAGACCGCGACGCCGGTGTCCGCGTACCTCGAGCAGCTCGCCGAGCAGACGGCGCGGGTGCTGGGCCTGAACCAGCCGGCCGGGTACCCGCAGCCGGTGGCGGCGACGTGGAACGTGTCGATCGAACGGCTCCAGTCCCGCTCCCCCGCCGCCGTGCGGCTGCTCCAGCTGTGCGCCTTCTTCGCGCCGGAGCCGATATCGGCGAACCTCCTCTACAGCAAGGAGATGATCGACGCGCTCAAGCCGTACGACGCCTCCCTCCAGGAGAAGCTGGTGCTGGGCCGGGTGATCCGGGAGATCGGCCGGTTCGCGATGGCCAAGGTCGACCAGGTCGGCAACAGCATCCAGGTGCACCGGCTGGTCCAGGCCGTGATCCGGGCGCAGCTGTCGGAGGAGGAGCAGCGCGAGGCGCGGCACGCGGTGCACCGGATCCTGGCGGGCGCGCGCCCGGACGACGACGAGCCGATAGACAACCCGGAGACCTGGCCGAGGTTCAACACGATCTGGCCGCACCTGAACCCGTCCGAGGCCCGGTTCTGCACGGAGCCGGAGACCCGCCGGCTGCTGATCGACCGGGTGCGCTACCTGTGGAAGCGCGGTGACTTCAAGGCGGCGTACGCGCTGGGCGAGGAACTGCGCGAGGTCTGGCGGGAGATGCTGGGAAGCGACGACCTCCAGTACCTGTACCTGCGGTTCCACCTCTCGAACATCCTGCGTTCGCAGGGCCGGTTCGTGGAGGCGAAGGAGCTGGACGAGGTGACGCTGGACCGGCAGCGGGCCGCGCTGGGCCCCTCGCACCCGCACACGTACATGACCACCAGCGGTCTGGCGATGGACCTGGGCGCGCTCGGCCGGTACGGGGAGGCGATGGAGCTGGCGACGGCCGCCCACGAGGGCTTCGGGCAGATCTTCCACGAGGCGCACCCGCGCACCCTGGCCGCGGCGAACAACCTGGCGCTGAACCTGCGGATGGTGGGGCAGTACTCCCGGGCCCGCGAGATCGACCAGGAGGTCTTCGACCGGCGCACCGAGGTGCTGGGCCCGGACCACCCGTACACCCTGTCCTCGGCGCAGAACCTGGCCCGGGACCTGCGCGAGGTGGGCCGGTACGACGATTCGGTGCAGCTGCTGAGCCGGACGTACGAGATCTACAAGCGGCAGCTGGGCCGGGCCTTCCCGGGCACGCTGTCGGCGGCGAAGAACCTGGCGGTGTCGCTGCGGCGGGCCGGGGAGCTGGAGAACGCGCTGCGGCTGACGACGGCGACCCGCAACCGGTACCGGGCCAAGTACACCTCGGTCAATCCCGACCTGCTGGCCTGTGAGCTGAACCTGGCGTCGGACCTGTTCGCGACGGGTGACGCGGGCGCGGCCCGGGACCTGGCGCAGGAGGTCGTGGACGAGTACATGAAGGTGCCGGGCGAGAAGCACCCGTACACCCTGGCGGCGGTCAACAACCTGGCGGTCTTCCACTGGGGGACGGGCGCGGCGGAGACGGCGGAGCCGATGCTGCGGCAGGCGATCCGCAGCATGCGCGAGGTGCTGGGCGACGACCACCCGCACACGATCTTCGCGCACCTGAACCTGGCGAACGTCCGGGCCGATCTGGGGGACCCCGAGGGGGCGCTGGAGCTGGAGCGGGCCGCGGTGGTGCGGTTGCGCGGGGCGCTGGGGGCGCACCATCCGGAGACCCTGGCGAGCGCGTCGAACATGGCGGTCAGCCTGGACATGATGGGCCGCAAGAAGGAGGCGGCGCGGGTGCGGGCGGAGACGGTGTCCGAGCTGACGCGGCTGCTCGGGGAGGACCACGGTCTGACCCGGTACGCCCGTGACGAGCGGCGGGTCCACCGGGACCTGGAGCCGCTCGCGGTGTGATCCGACGGCGGACGGCGGGCCCCGTGGCCGCGGGGTCCCCGCCGTCCGCCACCCGAGAGTTGGGGGGCGCTGTGCCCGACAGCATGACCTTTCGCAACGAGGACCTGCCGGTCCTCTTCCACCACACCGACCAGGCGGCGGTCTCCCGGCAGCGGGAGTCCGCGCTGGCCACGCGCGCGCAGTTGCTGTTGCTGGTCGGGGCGGCGGGGGCCGCAGCCCTGCCGGCCGGGCCGGCGGTGGGCGGGCTGCACGTGTTCGCGGCGGTGAGCGCGCTCGCGTACGCCGGGGTGCTGGCCGTGGGCGTACGGGCGGCCGGTCGCCGGGCCCGTCCGCAGTGGCAGCTCAACCGCAGCGCGGCCGAGTTCATCAAGTCCCTGGCGTGGCGCTACGCCGTGCACGGGGCGCCCTTCGGGTCGGAGGTCGCCGGGCCGGAGGGGGTGTACCGGGCGCGGCTGGAGAAGGGGCTGGACGAGCTGCGCAAGATGGGCTGGCAGGATCCGCGGACGGCGGGCCTGGTGCCGGAGGGAGGGGAGATCACGGGGGCGATGCAGCGGCTGCGCGGGCTGGACTACCAGGTGCGCAGGGAGACGTACGTCCGGGACCGGCTGATCGAGCAGCGCGACTGGTACCGGCGCCGGACGGAGGGGGCGCGGCGGACGACCGTGCTGTGGTCGTGGACGATCGTGCTGCTGACGTGCCTGGCGCTGCTGCTGGCGCTGCTGGGTGTCTTCGGCTCGGGTCCGGGAGCGGGTGCGGCGGGGCTGCTGAGCGCGGCCGCGGCGGCGGGGATCGCCTGGAACGAGGTGCGCCGCCACCATCCGCTGATCGAGGCGCACACCCTGATCGAGCAGGACCTGTCGGCGATGATGGTGGTGATGCAGACGACCATCACGGAGTCCCAGTGGCCGTCCGCCGTCTACGAGACGGAGCGGTACGTGTCCCCGCAGCACACCGACTGGCTGGCGCGGCACAGCAGTTGAGCCGGGCGGAGGGGGCGTGGTTCAGTCGCGGGTCGCGCCCTCGCGCCAGATGACGGTGACGGGTTTGCCGAGGGCCCGGGCGTAGGCGACGATCTCGCCGGTGCCGCCGTGGCCGCGCGCGGGGAGGCCGTCCCAGACGGCGACGAGCCGGTCGCAGCAGTCGGCGATGTAGGTGCCGGCGGCGTAGTAGGCCTCGTCGGTGGAGCGGGCGAAGGCCATGCGGACCTCCTGGGCGGCGCGGCGCCTGAGCCGCCGGTAGCGGGCGAGGGCGTCCGGGTCCTCGAAGGTGTCCTCGTAGTCCCCGCTGGGGATCACGACGGTGAGGTCGGCGCCGTGTTCCAGGGCGATGTCGGCGAAGAGCTGGTCGGCTCCGTCGGCGAGGCTGGAGAAGGCCTCCAGGGGCCCCCGGTGGCCCGCGAGGACGGCCCGCACGCCTTCCTCCACGTGGCCGAGCACCTCGTCGGGAATCGACCGGTGGCCGGTCACGCCGATGCGCTTCATAGGAGCTCCTCCCCGGGACGCCCTGGACATCCTCCCAGAAGGAGGGAGGACGTCCAGGGTGCCTGTGCCGGGGGCCGGCGGGTCAGTAGACGCTGACGCCGTAGGCGTTCAGGGCTTCGACGACGGGCTGGAAGTAGGTGGTGCCGCCCGAGGAGCAGTTGCCGCTGCCGCCGGAGGTGAGGCCGACGGCGCGGCTGCCGGAGTAGAGGGGGCCGCCGCTGTCGCCGGGTTCGGCGCAGACGTTGGTCTTGATCATGCCGTAGACGATGTCGCCGCCGCCGTAGTTCACGGTGGCGTTGAGGCCGGTCACGGAGCCGCTGTGGGCGCCGGTCGTGGAGCCGCGCCGGGTGACGGACATACCGGTGCTGGCGTTGACGGCGCTGGTGATGTCCTGGCCGCCGACGGTGCCGGGCGGGACCGGGCTGTTGCTGGCGTACTTGATCAGCCCGTAGTCGTTGGTCGGGAAGCTGCTGCCCGCGGTGGAGCCGACGACGGTGGTGCGGGCGGAGTTGGCCCACCAGGTGCCCGCGCCCTCGGTGCAGTGGCCGGCGGTCAGGGCGTAGTAGTTGGTTCCGCTGCGGACGTTGAAGCCGAGCGAGCAGCGCCAGCTGTTGGCGTAGATGGCGTCGCCGCCGGAGAGCAGCTTGGTCAGCTTGCCGGGGGTGCGTTCGATGCGCAGGGCGGCGGCGTCCGGGCCGGCCTCGCGGCGGATTCTGGCGATGTCGGCGCTGGTGACGGTGGAGTCGGCGGTGACCACGAGGGTGCCGGTGGCGGGGTCGGTGTGCCAGGCGGTGCCGGCGACGTCGGCGCGCAGGACGGAGGCCCCTGCGGCGGCGAGCCGGTCGGCGCTGAAGCCGGTGCCGTTGTCGTCCGCGCTGGCGGCGGTGGGGGCGGCGAGGGCCGCCGTGGCGGCCAGGCCGGCGGCCAGGGCGAGCAGCCGCAGTCGGGTGGTGCTGTTGGTCCTCATTTCACGTCCTCCCGGGTGGGGATCGGGGGCCCGGCTCGGGTGGTGGGGGTGCCGGAGCCCGTGAGCGGCGGTGGGGGGACACTGCGGGGGCGCGGCCGGGAAGCCGCACTCTCGACGTGGCCCTGACAAGTCCGCCGGGTGACGCTGAACGGGAGTGTGCGGGCGTCAGTATCCGGCGGCAAGGGCGCCTTTCAGCCGTCGCTCCCCGGCGGCGACCTCGAAGGGCAGGGTGTTGCCGGGGGGCGGGAACGGGCAGATGAAGTGGTCGGCGAAGGCGCAGGGCGGCAACTGGGCACGGTTGAGGTCCACGGTGACGGATCCGTCCGGGCCGGGGGTGCCGGGGTGCAGGAAGCGGAAGCGGTAGCTGGAACTGCCGCTGGTGGCATCGCCGAAGACGGCCCAGAGGCTGCCGTCCTCCGCGTCCACGGCCACCTGGAGGGTGTGCGCGACGCCATCGCGGGTGAAGCCCAGCTCGCCGCCGAGGCCGAGCCCGCGGGCGCGTCCGTCGGCGTTGCCGACCTGGACCGTCCGCGGCCCGGGGTACGGGCGGAAGCGTCCCGGCAGCACGAAGGCGGGGTCGCACGGGGTGACCTCGATGCCTTCGAAGGCGCGCCGGGCCGCCGCCCCCGGGTCGTAGACGCGCACCGCCCACTGCCCCTCGCGCCGGATCACCGGGAGCCGCACCTCCCCGGCCGTCAGCCGGGAGTGCGCGGGCCCGCCCTCGTCCGCGGTGAGGACGGCCCGCCCCGGGAGGGGTTGTCCGTCGAGCGCGAGGCCGTCCTCGGCGGCGGCGGTCAGCACCACCGCTTCACCCTGGACGCGCCAGTGTCCCGGAACGGCGGGAATTCGACCTTCCGGGTAGTCGGCGATCCAGTGGGTGCCCGTCAGGGCGAGGGGTCCGTAGGGGGCGGAGACGGTGGCCACCCGGTGCTCGTGCCACTCCCGCCAGGCCGTGCTCGCTTCTTCGGCGCTCATGCCGCTCAGCCCTTCCCCCACCGGCCGGACGGGAACCTCCGGGTAACCCGTCCGGGCCTGCGGAAACTGACGCCGGATCAGCAGTCGCAGCCGCACCCGTCACAGCAGCAGCCGTCACAGTTGCAGCAGTCGCACCCGTCACAGTTGTCGCACCACGCGTCTCGCTTCTGCCGGGACCAGGGGCCTTCGTGTTCGGTGCAGCAGAGCTGGCAGGTGCAGAAGAGGCCGATCGCCACCGCGCAGCCGTGCAGCAGCCCGCGGCGCGGCTTCTGCGGGGGCGGCCCGCCGAAGCCGCCACCGCCGCCACCGCCGGGGCCGCCCGGACCCATCGGCGGCGGCATCCCGGGCCCGCCCGGGGCGTACGGGCCGGCCTGGCCCCCGCCGTACGGGCCGCCCTGGCCGTACGCGGCGTGCGGCGCACCCGTGGCATGGCCCTGCGGGGGCTGTCCGTACCCCTGCGGGGGCTGCCCGTAGCCCTGGCCCGCGGCGTGCGCGGCGGTGTGCCCGCACGAGGAGGTGCCGAACGCCCGGTCCACGGAGGTGCGCAGCTCGTGCACCAGCAGCCGGTGGGCGAGCCCCGCGTCGGCGAACTCCACCTCGCGCAGCGCCAGCCGTATCCCGTGCAGCGCGTCGTCGCACAGCCGGCGGGCCTCGGCGAGGGAGGTGCCGGTGGCGGTGAGCGGGTTCCAGGCGCCCGCCTCGGCGTCGGCGCGCCGGTCCTCGACGGCGTCCAGCAGGTGCGCGAGCCGCCCGAAGTACCGGCCGGCCTCGGCGAGGGCGGGGCCGTTGCCCGGCCGTCCCGCGAGGACCGCGGTATGGGCGAAGGCGGCCGCGGTCGCGGTCTCCGTCGGCTCGGTGACCACCAGCACGGGCGTGCCCGGACCGGCCAGGGACTCGATGCCGCCCTGGCGGTCCACGGCGTCCACCAGCACCGCCGTGTCGAAGCCGAGCGAGGCTCCGGTGCGGGCGCCGGCCCGGTCCCAGCCCCGGGCCACCCTGCGGGCGGCGGCGGCGATCGGGGCGCGGGCCAACAGCCCGTCCCGGTCGGCGACGTGGTCCCGTACCTTCGCCGAGGCGAGCACCAGCGAGACGGCCGCCGCGAGCCGGGCGCCCTCGCCGTTGGCCACGGGCGCGGTGCGCATGCCGCGCAGCGGGCACGGTCCGGCGGTGCGCCGGGCACCGGGCAGCGGCCCGGACTGAGCCTCCGTCAGAACGGAGACGAGCAGCCCGTCGTAGTTGGTGACGATCCTGGCGAACTGCCCGTGGTCACCGCGAAGTGCCAGGCAGAGCCCGCACAGATGAGCCGTCCACTCGGTCTTGAAGCGCTCGCCCAGCCGGTGCGCGCAAGGTCTGACTATGCCGAACAACCGCTTCCCCCGTGTGTCATACGCGTATTTCCGGGGCATCGTATCCAGCCTGGCGGATCACTCTTACGCCCCAGCGGCTCACCCGGACGGCAGCGGCGGTCGTATTTTCACTCAGTCAGCAGCGGCAGCGTCCGGGAGCCTCGTCAGTGCAACGGATGTTCTGCACCAGTCCCGTCACGAAACATCTGCGCGGCGGCTATCCACTTGGCGCGTTGTCAGCATCATGGACGACGATAGGGGCAGCGGAGAAGAAGACGACTGGCCACGGTGAAAGGAGGCGTCCATGGGTTCGGTACGCAAGGCGAGTGCCTGGTTGGGTCTCGTAGAGGACAGCGACGACGAGCGGTACTACGACGACGACTACGCGGAGGCGGTGGAGCGCCAGCAGGGCTCGGTCTCCGGCCCCGGCGACCAGTGGGTCACCGACCCGCGGGTGAAGGTGGCCTCGGATTCCGCGGTCGAGCGCGGCCGGCGGATCGCGACCGTGACCCCGGACGGCTTCCGTGACGCGCGCGGCATCGGCGAGCTGTTCCGCGAGGGCGTCCCGGTCATCGTCAACCTGTCGTCGATGGACCCGGCCGACGCCAAGCGCGTGGTCGACTTCGCGGCCGGCCTGACCTTCGGACTGCGCGGGTCGATCGAGCGGGTGGCGACCAGGGTCTTCCTCCTGACCCCGGCCGACACCCAGATCGTCAGCGGCGAGGCGGGCGGCCGCGCCCGCGACTTCTTCAACCAGAGCTGAGTCCGGGGGACACCTCCGGGCGTCCCCCGGACGAGACGACCGGGGACCTCACCGGTCTACCGGAAGGCGTCGAGCCCGGTGAGCGCCTTGCCCAGGACCAACTGGTGCATCTCGACGGTGCCCTCGTAGGTGAGCACCGACTCCAGGTTGGTGGCGTGCCGCATGACGGGGTACTCCAGGGAGATCCCGTTGGCCCCGAGGATGGTCCGCGCGGTGCGGCAGATGTCGATGGCCTCGCGGACGTTGTTGAGTTTGCCGAAGCTGATCTGCTCCGGCCGCAGGGTTCCCGCGTCCATGCGGCGGCCCAGGTGGTGGGCGAGCAGGATGCCCTTGTGGAGTTCCAGCGCCATGTCGGAGAGCTTGGCCTGGGTGAGCTGGAAGCCGCCGATCGGCTTGCCGAACTGCTCCCGCGTCCTGGCGTAGTCGAGCGCCGCCTCGAAGCTGGCGCGCGCCGCGCCCATGGACCCCCAGATGATCCCGTACCGCGCGTGGCTCAGGCAGCCCAGCGGTCCCTTGAGCCCCGTGACGTTCGGAAGCACCGCGTCGGCGGGCAGTCGTACGTCGTCCAGCACCAGCTCGCTCGTCACCGACGCGCGCAGCGACCACTTGTGCTTGATCTCGGGCGCCGAGAAGCCCGCGCTGTCGGTCGGGACGGCGAAGCCGCGGATCCCCTCGTCCGTCTGGGCCCAGACGACGGCCACGGCGGCCACCGAGCCGTTGGTGATCCACATCTTGCGGCCGTTCAGCACCCAGTCGGAGCCGTCGCGCTTGGCGTAGGTGCGCATCGCGGCCGGGTCGGAGCCGATGTCGGGCTCGGTCAGCGCGAAGCAGCCGATCAGCTCGCCGGCGGCCATGCCGGGCAGCCAGCGCTGCTTCTGCTCCTCGGAGCCGTACTTCCAGATCGCGTACATGGCGAGGGAGCCCTGTACGGAGACCAGCGAGCGGATCCCGGAGTCCGCGGCCTCCAGCTCCAGGCAGGCCAGGCCGTACTGCACCGCGCTCGCGCCGGCGCAGCCGTAGCCGGTCAGGGACATGCCGAGCGCCCCGATCGAGCCGAGCTCGCGGGCCAGCTCCCGGATCTGGGGGAGCTCGCCGTCCTCGTACCACTGGGCGATGTGCGGCAGGACCCGGTCGGCGGCCCAGGAACGGACGGTGTCGCGGACGGCGAGGTCCTCGGGGCCGAGCAGCTCGTCGAGTCCGAGCGGGTCGGTGGGGGCGAACGGGGTCTTCGGCGCGGACAAAGGGGCCTCCCGGCGGCCACGTGGTTCAAAACCTAGCGGTGCAAGTTTGTCGCCGACCCGGCCTCCGGTCCACCCCCGGCCGGGCGGGAGGGGTCCGGTCAGCCCTGGCGGCCGGAGGTGCCGCCCAGCGCCGGATCGCGCTCGGCCCGGCCCGGGCCGGGGATCCTGGCGCCGGTGGACGGCCGGGACGGGCCGTCGGGCTGCGCGGGCAGGCGTACGGCGGTCCCGGTCTCCGCGGCGCCCCCGGTCTCCGCGCCCCCGGTCGCCGCGCCGGCTTCACCGCACCCGGCGGGCTCGGCGTTGTCCATGGTGCGCGGCAGCTTCAGCGCCATCGCGGCGCCGGCGAGCAGCAGGCACGCGCTGACCACGAGGGTGACGTGCAGCCCGTGCACGAAGGAGTCGCGGGCGGCCGTGTAGAGGGACTCCCCCGCCGGGCCGCCGAGGTGGGCCGCGATCTGGTAGGCCTCCCCGAGGGAGTTCGCGGCGCCCGCCGCGTCCTCGGCGGGGACGCCGGGGACGTCCAGCAGGCCGGGCCGGTAGGCGGCGTTCATCACGCTGCCGAGCAGGGCGATGCCCATGCCGGCGCCGAGCTGGTACGAGGTCTCGCCTATGGAGGCCGCACCGCCGGCGGTCTCCGCCGGGGCCTCGCTCAGCATGGACTCGTAGGCGGCGAAGAGGGTGGTCTGGAGCCCGAAGCCGAGCAGGACGAAGCCCACGGTCAGCAGGACGGGCCGGTCGTGCTGGCCCATCAGCGTCAGCAGCAGCACGGCGCCGGCGGTGACCACGAAGCCCAGCGAGACCATGGTGCGCGGGCCGACCCGCTGGAGGGTGTGGGAACCGGTGGCGCCCGCGGCCATGGCGGCGAAGGTGAGCGGCAGCAGCCGCAGGCCGGTCTCCAGCGGGCTGAGGTCCAGCACCAGCTGGAGGTACTGGACGGCGAGCAGCTCCAGGCCGACCAGGGCCAGCATGGCGAGGACGATGCAGCCGACGGAGGTGGAGAAGGCGGCCCGGGAGAACATCCGCATGTCGATCAGCGGGTGCTCGCGCCGCTTCTGGCGGCGTACGAAGAGGACCAGCAGCAGCAGGCCGAGCACCAGCGGAACCAGCGCCCCCGGGTCGGTGAGCTGGCGTTCCGCGCCGATCCGCTTGATGCCGAGCACCGCGCCGAGGACGCCCGCGGCTGCCATCAGCGCGCCGAGCACGTCCCAGGGGCCGTCGGCCGCGCCCCTGGACTCGGGCAGCAGCCAGCGCCCGACCGGCAGGATCAGGGCCATCAGCGGGATGTTGATGAGGAAGACCGAGCCCCACCAGAAGTGCTGGACGAGGAAGCCGCCGAGCACCGGACCCCCGGCCGCGCCGATCGCGGCGACGGCGGTCCAGATGCCGATGGCCAGCGCCCGCTCCCGCCGGTCGGGGAAGACCTGGCGCAGGATCGACAGGGTGGCCGGCATGATCATCGCCCCGCCGATGCCGAGCAGGGCGCGCGCGGCGATCAGTACCTGGGCGTTGTCGGCGAGGGCGGCGACGGCGGAGGCCAGGCCGAAGAGCGTGTAGCCGAGGAGCAGGATCCGGCGGCGGCCGACCCGGTCGCCGAGCGTGCCGAAGAGGATCAGGAGCGCGGCGCAGACCAGCGGGTACGCGTCGACGATCCACAGGAGCTCCATCGAGCCGGGGCGCAGGTCCTCGGTGACGGAGGGGACGGCCACGTGCAGGATCGTCGCGTCGAGCGCGACGAGCACGAGGCTGACGCACAGGACCGCCAGGACCACCCAGCGGTTGGCGCCGCCGGAGACCGCGGCGAGCCGCTGCCCGAGGGGGGACCTCCTGTCGCCGGCCGTGTTCGTCCCCGACATGCATGTACCTCCCAGGTGGTCCCTCGCACTCGGCGGACAGCGTCGTGGGGCGCCGCGGAGTGGTGCGCTGTGCGGCGTCCTACGGGTCCGGCATCGACACGCGAGTGAAGGGTCAGCGTACGCGAGTTCGCGTGTCCCACACGTGGTCAAGCTCTCATCCCGGCGGCGGCCCCCGTGTGGTGTGCACCACTCGCACCCCTCCGCTCCTCCCCGGCGTGCACACGCCCTCACGGTGGGTGCCCGCGATTCCGTTCCCGCCGGTCGCGGCGTCGATACTCGTCCCCGTGACCACTGTGCCCGTTGACGACGTCCCCGCGAAGCATCCCGGACCGCGCCGTGCCGCGCCTGCGCTCGCCGCCTTCGCCGCGGTGCGGCTGCTGGGGCTGGCGGTGCTCGCGCTGTGGTGCGCGGCGGCCGGCAGCAGCCCGCACACCCTGCTCTCGGCCCGCTGGGACTCGCTCTGGTACGCGCGGATCGCCGCCGAGGGGTACGGGTACGAGGTGGTCCTGCCGGGCGGGGCCGTCCATTCCAACCTGGCCTTCTTCCCGCTGCTGCCGTGGCTGGAGCGGCTGGTGGCGGCGCCCACGGGGCTCTCGTACGGCTCGGCGGGCCTGGTGGTCTCCGCCGTGGCGGGGCTCGCCGCCGCCTGGGGGATCTTCGCCGTCGCCGGCCTGCGGTACGGACGGCGCGCCGGGGTGCTCGCGGTGGCGCTGTGGGCCGCGCTGCCGGTGGGGATCGTGCAGTCCATGGCGTACAGCGAGTCGCTGTTCACCGCCCTGGCCGCCTGGGCGCTGTACGCGGTGCTGCGCGGGCGGTGGATCGCGGCGGGCCTGCTCGCGGCGGGGGCGGGACTGACCCGGCCCGTCGGGGCGGCGGTGGTCGCGGCGGTGTGGGTGGCGGCCGCCCTGGCCTGGCGGCGCGGGGAGCGCTCGTGGCGGACGGTGGCCGGGGTGCTGCTCGCTCCGCTGGGGGCGGCGGCGTACGTGCTGTGGGTGGGGGCCCGGACCGGTGGCGGACTGACGGGCTACCTGGACGTGCAGGCGGGCTGGGGCAACGGCTTCGACGGGGGCTGGGCCTTCGCCCGGTTCATCGGGGCGCGGCTGGCCTCCCCCGCCTTCGCCGCCGGCGTGGGCCTGGTCGCGGGGGTGCTGCTGGTGCTGTGGCTGTACCGGCTGTGCGTGCGGGACCGGCAGCCGGCCGCGCTGCTCGTGTACTGCGGGATCGTGGTGGCGCTGGCCCTGTGCGCCTCCGGGTACTTCGGCTCCAAGCCCCGGCTGCTGCTGCCGGCCTTCCCGCTGCTGCTGCCCCTGGCGGTGGCGCTGGCACGGTGGCGGACCGGGCGGGCGGCGGCCGTACTGGGTGCGCTGGCGCTGGCCTCGGCGGCGTACGGGGCCTTCTGGCTCAACGGTTCGGGACCTCCGTAGACCGGTGGCGGCGGGCGGGGCGCACGGATGGAGCACGCGGACGGGGCGTGATCACGGAACGGATCATTCCCATCCATGATTGCGCAAAGGAATTGGCCGGCGGCAATAAATCGCGTGTAAGTATGCCGATAATTGCGGCGGCGGGACCGCCGGAGTGGAATCCGGAAAGTTCCAACAAGTGTCGGAAGAAGGGGAATTAAGTCCCCCGTGAGACGCACTCCACATCACATGGTCATCACAAAGCGCGCGATTCGCCCGGGCTGCGCTTCCACGCGCGGTAACGTCGATTGAGTGCGTACCGACCAAATGCTTGCCCGTCTGGAGCCGGTGTTCGCCCGGCTCGACCGGGAACCAGAGCGACCGGCTCATCTGCAAACTCCGCAGATGAGCCGGCATCGCGTCGTGCTCCTCTCCGCGACCCTCGCCTTCTACCTGGTGACCGTCGTGGCCGTGTTGACGACCTCCTGGCTCGTCCGCCTGGACTGGCAGATCATGTTCTTCCGGCCCTACGAGCAGTGGCCGCAGGTGCACGCCTTCCTCGACTACCTCGTCGTACTCGGCCAGCGGGGGCCCACCGCCGTGATGGTCGCGGCCTGGCTCGGCTGGCGCTCCTGGCGCCAGCACACCCTGCGCCCGCTGATCGCGCTCGGCGTGGCGCTGCTGCTGCTCAACATCACCGTGGGCTCCGTCAAGCTCGGCCTCGGTCGGCTCGGCCCCCACTACGCCACCCAGATCGGCTCGGCCGAACTCTTCGCCGGCGGCGATATATTCCCTTCGGGCCACACCGCCAACGCCGTGGTGACCTGGGGGATCCTGGCCTACCTGGCCTCCACCACCGTCACCCGCCGGGTGCTGTCCGTGCTCTCCGCGGTCGTCTCGCTGAGCGTCGGCGCCACCACCGTGTACCTCGGCACCCACTGGGTGAGCGACGTGCTCCTCGGCTGGACCGCCGGACTGCTCATCATGCTGGCGCTGCCCTGGTTCGAGCCGCTCATCAGCCGCGCCGAAGCCTACGTCTTCGAGCTGCGCGAGCAGTGGCGCCGACGCCTGGAGGAGGGCCGGATCTCCGAACCCGTCGCCGCCGCGATCACCCCGCTGCTCTCCGCGGGCGGCAAGTGGCAGCCCGGACGCGCCCCCGGCGACGGGGAGGACGGGGCTCCGGCGCCCGCCGCCCACGCCCCCGCCACGCACGCCCCCGCGCTGCGCCCCGCCGCGCACCAGCCCTCCCGCCAGCACCTCATCCGCTCGGAGCGGACCCCGCTCACGCCCGGGGGCAGCCGCCGCCCGGCGCACACCGAGCGGGCCTCCGCCCGGGGGGCCTCGGCCCGCCCGGCCACCGGCGGCTGACCCCCCGCGGGGCCGGTACGCACAGCCCCACCCCGCACCGCGAGAAACGGCGGGCCGGTCCCTCGGACCGGCCCGCCGTCGGCGTTCATATGTCCGGACACGTCAGCCCGGTGAGCGGATGTTCCTCCGCGCCGGGTCACACTTGTGTCACGGGTTGTCGACAACCGCCGCGGTAATGCCGGCTCGGCGGACCCCTTTCGAATTCCGCCGGGTAAACGGAAATTCGCGGGCCCGGACTTACTCCTGCCGCACTTCCGCGGTCCTGTCCAGGGCCCGGCCCAGGAGGTCCCTCAGACCCCGGATCCGGTCCGACAGCTCGGGCGGCTCCACCACCTCGAACTCACAGCCGAGCAGCATCACGTGAATCACCAGGACGTCGAGGCTGACCGCCCCGGTGCGCAGCAGACAGCTCTCCGCGTCGACCGGTTCCAGCACCCCGTCGGCGGGCCCGATGATCCCCGCCGCCTCCTCGGCGGGGACGCGCAGCCGCAGCAGCGCCCGTGCCGCGTACGCGCCGTGCGACACGCCCCGGGAGACATAGGCGGCGAGGTCCTCGGCCGGTGCCGGGCGCGGTACGAAGCGCGGGCCGTGCGGCGGGCGGGGCTCGATCCGGTCCGCGCGGAAGGTCCGCCAGTCCTCCCGGTCGAGGTCCCAGGCGACGAGGTACCAGCGCCGCTCGGTGCACACCAGCCGGTGCGGCTCGACCACGCGCCGGCTGACGCCGCCGCCGTGGTCCCGGTAGCCGAACCGGAGCCGCTCGCTGTCCCGGCAGGCGGCGGCGAGTTCCGTGAGCACCGAGGCGTCGACGGTGGCGGGACCGGGGCCGCGCAGCATGGGCACGGTGAACTCGTTGAGCGCCGAGACCCGTCCGCGCAGCCGGGACGGCAGCACCTGCTCCAGCTTCGCCAGGGCCCGTACGGAGGCCTCCCCGATCCCCTCGACGCCGTTGCCGGCGGCCGTGCGCAGCCCGACGGCGACCGCGACGGCCTCGTCGTCGTCCAGCAGCAGCGGCGGCAGCTCCGCCCCGGCCCCGAGCTGGTACCCGCCGCCGGTACCGGGGCTGGCGTTCACGGGGTAGCCGAGCTCGCGCAGCCGGTCGACGTCCCGCCGCACGGTGCGGGACGTGACCCCGAGCCGGGCGGCGAGGTCGGCACCGGTCCATTCCCGGTGGGCCTGCAGGAGGGAAAGCAGGCGCAGCAATCGCGCGGAGGTCTCAAGCACGCCCCCAGTGTGACGCCTCCCCCCGCACGCGCCGCCCGCGAGGTACGCCGCCGCTCGCACCGGCCGGCCGCGCCTCGCCCACGCACCCGGCGGGCGGCGGACCCCCTCAGAGCACCGGGGCGGGGGCCGGGGACGCCACGGCCGGGGCCGGCTTCGCCGGAGCCGGGGCGGTGGAACTCGCGGGCGCCGGCTTCGCCGGAGCCGGGGCGGCGGGACTCGCGGAGGCCGACTGCGCCGGGGCCGGCTTCGCCGGAGCCGGGGCGGTGGAACTCGCGGGCGCCGGCTTCGCCGGAGCCGGGGCGGCGGGCCCCGCCGGGACCGGCTTCGCCGGGGGCGGGGCGGGCGGGTCCGCCGGGGGGAGGGTGAGGAAGACGCCCGCCTTCAGCTGCGACGGCGTCGGGCCGATCAGCGGGCGGTTGGCTTCGTAGAGGGGACGCCAGCCGCCGGGCACGCGGCGTCGGCGGGCGATGCCGTCCAGCGTGTCCCCCGCCCGCACCACGTGCATCCGCCCCGCCAGCCCGTACCGCTCCGCGCACACCGGCCACGCCTCCCAGCCCTGCCCCGCCAGCAGTTCCTCCGCGACCCGGATCTGCTGCTCCCGGCTCGCCAGGTCGGCCCGGGCCGCGTACACCGGCCCCCCGTACGCCTCCCACGTCGGCTGCGAGAACTGCAGGCCCCCGTAGAAGCCGTTGCCCGTGTTCACCGCCCAGCGCCCACGGCTCTCGCAGTCCGCGACGCAGTCCCACGGCCACTGCCCGCCCGGCCCGCAGTCCCCCGGCCCCGTGCCGATCACGCCCGGCGAGCCCGGGTACGCGGCACCCGCCGGGCCGGAAACCGGTGGCGGCGGCGCGGCGACCGCGCCGACACCCGGCGGGAGAACGAGCACCAGCGCGGCGACCGCCGCGGCCACGGCGGTGGCCGCCGCCCGCCGCATACACAGATCGGGCATCGGCTCACGCTACGGAGCCCCGGCCCCCGGCCCGCCGCGCCACGCGGCGCCCGCCCCCGCCCCACCCGGACGGGCGACACGGCAGGCACCCCCCACACGACAGAAAACAGGCACCAACTGCGCACGAAAAGGCAACAGTTGACATCAAGCAGAAGTCCCGGCCGGGCGGTTCACCCTTCCGGGTGGCCGGTTCGATTCCGTTCCCTCAAACGGCGTGACTCCGGCCACCGCTCCTCCGTTGATCCCGGCGAGCCGGGAACCCCCCGGCCTCCGCACGAATGAGGAGCCACCCGTGCCGCGCATGCTCGACGTCAGTCTTGAGGTACGTGCCGAGATCGGTGACGAAGAAGCCGACAGGCTGCTCACCGGCGACGACGCCCCGGGCAGTTACGACTGCACCTCCTGCCGCACTCCCGGCGACCCCGAGACCGACCCCACGAGCACCGTGCTGTTCGTGGGCGAGGAGACCGCCGTCCTCGCCTTCGCCCACGCCGCCTGCATCCCCTCCCAGGTCGTCGCCGTCTCCGAGGAGCAGCTCCAGGGTGCGGTCCGCAGCATCACCGGCGACAGCCCCGCCCCCGCTCCGGAGCAGGCCGGCGGCACGGCCCCGCAGTCGGTGCCGGGCGGCCAGGCCGTCCTCGGCATCACCAGCGGCCTGGTCCTGATCGCCGGGGAGCTGCACCCGGCGCTGGTCGTCGAGCCGACCGCTCCCATCGCCCGTCCCGGCACCACCGGCCCCGGCGACGACTTCCTCCCGCTCCTGATCGAGCAGGGCTTCATCCCGGTCACCGACACCAACGAGGTCCCGTCCGCCCTCGCCGGCTGGTCGGTCCTGCTGGCCGGCGGGCAGCTGCACGCCGTGCTCCAGCCCGGTCCCGAGGGCGGGCAGCAGGTGGCCTGGTGGCAGGCGCACCAGGCGCTGAGCGTGACCGACGGCTGGAGGGCCGCCGTCAACAAGACGCAGCGGGTGCTCATCTACGCCGCCCCGGTCGGCTCCATCGGCCAGCAGCCGCGCGAGGACCTGCTCCGCGACGCCCTCGACAAGGCCGCGAGCAACGGCAAGCTGGTCGGCGCCTCCATGCCCCTGGCGGGCACGCCGGGCGCCTGAGCTCCTCTCCTCCCCACCCGGAAACGGCCGTCCCACCCCCGCCCAGGGGGCCGGACGGCATGCGCCGGGGGTGCGCGGTCCGTCCCGCGCACCCCCGGCGATCTGCGTTTTCCGCCCCTTCACCCCGCATCCGCAGGGCGCTGGTTTCGTTGGCTGATACGTGCATTCATACGACCCCTCCCGCGCCCCGTTCCGTGCGAGCAGCGCCTCGCACACCCCGATCTACGACAGCCTGTACTCGGAGTACCTGCGCGCCTTCCGGGCGCTGCCGGGCGACCGTACCGGCGAGGAGGACCTCGGCTTCACCGCCTTCTCGTACGGCAGCGGGTACACCGGCACCTCGTACGGCAGCAGCACGGGCGGCTCGTACGGCAGCGGCTGGAACGGTTCCTCGTGGCAGCAGGCCGACACCTGGCAGCCCTCGTACGTCCCGCAGCAGGCCCAGCCGGCGTACTCGTACGCGGGCGGCTCCGGATACGGCGGCGGGCGGCAGCACCAGACCGGGATGCAACACGTCCCGGCGGCCCTGCCGCCCGCTCCGCGCCGGGGCTACTGACCCCGGACCGCCGCTACTTCTTCTTCTTGTACTGCGCGCCGCGCTTCTCGCGCACCCGCACCGAGATGTGGAGCGGGGTGCCCTCGAAGCCGAACTCCTCGCGCAGGCGGCGCTCGATGAAGCGCCGGTAGCCGTGCTCCAGGAAGCCGGAGGCGAAGAGGACGAACCGCGGCGGCTTGCTGCCCGCCTGGGTACCGAACAGGATGCGGGGCTGCTTGCCGCCGCGGATCGGGTGCGGGTGGGCCGCGACGATCTCGCCGAGGAAGGCGTTCAGCCGGCCGGTGGGGACGCGCGTCTCCCAGCCCGCGAGGGCGGCCTCGATCGCCGGGACCAGCTTCTCCATGTGGCGTCCGGTCTTCGCGGAGACGTTGACGCGGGGCGCCCAGGAGACCTGCTGCATCTCCGTCTCGATCTCGCGCTCGAGGTAGTAGCGGCGCTCCTCGTCCAGCTCGTCCCACTTGTTGTAGGCGATGACGATCGCGCGGCCGGCCTCGACGGCCATGGTGATGATGCGCTGGTCCTGGACGCTGATGTTCTCGGTGGTGTCGATCAGGATGACCGCCACCTCCGCCTTCTCCACGGCGGCGGCCGTGCGCAGCGAGGCGTAGTAGTCGGCGCCCTGCTGGAGGTGGACCTTCTTGCGGATGCCCGCGGTGTCCACGAACTTCCAGGTGACACCGCCGAGTTCGATCAGCTCGTCGACCGGGTCGCGGGTGGTGCCGGCCAGCTCGTTGACGACGACGCGGTCCTCGCGCGCGACCTTGTTCAGGAGGGAGGACTTGCCGACGTTCGGGCGGCCGATCAGCGCGATGCGGCGCGGTCCGCCGAGGGCCGTGCCGCCGAAGCTCTGCTCGGGGGCCTCCGGCAGGGCCTCCAGGACGGCGTCGAGCATGTCGCCCGTGCCGCGGCCGTGCAGCGAGGAGACCGGGTGCGGGTGGCCGAGGCCCAGGGACCACAGCGCGGCCGCGTCGGCCTCGCCGCTCTGGCCGTCGACCTTGTTGGCGCACAGGACCACCGGCTTGCCGGAGCGGCGCAGCAGCTTGACGACGGCCTCGTCGGTGTCGGTGGCGCCGACCTTGGCGTCCACGACGAAGACGACCGCGTCGGCGGCCTCGATGGCGTACTCGGCCTGGGCGGCGACGGAGGCGTCGATGCCGAGGACGTCCTGCTCCCAGCCGCCGGTGTCGACGACCTTGAAGCGGCGGCCGGCCCACTCGGCCTCGTACGTCACGCGGTCGCGGGTGACGCCCGGCTTGTCCTCGACGACGGCCTCGCGGCGGCCGATGATGCGGTTCACCAGGGTCGACTTGCCCACGTTCGGGCGGCCGACGACGGCGAGGACCGGGAGCGGGCCGTGGCCGGCCTCCTCGATCGCGCCTTCGACCTCCTCGAGGTCGAAGCCTTCCTCCGCGGCGAGCTCCATGAACTCCGCGTACTCGGCATCGCCAAGTGCTCCGTGGTCGTACTGGTCGTTCATGAAGTCCGTTCCTCGTCGTTCGTGGTGATCGGTGGCACCCGCGCAGCGCGGTTCCACTACTAGGTCAAGTCTCGCTCAGCGCCCGGTGAGGCGCTTGGCGTCGGCCAGGTGGGCTGTCAGCCGTCCCTGGATGCGTACGGTGGCCTCGTCCAGCGCGGTGCGCGTACGACGGCCCGTGCCGTCCCCGGCGTCGAAGGCCGAGCCGAAGACCACGTCGACCCGGCTGCGCAGCGGCGGCAGGCCCTGGACGAGCCGGCCCTTGGCCTCGGTGCTGCCCAGGACGGCGACCGGCACGACCGGGGCGCCGCTGCGGACCGCGAAGTAGGCGAGCCCGGCGCGCAGGGACGCGAAGTCGCCGTCGCCGCGGGTGCCCTCGGGGAATATGCCCAGGGCGCCGCCGTTCTCGAGGACGGCGAGGGCGCGGGTGATCGCGGTGCGGTCGGTGCCGGTGCGGTCGACCTTCACCTGCCCGATCCCTTCCAGGAAGGGGCCGAGCGGGCCGACGTACGCCTCCTTCTTGATCAGGAAGTGCAGCGGCCTCGGTGCGGTGCCCATGACCATGGGTCCGTCGATGTTGTGCGCGTGGTTCACGGCCAGGATGACGGGGCCGGAGGCGGGCACCTTCCAGGCGCCCAGCACACGCGGCTTCCACAGCCCGTACATGAGGCCGATGCCGATGCGCCTGCCGACCGCCGCCCCCTTGAGGGAGGGCGCTTCGCTCACTTGCCCCGCCGCTCTTCCACCAGGGTGACCACGCATTCGATCACCCGGTCGAGCGTGAGGTCGGTGGTGTCCACCTCGACGGCGTCGTCGGCCTTGGCCAGCGGGGAGGTCTTGCGGCCGGAGTCGGCCGCGTCCCGCTTGATCAGGGCCGCCTTGGTGGCCGCGAGGTCCGTGGCCTCCTTGCCGCGCAGCTCACCGCTGCGGCGCGCGGCGCGGGCCTCGGGGGAGGCCGTCAGGAAGATCTTGAGGTCGGCGTCGGGCAGGACGGTGGTGCCGATGTCCCGGCCCTCGACCACGATCCCGTCGGCCTCCTCGGCCGCCGCGGCGGCGATGGAGCGCTGGAGGTCGGTGATCAGGGCGCGCACCTCGGGGACCGCGCTGACGGCGCTGACCTTGGAGGTGACCTCCTGCGTACGGATCGGGCCGGAGGCGTCCAGGCCGTCCACCGTGATGGTGGGGGCGGCCGGGTCCGTACCCGAGACGATGGCCGGCTTGCCGGCGGCGAGGGCGATCGCCTGCGGGTCGTCGGTGTCGACGCCGTTGGTGATCATCCACCAGGTGATGGCCCGGTACTGGGCACCGGTGTCCAGGTAGCGCAGCCCGAGCTTGGCGGCCACGGCCTTGGAGGTGCTGGACTTGCCCGTGCCGGAGGGACCGTCGATGGCGACGATCACGGCGGACGGAGCGGCGGTTTCCACGGTGCGGGCACCTTCCTGGTTGCGCGTACGTGTGCGGGCGCGCCAAAAGCGCCCCCGCACCAGGTTACCGGCCCCGGGCGCCCTCCGTTCCCGGCCGGCTCCGGCCGCCCCTCGCGGGGCGGGATCACTGCTGCCTGAGCGCCCAGCCCCGCTCGCGCAGCTCGGCGGTCAGCGGGGCCACGGCCCGCGGCTCGACCATGAGCTGCACCAGGCCGGCCTGCTGGCCGGTCGCGTGCTCGATCCGCACGTCCTCGATGTTGACCCCGGCCCGGCCGGCGTCCGCGAAGATCCGCGCCAGCTCCCCGGGCTTGTCGCTGATGAACACCCCGACCGTCTCGTACGCCATCGGCGCCGCGCCGTGTTTGCCGGGGACGCGGACCCGGCCCGCGTTGCCGCGCCGGAGGACGTCCTCGATGCCCGCGGCGCCGCCCTTGCGCTCGGCCTCGTCGGCGGACTGGAGGCCGCGCAGCGCCTCCACGGTCTCCTCCAGGTCGGCGGCGATGCCGGCCAGGACGTCGGCCACCGGTCCCGGGTTGGCCGAGAGGATCTCCACCCACATCCGGGGGTCGGAGGCCGCGATCCGCGTCACGTCCCGGATGCCCTGCCCGCACAGCCGGACCGCCGTGTCGTCGGCCTCCTCCAGGCGGGCGGCGACCATGCTGGACACCAGCTGCGGGGTGTGCGAGACGAGCGCCACCGCCCGGTCGTGGGCGTCGGCGTCCATCACCACGGGCACGGCCCGGCACAGGGCGACCAGCTCCAGGGCGAGGTTGAGGACCTCGTGGTCGGTGTCCCGGGTGGGGGTCAGCACCCAGGGCCGGCCCTCGAACAGGTCGGCCGTCGCCGCCAGCGGGCCGGAGCGCTCCTTGCCGGCCATGGGGTGGGTGCCGATGTAGGCGGAGGTGTCCGCGCCCAGCGCGGCGAGCTCTCGGCGCGGGCCGCCCTTGACGCTGGCCACGTCCACGTAGGCACGGGCCAGACCGGCGCCGATCGCGTCGGCCAGCGCCGCGGCCACGTGGGCGGGCGGTACGGCGACGATCGCGAGGTCGACCTGGCCCTCGGGGGCGTCGTCGGTGCCGGCGCCCAGGGCGGCGGCCGTGCGGGCCTGCGCCGGGTCGTGGTCGACGAGGTGGACGCTGATCCCGCGGGCGGTCAGGGCGAGCGCCGCCGAGGTGCCGATCAGTCCGGTTCCGATGACGACGGCGGTTCTCACGGAGCGCTCCAAGGGTGATCACGAACGGCAGGGCCTGACTCAGGGTAGCCACTCGGTACCGCGCGAGGACCCGGCGGTCCGCCCTGTGGACGGTGCCGGGTCCTCGCAGGGGGCCGTGCCGGGTCAGAGGTTCTGCTTCCGGATGATGTCCTCCAGCGACTCGGTGGGCACCTGGCCGTTCGGCGTCAGCTTGTCGACGGCCTCCGGGAGCGTCCGGGCGATCCGGTCGGCCGCCTCCTCGGGGCTGACGCCCGCCTGCCGGGCGGTCTCGCGGAGGGTGTCGTCCGGGAGCGCCTCCTTGATCTGGGCGCCGCTGACGGGCTGGTTGTCGCCGGTGCCGATCCAGGACTGCGCCTGGTCGGCCAGGCCGGACCTGGTCAGCACGTCCAGCAGGCCGCCGAGGGGGTTGTCCGCACCGCCGCCGGCCGTGCCGCCGCCTGCCGCCCGGCCGCCGGCGGCGCCGCCGCCACCGCCCGTCAGGGCGCCGAGCAGCGCGCCGAGGATGCCGTCGCCGCCGGCGCCGCCGCCCCGGCCGCCGCCGAGCAGCCCGCCGAGGTCGTTACCCGCCATGGTCCTGTGCCTTTCGCAGGGGGACCGGGCGGGCGCGTCAGCGTCGGGCCCGGCTTCGGGACACGGACAATGTCACCCGGATCACCCCGTACTGCCACTCGGAGCCCGGCGGCCCGGTCCGGTGCGGTAGAACCACCGGCATGATCTTCCACATCGTTCCGCTCGCCGCGTGGAGTGCCGCTCCCGGCTCCCCGTACGCCCCCGGCTCGCTCGCCTCCGAGGGCTTCGTGCACTGCTCGGCGGACCGGGCCACCGTGCTCGCCCTCGTGGAGTCCCGCTATCGGGAGACGCCCGGGACCCTGCTCGCGGTGGAACTCGACGAGGCGGCCCTGACCGCCGAAGTCCGCCGGACGGGCCCCGGGGACCGCTACCCGCACGTCCACGGGCCGTTGAACCGCGACGCCGTGCTCCGCGTGTGGGAGGTCGTACGCACACCCGGCGGAACGGCGGACCTGGTCCCCCGTCAGCCGGAGTGAGACGGACGGTGTGGCGGGCTTCTCCTGGGGCCCGCCGCGCGCCAGGATGCACCTCGCCAGCCCGGCCACCCCAGCAAGGAGCCCCGCATGACCGATTCCCACACCGCCCGGCGCACGGTACTGGCGGCCGGAGCCGCCGCCCTGGCGGGCGGCACCCTCGCCGCCTGCGGCTCCGGCACGGAGAAGCCTCCGACGGGCACCTCCGCCCCGGGCACGGCCCCGGAGCCGCTCCTGAAGTCCTCGGCGGTACCGGTGGGGGGCGGCACGGTACTCAAGGAGGAGAAGCTGGTGGTCACCCAGCCGACGGCGGGCTCCTTCCGCTGCTTCACGGCGGTGTGCCCGCACCAGGGCTGCCTGGTGAACAAGGTCGAGAACGGCACGATCGACTGCCCCTGCCACGGCAGCAAGTTCAAGGTGGCCGACGGCGCGGTGCTGCAGGGGCCGGCGACCAAGCCGCTCGAGGAGAAGAAGATCACCGTGTCCCCCCAGGGGGAAATCTCGCTCGCCTAGCGGGCGCCGCGCCGCCTACCCTCCCGGGATGGACGACCTCACCCTGGTCCGGGACCACACGATCTACGCCTGTGTGATGGGCTCCCGCGCCTTCGGGCTGGCCACGGAGGCGAGCGACACCGACCGGCGCGGTGTCTTCCTCGCCCCCACCCCGCTCTTCTGGCGGTTCGAGAAGCCCCCGACCCATGTCGAGGGGCCCCGGGAGGAGGAGTTCTCCTGGGAGCTGGAGCGCTTCTGCGAGCTGGCGCTGCGCGCCAACCCGAACATCCTGGAGTGCCTGCACTCCCCGCTGGTGGAGCGGATCAGCCCGGTCGGCGAGGAGCTGCTGTCCCTGCGCGGGGCCTTCCTCTCCCGCCGGGCCCACACCAGCTTCAGCCGCTACGCGGCCTCCCAGCACGGCAAGCTCCTCGCGGACGTCCGCCTCCACGGCGCCCCCCGCTGGAAGCACGCCATGCACCTGCTGCGCCTGCTGGCCTCCTGCCGGGACCTGCTGCGCACCGGCCGGCTCACGATCGACGCGGGCCCGGAACGCGAGCGCCTCCTCGCGGTCAGGCGGGGCGAGCTGGGCTGGGACGAGGTCGACGCCTGGATGACCCGCCTCACCGAGGAGTCCGAGGCCGCCCTCGCCTCCAGCCCGCTGCCCGCCGAACCGGACCGGGCCCGCGTCGCCGACTTCCTCCACCGCGCCCGCCGCGCCTCGGCGGTCTGACCGCCGGGCGCCGTCGGGTACGGCTCAGGCGTCCCAGAGGGCGCCGAAGGCCAGCAGTTCCTCGCGGTACTCGATGCGGCCCTCCCAGTCCCGGGGCCAGACGTCCGCGCCGAGGTGGGCGCCAGCGAAGGCACCGGCCAGGCAGGCGATCGAGTCGGAGTCCCCGGCCGTGCAGGCCGCGCGGCGCAGGGCCGTCAGGGGCTCCTCCGGGAAGAGCAGGAAGCACTGGAGGGCGGTGGCCAGGGCCTCCTCCGCGATCCACCCCTCACCGGTGGTCAGGCACGGGTCGGTCTCGGGGGACGGCGTGCGCAGGGCGGCGGCGAGGCGGTCCAGGACGGCCAGGCACTCGTCCCAGCCCCGGGCCATGAAGGACTCCGGGGAGGCGTCGCAGGCCGTCCGCGTCCACAGGTCCCCGAGCCAGCGCTCGTGGTAGCGGGTGCGGTTCTCCAGGGCGTACGAGCGCAGCTGCCCGACCAGGCCGGTGACCTCGGCTCCCCGGGCGAGGAGGTGCACGGCGCGCGCGGTCAGGTCGGAGGCGGCCAGGGCGGTGGGGTGGCCGTGGGTGAGGGCCGACTGGAGCTGGGCGGCGCCCGCCCGCTCCTCGTCGGTCCAGCCGGGGACCAGCCCGACCGGGACCACGCGCATGTTGGCGCCGCAGCCCTTGGAACCGATCTGGCTGGCGTCGCGCCAGTCGCGCTCCGGATCGTTCAGCAGGCCGCACGCCACCAGGCAGGTCCGGCCGGGGGCCCGGTTGTTCTCCGGGGAGTGGTACCAGTCGACGAACTCCTCGCGGACCGGCCGGGTCAGCCGCAGCGGGCCCACCGGGCCCCGTTCGGCGGCGGTGCGTATGCCGCGCGCCAGGGCCAGGGTCATCTGGGTGTCGTCGGTGACGATCGCGGGGCGGGGCAGCCGCATCCCGCGCCACGGACCGGTCTTGGCGAGGATCGACGGAACGTCCTGGAACTCCGTCGGGAAGCCGAGGGCGTCGCCGAGGGCCAGGCCGATGAGGGCGCCCGTCGCGGCACGCTTGGTGGCGGTCACAGGATGGGTCCTTCCGAGGGGCGGAGCAGGGGCGGGTGGAGGGTGGTGGCCGGTCCGGCCCGGTACAGCGCGGCGGGTTTGCCGCGGCCCCCGGTCAGCCGGGCGGCTCCCGGCACGGCCTCGACGAAGCCGGGCGTGGCGAGCACCTTGCGCCGGAAGTTGGGCCGGTCCAGGGAGGTGCCCCAGACGGTCTCGTAGACGGCCTGGAGCTCCCCGAGGGTGAACTCGGGCGGGCAGAAGGCGGTGGCCAGGCAGGTGTACTCCAGCTTCGAGCCCACCCGCCGACGGGCGTCCGCCAGGATCAGCCCGTGGTCGAAGGCGAGTCCCGCGGCCTCGCCCACCGGCATCCAGCGGGCCCGGTCGGCGTCCCCGCCGCCCTGCTCGGCCGGTTCCGGCATGTCGGGGACCAGGGCGGTGAAGGCCACCGACACCACCCGCATGCGGGGGTCACGGTCCGGTTCGCTGTAGGTGCGCAGCTGTTCGAGGTGCAGGGCGGCGACCAGCTCCTGCGGCAGGCCGGTCTCCTCGGCCAGCTCGCGGCGGGCGGCCGTCTCGGCGGACTCCCGGGGCAGGACGAAGCCCCCGGGGAGCGCCCAGGCGCCCGCGTACGGTTCCTGGCCGCGCCGGATCAGCAGGACGTGCAGGTCTCCGCCGCGCACGGTGAGGACGGCGAGGTCGACGGTCACCGCGAAGGGCTCGAAGGCGTGCGGGTCGTACGACGCGGGGGCGTGCGGTCCGGGACGGCCGTCATGGCCGCCCGCCGCCGGGGCGCTCACCGGCGCTCCGGGAGGGGCGCCGCGAAGTGCCAGCCCTCGGCCAGCAGGCCGTCGACCGCCGCCACGGCCGTTTCGAGCCGGGTCCGCCGGTCCCCGCTCACGACCAGGAAACGCCTCCCGGTGCGGGCGAGTTCCCCGCGGAAGCGGGCGGTCATCCACGGTCTGAGCTCGGGGCCGTCGCGCAGCCCGTCGTCCTCGAAGGGCACGCCCTCGTGGTCGGTCAGCAGGTACAGGTCGCGGGGGCGGCGGGCGGCGATCCGCTCGACCTCCGCGTGGCGGCCGCCGAGGTAGCGCTCGTGCCAGATGCCGGTGGGGAAGGAGTCGGTGTCGCAGAAGAGCACCGGGGAGCCGAGCCGGGCGGCCCGTTCCTCGGCCTCGTCCTGGCGGCGGGCGATCACCGGGAACTCCGGTGAGCCGAAGGAGACGTCCTCCCAGGAGGCCGCCGGGTCGGCCGCGCGGGCGGCCGCGAGCTTCTCCTCGCTGTACCGCCGCCCGTACTCGGCGACCCAGCCCGTCTTCGCCCACACGCCGCCGCGCCGCCGGTAGTGCGCGGCCAGCTCCCGCGAGAGGGTGGTGGTGCCGGTGGACTCGGCGCCCAGGACGACCACCCGCCGGGCGAGGGCGGCCCGTACGCCGGGCCCGAGGAACTCCCAGCACCGGACCGGGTCCTCGCGTACGGCGGTGCCCGACACGGGGAACAGGGTGCGCGCCGGGTCCACGCTGACCTCTTGGGCGCCGAACCGCCGGGCGAGTTCGGTCCCGTACTCCTCCGAGGTGAAGACGGCGTCGACGCGCCGTCCCACGGCGCTGCGGAAGATCGCCATGTGCGCCTCCCAGATGTCGGGGTCGTGGAGGTCGACGGGGATGTCGTCGACCGCGCCGACCACCTCGGCCCCGGGGTGCGCCTCGCGCATCCACGCGATCCGGTCGGCGAGCGGCACCGACTCGACGGAGGCGGCGCAGACCAGGACGGTCAGCCGCTCGCACTGGTCCTGGGCGGTGCGCACCAGGTGGTGGTGGCCGGCGTGCGGCGGGTAGAACTTGCCCAGCACCAGCCCGTGGCCGTAGCGCTCGCCGCCGCTCATGCCGTCGCCTCCAGGGCCTTGCGGGCGCCGCGCGCCGGGAGCGTACGGTGCCAGCCGACGAGCCCGGCCACGCACAGGGCGAGGAAGCCCGTGTAGAGGACCGAGGTCAGGTACAGCCCCTTGGACGCGTAGAGCGGGATGTAGACGAGGTCGGCGGCGATCCACAGCCACCAGGACTCCAGGAGCTTGCGGCACTGGCCGTAGGTGGCCATGAGGGAGAGCCCGGTGGTGAGGGCGTCCCAGAACGGGACGGTGGAGTCGCTGACCCGGCCGAGCAGCAGGGTCAGGGCGGCGGTCCCCACCGCCCCCGCCACCAGCAGCCAGGCCCATTCGGCGCGCGTGGTGCGGCGCACCAGCAGGGCTCCGGCGGTTCCTGGTCCACCCCCGTGGGTCCAGGACCACCAGCCGTAGGCGGCGAGGGCGATGAAGACGATCTGGAGCCCGGCGTCGGCGTAGAGGCCGGCCCGGGTGAACAGCACGATGAAGAAGAGGTTGTTGGCGATCCCGACCGGCCAGTTGGCGATGTGCTGCCGGGCCACCAGCCAGACGCACACGGCGCCCGTGGCGAAGCCGAGGATCTCGGTCCAGCTCGTGTTCCAGCCCATGCAGGCCGCCTCCCCTTTATAGTCATCCTGACTATAAACACGGCGGGCGGTCGGCGGCAAGCACCGGGGACGGGACCTGGGGGTACGGGATCGGGGCGGGGGCGGGGGCGGGGGCGGGCAAACGAAGAACCCGCGGCGCCGGAGGGCGCCGCGGGTTCTCGGGGACTTCGGGGGCGGGGCCTACAGGCCGACCTCGCGCATCAGCATGCCGACCTCGGTGTTGGTCAGGCGGCGCAGCCAGCCGGACTTCTGGTCGCCCAGCTCGATCGGGCCGAAGGCGGTCCGGACGAGCTTGTCCACCGGGAAGCCGGCCTCGGCCAGCATGCGGCGGACGATGTGCTTGCGGCCCTCGTGGAGGGTCACCTCGACGAGGTAGTTCTTGCCGACCTGGTCGACGACGCGGAAGTTGTCGGCGCGGGCGTAGCCGTCCTCCAGCTCGATGCCCTCCTTGAGCCGCTTGCCGATGTCACGCGGCAGCGAGCCGGTGATGGCCGCGACGTAGGTCTTCTGCACGCCGTACTTCGGGTGCGTGAGGCGGTGGGCCAGCTCGCCGTGGTTGGTGAGCAGGATGATGCCCTCCGTCTCGGTGTCGAGCCGGCCGACGTGGAAGAGACGGGTCTCACGGTTGGTGACGTAGTCGCCGAGGCACTGGCGGCCGTCCGGGTCCTCCATGGTGGAGACGACACCGGCGGGCTTGTTCAGCGCGAAGAACAGGTACGACTGGGTGGCGACGGTCAGGCCGTCGACCTTGATCTCGTCCTTCGGCAGGACGCGCTTGCCCTGCTCCAGCACGATCTCGCCGTTGACCTCGACGCGGGCCTGCTCGATCAGCTCCTCGCACGCCCGGCGCGATCCCATGCCGGCACGGGCGAGCACCTTCTGCAGACGCTCACCCTCCTCCTCGGCGCCCGGGAAGGTCTTCGGGGTCTTGATCACGGGCTTGTCGGCGTACCGGTCGCGCACGCGCTCCTCGATCCGCGCGTCCAGCTCGCGGGGACGCGACTGGCCGCTGCGGCTGCCCGGACCGCGGCGCGGGCCGCCGGCCCCGCCGATGCCGGGGGTCCGGGAGGTCTTGGGGCCGCCCTTGGCCCCGCCGCGCGCGGCCGCGCCGCGGGCGCCGCCGCCACCGGCCTTGGGGCCGCTGCGGCCGTTGCGCTCGCCCTCGGGGCCGACGTCGTAGCGGCGCTCCTCGGGACGGGGGTTGCGGGGCCGCTGGGGGGCCTGGTCGCGGTCACGGTCGCGGCCGCGCGCGTCGGAGCCGCCGCCCTGGTACCCGCCGGAGGAGCCACCGCCGCGGTAGCCGCCCCCACCGGAGGAGCTGCCGCCTGAGGAGCCTCCGCCCCGGTAGCCACCGCCCCCACCGGAGGAGGAGCCACCGCGGTAGCCACCGCCGCCGGAGGCGCCGCCGCGGGAGCCACCGCGTCCGCCACCGCCGCCGCTGTTCCTGTTGCCGCCACCGTTGCCGTTGCCGCTGCTTCGCATCAAAGTTCCGTCGTCTTGTCGTCGTCTACGTCAGTGTCCGGTGCGTCCGGATCGAACGACGGCACACCTTCTTGCGTCTCGGCTTCGATCGCGTCCGCCTCGGGAAGGAAGGGCGCGAGCTCCGGGAGCTCGTCCAGGCCTCGCAGGCCCATCCGCTCCAGAAAGTAGTTCGTCGTCCTGTACAGGATCGCACCTGTTTCGGGTTCCGTGCCCGCCTCGGCCACCAGACCCCGCTGGAGCAGGGTCCTCATGACCCCGTCGCAGTTGACTCCGCGGACCGCCGAGACCCGCGAGCGGCTCACCGGCTGGCGGTACGCGACCACCGCCAGGGTCTCCAGGGCCGCCTGGGTGAGCCGGGCCTGCTGCCCGTCCAGGACGAAGGCCTCCACGGCGGCCGCGTACTCGGGCCGGGTGTAGAACCGCCAGCCGCCGGCGACCAGCCGCAGCTCGAAGCCGCGGCGCTGCGCGGTGTACTCGTCGGCGAGGGCGCGGAGGGCGTCGTCGACCTGGCGCGGTGTGCGTTCCAGCACCTTGGCGAGGTGTTCGGCGGTCGCGGGCTCGTCCACGACCATCAGGACGGCCTCCAGCGCGCCCTTCAGTTCCAGCCGGTCCCGCACCCCGGTCATTCCGCCACCTCCACGACTCGGTCGAACTCGTCCGTCACCTTCGGCGTCCCGTCGCCGTCCCCGCCGCACCAGCGCACGGTGAGGGCGAGCAGGGCCTCGGGCTGGTCGAGGGCCACGGCCTTCTCCCGGTACAGCTCCAGCAGCGCCAGGAAGCGGGCGACGACGGTGAGGGTGTCCGGGGCGTCCTCGGTCAGCTCCTGGAACGTCGCCTCGCCGCGCGTCCTGAGGAGGCGCACGAGGTGCCCGGCCTGCTCCCGCACGCTGACGAGGGGGGCGTGGATGTGGTCCACGTACACCTGCGGGGCGGCCTTGGGCTGCATGGCCCGCACCGCGAGGCGGGCGAGGCCGTCGGCGCCGATGCTGATGACCACCTCGGGCAGCAGGTCGGCGTGGTGCGGCTCCAGCCCGACGGTACGGGGGTACCGCCTGCCCTCCGCCTCGGCACGGTCCTGGAAGATCGCGGCGATCTGCTTGTACGCCTTGTACTGGAGCAGCCGGGCGAAGAGCAGGTCCCGGGCCTCCAGCAGGGCCAGGTCGGCCTCGTCCTCGACCTCGGCGGCGGGCAGCAGCCGGGCGGCCTTCAGGTCGAGCAGGGTCGCGGCGACCACCAGGAACTCGGTCGTCTGGTCGAGGTCCCAGTCGGGGCCCATGGCCCGGATGTGCGCCATGAACTCGTCGGTGACCTTGGACAGCGCGACCTCGGTGACGTCGAGCTTGTGCCGGGAGATCAGCTGGAGCAGCAGGTCGAAGGGCCCCTCGAAGTTGTCGAGCCGCAGCGTGAACCGCCCGTCGCCCGCGCCGGGCGGGCGGGGCGCCGGGGGCGCGTCCGGGACTCCGGGCTCCGGCACCGGCCCGGCAGCGCCCGTGTCCGGCCCCTCAGTGGCCGGGGGGGCCGTCGCCGCCTCCTCCCCGCCGCCGACCGGGCCGCGGGCCGCAGCGGGCGCCTCAGGGGCCTCCTGGGCCGCCCCTGGCCCGCGGCCGAGGCTCCGGCGGGCCGGGCGGGCGGCGTCTTCGTTCGGGGGCATCGCGGTCCAGGGTGGTACGGGAGGTCGGCCGGCCGGCCACATGCAGCGTAGGCCCTGACCGGGCGGCCGCGCGGACGCCGCCGCGCGGGGCGGGGCCCGGGCGGCCGGGGCGGAACTGGGGCGCGGGCCGGTGGGCCGGGGGCGGAGCCTCCCGGGAAGGGGGCCCGCGGCGGTCCCCGGCCGGGGCGGGCCGGCCGGAACGACACCGGGGCCCGGGGCGGAGCTTCCCGGGGAGGGGCCGGCGGCCCTGGTCGCCAGGTCGCTGGCCGGGCGGCCCGCACCGCTGACCGGTCAGCCGCCACGGGCGGGACTTCGGGCCACCGGCGGGCCCACCGCGGGCGGGACGGCCGACCGGACCCGGAGCCGGGCAGCGGGGCCGGCCGACGGGCCCGCGGAGCCGGCTAGCGGCCGCGCAGGCGGCGGACCAGGATGCTGGCGTCGCCCCGGGACTCCAGGTCCGCGAGGACCACCGCCACCGCCTCGCGGACGATGCGGCCGCGGTCCACGGCGAGCCCGTGCTCACCGCGGAGCACCAGGCGGGCGTGTTCCAGGTCCATGAGCTCCTCGGCGGAGACGTAGACCGTGATCTTCTCGTCGTGCCGTTCGCGCCCGCTCGGCCGCCGGTTGGCGCCCCGGCCCTGGCCCTTGCCGGACCGGGGCGACGACGCCCCGGTCGCGGTGGCAGAACCTTCCTGCGGCCTGCGCTGCGCGCCCACCGCCGGTTCGCCGGCCTCCCGGCCCCGGGTGTCCCCCGTGGTCCGCGTCGTGCCGTCCGCCGGTGCGGCCGTGTGATCCGTGCCCGCGGCCGTCGGCGCCTCCTCGGCGCCCCGGCGCGGCGAGGACGACTGGAGGGCCATCCCTCCGGTGGTGCGGAACAGTTCGTCGGCGCCGGGCAGACTCACTCGGCGGGACACCGGGCGAGCACCTCCCTGGCCAGCTGGCGATAGGCGGCGGCGCCGACGGAGTTCGACGCGTACGTGGTGATCGGCTCACCGGCGACCGTGGTCTCCGGGAAGCGCACCGTCCGGCCGATGACCGTGTGGTAGACGTGGTCGTCGAAGGCCTCGACCACACGGGCCAGCACCTCGCGGCTGTGCACCGTACGGGAGTCGTACATGGTGGCGAGGATGCCGTCGAGCTCCAGCTCCGGGTTGAGCCGCTCCTGGACCTTCTCGATGGTCTCCGTGAGGAGGGCGACGCCCCGCAGCGCGAAGAACTCGCATTCCAGCGGCACGATGACCTTGTGAGCCGCCGTCAGGGCGTTGACCGTCAGCAGGCCGAGCGAGGGCTGACAGTCGATCACGATGTAGTCGTAGTCGGCCATCAGGGGCTTCAGCGCCCGCTGGAGCGTCGACTCGCGCGCGACCTCGCTCACCAACTGCACTTCGGCGGCGGACAGGTCGATGTTGCTCGGCAGCAGGTCCATGTTGGGGACCGCGGTCTTGAGCAGCACCTCGTCGGCCGACATGCCCCGCTCCATGAGCAGGTTGTAGACCGTCAGGTCGAGTTCCATCGGGTTCACGCCGAGGCCCACGGACAGCGCGCCCTGCGGGTCGAAGTCGACGAGCAGCACGCGGCGCCCGTACTCGGCGAGCGCGGCACCCAGGTTGATGGTCGACGTGGTCTTGCCCACACCGCCCTTCTGGTTGCACATCGCGATGATCTTCGCCGGACCGTGGTCGGTCAGCGGACCCGGGATCGGGAAGTACGGGAGCGGGCGTCCGGTCGGGCCGATCCGCTCGCGGCGCTGGCGGGCAGCGTCGGGCGCGAGGGTGGCCGCGTACTCGGGGTCGGGCTCGTATTCCGCGTCGGGGTCGTAGAAGTGCCCCTCGGGCACCTGGTCGTAGTCGGCGAAACCAATGGGCGTATCGCCACCGTGGTCGCCGGCCGTGGAGTTCACGTCTAGGCCGTCCATGCTCTTTTGGGGCGTCGTCATGTGCTGGTGGTTTGCGAAGGTGCGGACCGCGACGGAGCCGACAGCTTCGAGCCCGGCAGGACCCTGTCCCCGCTCAGGCGTGCCTGCTCGACCACCTCCAGGAGCAAATGTCGACTCATTCACAAGTCGTCTTACCTCCTCGGACGTGACCAGGACACTTATCGATAGGTCAGCGTTGCACCATGCCGACGGTTGGCGACTCTATGGCGTGTCACCGCCCAGCGGCAACACAATCCACCGGACCCGGCACGATGTGTCGGCAACCGAACACCACTCTGTCAAGGGCGTGCGCGCTGTCACTGCGAAGTTTCGCGGGTGTGCGAAAGGGTTAAAGGGTTACGTTCGAGGCGAGTTGAGCGGGCTCGGCGGGCACCCCGCAAACACGTCCGGCCGGACCTTGCGGGCAAGGTCCGGCCGGATACGTGAGATTGACGTCAGTCGTTGACGGTTCAGCCGAGCAGCGTGCTGAGCTCGAGGGTCTCGAGGCCGTGGGCCTCGGCGACGGGGCCGTAAACGACCTTGCCCTCGTGGGTGTTGAGGCCCAGCGCCAGCGCCGGGTCACGACGCAGCGCCTCGACCCAGCCGAGGTTCGCGAGCTGCACGATGTAGGGCAGGGTCGCGTTCGTCAGGGCGTAGGTGGAGGTGTTCGGCACCGCGCCCGGCATGTTGGCGACGCAGTAGAAGACCGAGTTGTGGACCTGGAAGGTCGGCTCGGCGTGGGTGGTCGGACGGGAGTCCTCGAAGCAGCCGCCCTGGTCGATCGCAATGTCGACAAGGACACTTCCGGGCTTCATCTTGGCGACGAGCTCGTTGGTGACCAGCTTCGGGGCCTTCGCACCCGGGATCAGCACGGCGCCGATCACGAGGTCGGCCTCGACGACGGCCTTCTCCAGCTCGTAGGCGTTGGAGACGATCGTCTTGATCTTCGTGCCGAAGATCTTGTCGGCCTCGCGGAGCTTGTTGATGTCGCGGTCGAGCAGGGTCACGTGGAAGCCCATGCCGATGGCGATCTGCGCCGCGTTCCAGCCGGAGACACCGCCGCCGATGACCACGCACTCGCCGGCGTGGGTGCCGGGGACGCCGCCGGGGAGGACGCCGCGGCCGCCGGCCGAGCGCATCAGGTGGTAGGCGCCGACCTGCGGGGCCAGGCGGCCCGCGACCTCGGACATCGGGGCGAGCAGCGGGAGCGCGCGGTTGGCGAGCTCGACCGTCTCGTACGCGATGGCGGTGGTGCCGGACTCGAGGAGCGCGTCCGTGCACTCGCGGGAGGCCGCCAGGTGCAGGTAGGTGAAGAGGGTCTGGTCCTTGCGGAGGCGGTGGTACTCCTCCGCGATGGGCTCCTTGACCTTCAGCAGCAGGTCAGCGGTCTCCCAGACCTCGTCGGCGGTGCCGAGGATCTCGGCTCCGGCGGCGACGTACTCGGCGTCCGTGATCGAGGAGCCGACACCGGCGTTCTGCTCGATGAAGACCTGGTGGCCGTTGCGGACCAGCTCATGCACGCCGGCGGGCGTGATGGCGACCCGGAACTCGTTGTTCTTGACCTCGCGGGGGATGCCGACCTTCATCGTCGATCACGGTCCTTGGCTCAGGGGATTTTACGGGGCACTTCCATACATACCCGCCCACAAGAACGCGCAACGGGATGCACCACTGATGTCGTGGTGAAGCCAGTCTAATGAAGGATGAGGCGCTGTCTAGCCTTGCAAACGAATAAGTTCAGTCGGACACACTGCGGATTTCGCAGGCTGCGGGGTCGTCTCCCAGCAATCTGTCGGCTGCGGAGCGGTGCAGTCTCGCCGCGGCCGGGTCGCCCAGACGGTCCAGCGTGTCGGCCAACCGCACCTGGAGCGCGGCCTGGAGCCGCTGGTCCCCGGCCCGGCGCGCCAGCTCGATGGCCTCGCGGCAGGTGTGCAGCGATTCCTCGGGCCGGCCGGCGTACTCCTGGACCCGCGCCATTTCGCTCAACGCCTTTGCCTGTCCCGGCACATCGGCCAGCCGGCGGTAGCCCGCGGCGGCGGCGCGCCAGCTGCGCAGGGCCTCCCCGTACCGGCCCGCGTAGGTGTGCACGTTGCCCAGCCGGCCGTAGAGCCTGGCCTCGTCCAACCGCTCGCCGCGCGCCAGGGCGTGGGCCAGGGCGCGGCCGAACCAGTCGGAGGCGCGGGGCCAGTCCGCCAGCTCCTGGTACGCGCCGCCTACGGATTCCATCGCGCGGCCCGTCGCGTACGGGTCGTTCGCGGCCTTTCCCGCGCCCAGCGCGGCCCGGTACCGGGCCAGCGCCTCCTCGGTCCGGCCGGTCCGGGCGTCCAGATCGGCCAGGTTCAGCAGGGCGGCGGCCCGCTCCCGGTGCAGGCCGCGCCGCTCGGCCACGTCCAGGACGAGGCGGTGCAGACCGTACAGCTCGGGGGCGGCCGCCTCGGTGCCGCGGTGTCCGGCCAGCGCCCGGACCAGGGCGGAGACCAGCCTGCGGGCCAGGGTGTCCAGCCCGCCGTCGGCCACGGCCAGGCGCGCGGCCGAGGTCAGCGCGGGCAGGCGGGTGTCCAGCCAGACGGCGGCGGAGCGCCGGTCGGGGAAGCGCAGGGCACGGGGGGTGCCGTCCAGGTGCTCGCGCAGCTCGTCGTCGTCCTCGTCGGCGTCGGTCATGGCCCGGCACGAGGTGAGCAGCCGTACGGTCCGCTCCAGCATCCGGGCGCGTGCCAACTGCACCTCGGCGGGCCGCTCCTTGGTCTCCAGCAGTGCCTGGAGGAAGGGGGCGAGGCAGCCGGGGAGCAGGAAGAGGCCGTCCGGGGCGTGCCGTACGAGGCCCAGGGCGGCGAAGTCCTCCAGGGTGGACTGGGCCGCGGCCACCGAGCAGCCGGCCAGGGCCGAGGCGGTGTGCGAGTCGAGGAACCCGGCCGGGGCGAGCGGCAGCAGGTGCAGGGTGCGGCGGGCCGGCTGCGGCAGGGACTCGTAGACCAGCCGGAAGGCGCGGCCCAGCGGGCCGGTGGTGCCGGGGGGCATGTCGTGGAGCTGCTTGGCCAGGTCCGCGACGGCGGCCTTGGGGTGGGCGGCGAGCCAGCCGCCGGCGAGGGCCAGCGCAGCGGGCAGCCCCCCGCACTCCTCGGCGAGCGCCTCGGCGGCACGGGGGTCGACGGTGATGCGGGTGTCGCCGATGAGCCGGGCGAGCAGGCCGACGGCGGAGGTGGGGTCGAGGCCGCCGAGGGTGCAGGGGCGGACGTCGGGGATCCCGGTGAGCGGGCCCTCGGCGGTGACCACGACGAGGCACTCGGGGTTGTCGGGGAGCAGGGCGTCCACCTGGTGCGGGTCGGCGGCGTCGTCGACGAGCAGGATCGCCCGCCGCCCGGCGAGTGCCTCCCGCAGGGCCGCGCTGAGGTCGTCCTCGCAGGCCCCGGGCGGGGTGACCTCCCCGAGCCCTTCCAGCAGGGTCCGGACGGCCCGCTCGGTGGCGACGGGTTCCCCGCCGGGTTCGGTGAGCCGCACCCTGGCCAGGCCGTCGGGGTACTGTTCGGCCACCTCGCGCACGAACGCCTCCGCGAGCGCGGTCCGCCCGGAGCCGGGCCGCCCCGCGACGAGCAGCACCCGCGCGCGGGGGGCCTTGGCCTTGCGGCCCGAGAGGGTGTCGAGCCCGGTCCGTGCGATGTCCTCGCGCAGCTCCTTGAGCTCACGCCGCCGCCCGACGAAATCCGCCACGGATCCGCTCCTCTCCCTGCCTTCGGGTTGCTGAGCGTAGTTCACGCAGAGCGACGGACCGTGGGGAGCGCGGCCTACAGATCGCCCGATCGGATCAGCGGATGGGCCTATTTAATGCGCCGCTCCCACGGCCGCTCCGGAGACCTCGGCCGCGCCGCCCCGTGCAGGGTCCGCGGCTCCGGGTGGCCGGCGCGGCCCCCCGGGCCCCTAAGGTCGTCTCTTTCGCATCTTGCCGGTCTGGGGGCACCTCCCAGCGGTAGCTGGGGGAGCGGGATCCGGAAGGGACGGCTTAGGGGGTGTCCGGCGGGTCCGGCCCTGACCCGCCGGACACCCCCTAAGCCCCGTACGGCCGCTGCGGCCAGGGGGCGTCGGCGGGGCGCAGGGCGTCCGTGCCGGGGCCGGAGGCGAGGGCGGCGGTCAGGGCCAGCACGCCCGTCACCAGGGCCGGGTTGCCCAGCTCGCCCGCCAGGATCCCCCGGACCAGGTCCTCCCGGGCCACCCACTCCACCTGCATGTCGGCCTCCTCCGAGTCCGTCTCGGCGTACCGCTCGCCGTCCGCCGCGGCCACGTCCCGCGCCAGGAAGACGCGGATCGCCTCGTCGGAGCCCCCCGGGGAGGCGTAGAAGTCGGCCAGCACCCGCCAGTCCCCCGCCTTGACGTGGGCCTCCTCGTACAGCTCCCGCTGCGCCGCGCGCAGCGGGTTCTCCCCCGGTACGTCGAGCAGCCCGGCCGGCAGCTCCCACAGCCGGTGGCGGACGGGGTGGCGGTACTGCCGGATCACGAGCACCCGGTCGTCCTCGTCCAGGGCGAGCACGCACACCGATCCGGGGTGCACCTGATAGTCACGGCGGGCCACCGAGCCGTCGGGCATCCGCACCTCGTCGGAGGCCACCGCCGTCTTGGCGCCCTGGAAGGGACGCCGGGTCGACAGGGTCTCCCAGCTTTCGGACGTGTCCTTGATGCTGGTGCCGGTGTCCATTCCGATGCCCTCCGAACTCGTGGAAAAACGGCGGACGCGCGAACGCGCGACAGCCGGGTACGGATGGTGATCCGTACCCGGCTGTCTACGTTACCGAGCGTCAGCCCTGCTGCTGGCGCTCCACCGCGGCCTTGACCAGGCCCGCGAAGAGCGGGTGCGGCCGGGTCGGGCGGGAGCGGAGCTCCGGGTGGGCCTGGGTGGCCACCAGGTAGGGGTGGACCTCGCGCGGGTACTCGACGTACTCGACGAGCTTGTTGTCCGGGGAGGTGCCGGAGAAGACCAGGCCGGCCTTCTTCTCCAGCTCGCCCCGGTAGGCGTTGTTGACCTCGTAGCGGTGGCGGTGGCGCTCGTCGACGTACGCGTCGCCGTAGACCTCGCGCACGATCGAGCCCTCGGCCAGCTTGGCCGTGTACATGCCCAGGCGCATGGTGCCGCCCAGGTCGCCGGCGCCCTCGACGAAGGCCAGCTGCTCCTCCATGGTCGAGATGACCGGGTGCGGGGTCGAGGCGTCGAACTCGGTGGAGTTCGCCCCCTCGATGCCCGCCAGGTTGCGCGCGGCCTCGATGACCACGCACTGGAGGCCCAGGCACAGGCCCAGCAGCGGGATCTTGTTCTCGCGGGCGTAGGTGATCGCGCCGACCTTGCCGTTGACACCGCGGTCGCCGAAGCCGCCGGGCACGCAGATCGCGTCCACGTCGCCGAGCTGCGCCGCGGCACCCGCCGGGGTCTTGCAGTCGTCGGAGGTGACCCACTTGATCTGGACGCGGGCCTTGTTGGCGAAACCGCCGGCGCGCAGCGCCTCGGTCACCGACAGGTAGGCGTCGGGCAGGTCGATGTACTTGCCGACCAGCGCGACCTTGACCTCGTGGTCGGGGTTGTGGACGCGGTCCAGCAGGTCCTCCCACACCGTCCAGTCGACGTCACGGAAGGGCAGGTCGAGCTTGCGGACGACGTAGGCGTCCAGGCCCTCGGTGTGCAGCACCTTCGGGATGTCGTAGATCGACTTGGCGTCGATCGCCGCGACCACGGCCGCCTCGTCCACGTCGCACATCAGCGAGATCTTGCGCTTGATGGAGGTGGGGACGTCGCGGTCGGCGCGCAGCACGATCGCGTCGGGCTGGATGCCGATGTTGCGCAGGGCCGCGACGGAGTGCTGGGTGGGCTTGGTCTTCAGCTCGCCGGAGGGGCCGATGTAGGGCAGCAGCGAGATGTGCACGACGAAGACGTTGTCGCGGCCGACCTCGTGGCGGACCTGGCGGACGGTCTCCAGGAACGGCAGCGACTCGATGTCGCCGACCGTGCCGCCGACCTCGGTGATGACGACGTCGACGTCCTCGGTCGCCATGCGGCGGATACGGTGCTTGATCTCGTTGGTGATGTGCGGGATGACCTGCACGGTGTCACCGAGGTACTCGCCGCGGCGCTCCTTGGCGATGACCGTGTTGTAGACCTGGCCGGTGGTGACGTTGGCCGAGCCGTCGAGGTCGACGTCGAGGAAGCGCTCGTAGTGGCCGATGTCCAGGTCGGTCTCGGCGCCGTCGTTGGTGACGAACACCTCACCGTGCTGGAAGGGGTTCATCGTGCCGGGGTCGACGTTCAGGTACGGGTCGAGCTTCTGCATCGTGACCCGCAGGCCGCGCGCCTTCAGCAGCGCACCCAGGCTGGAGGCCGTCAGGCCCTTGCCGAGGGACGAAGCGACACCTCCGGTGACGAAGATGTGCTTGGTCGTCATGGATTTGGGCGGCATCGCCAAGAGGGGGCTCCCGTGGTCGCGAGGTGAGGTGCGTCCGGCGACTTCTCCCGTTTCCGGGGGTGCCGAAGCTGCGGTTTCGGGGCCCCTGATTCGCACAGGCAGACCACCGGTCCACGGGGTACCAGCCTATCAGCGCCCGGACGGGTCCGCCTCCGGGCGCGCTGCGCGGCGCCCCTTCGGGGCCCTCGGCGGGGCGCGTTCCCGCAGGTCACCCATTCGGCCGAGTGACATTGTCCCCATACTTAAGGAGATCACTAGGGTTCGCGCATACCTTGCTCGGATACCGCTGCACATCGTCGCCGAGCAGTCCGGCAGACGGCGTAACCACGCCGGTTCCGGCAATCTAGGACTCGACGCGGGGATCCCTGCGCACAGGAGACCGCGCAACAGCGCATTGCAAGCGCCCTTCGGGGCGGACGTGGCCTTTCGACTGGAGAGCAACGTGTCCGGGCGCATCGAGGATTACGCACTGATCGGGGACATGCAGACCGCGGCGCTGGTCTGCCGGGACGGCGCGGTGGACTGGTTGTGTCTGCCCCGCTTCGACTCCCATGCCGTCTTCGCGAGCCTTCTGGGCACCGAGGAACACGGGTTCTGGCGCATCGGCCCGGCGTTCGCGCCGGGCACGGAGCCGCCGAGGGCCGCGCGCCGTCGCTACCGGGGCGATTCCCTGGTGCTGGAGTCGGAGTGGGACACCCCGCGCGGGACCGTCCGCGTCATCGACTTCATGCCGCCGCGCGAGGACCACGCGCCGCAGCTGATCCGCATCGTGGAGGGGGTCAGCGGGCGCGTCCCGATGCGCTCGGCGCTGCGGATGCGTTTCAGTTACGGGCGGGTCGTGCCGTGGGTGCACAAGGTGGACGGGCGCACCGTGGCCGTCGCCGGCCCGGACTCCGTCTGGCTGGACACCGAAGCGCAGACGTACGGCAAGGACCTGACGACCTACTCCGACTTCACGGTCGCCCCGGGCGACCGGGTGGCCTTCGCCATCAGCTGGCAGCCGTCCCACAAGGGCGCGCCGGAGGCCCCGGACGCCGAGGCGGCGCTGGAGGCCACCAGCGAGTTCTGGCACGAGTGGGTGGACCTGTGTACGTACCACGGGCCCTACCGGGAGGCCGTGGTCCGCTCGCTGATCACCCTCAAGGCGCTCACGTACGCGCCCACGGGCGGGATCGTCGCCGCGCCGACCACCTCCCTCCCGGAGGAGATCGGCGGGGTCCGCAACTGGGACTACCGGTACACGTGGCTGCGCGACGCGGCCATCACCCTGTCCTCGCTGCTGCGCACCGGCTACCGGGGCGAGGCGGCCGCGTGGCGGGACTGGCTGCTGCGGGCGGTGGCGGGCGACCCTGAGAACCTGCAGATCATGTACGGCATCGCCGGTGAGCGCGAGCTCGGCGAGACCGAGCTGGACTGGCTGCCGGGGTACGAGAACTCGGCCCCGGTGCGCGTCGGCAACGGCGCCGCCCACCAGCTCCAGCTGGACGTGTACGGCGAGGTCACCGAGGCCCTGCACCTGGGACACATGACGGGCCTGGCCCGCAACGACTACGCCTCGGTGCTCCAGCTGAAGCTGATCCGCTACCTGGAGACCCACTGGAACGAGCCGGACGAGGGCATCTGGGAGGTGCGCGGCCCGCGCCGGCACTTCGTGCACTCGAAGGTGATGGCGTGGGTGGCCGTGGACCGCACGATCAAGCTGGTCGAGAGCGGGGACGCGGACGGCCCGCTGGAGCGCTGGCGCGAGCTGCGCGACCGGATCCACGCGGACGTGTGCGAGAAGGGCTACGACCCGGAGCGCAACACCTTCACCCAGTCCTACGGCTCCCGCGAGCTGGACGCCTCGCTGCTGCTGATCCCGCAGATGGGCTTCCTGCCGCCGGACGACAAGCGGGTCATCGGCACCATCGAGGCGATCCAGCGCGAGCTGTCGACCCCGGACGGCTTCATCCTGCGCTACCCGACGGCGGGCGAGGAGGCCGGGGTGGACGGGCTGGAGGGTGACGAGGGCGCCTTCCTCGCGTGCTCGTTCTGGATGGCCGACGACCTCGCGATGATCGGCCGGGTCGACGAGGCGCGCCGGCTCTTCGAGAAGCTGCTGGCGCTCCGCAACGACCTCGGCCTCCTGGCGGAGGAGTGGGACCCCAAGCTCCAGCGGCAGGTGGGGAACTTCCCGCAGGCCTTCAGCCACGTTCCGCTGATCGACACGGCGCTGCGGCTGACGGCGAGCGGGGCCTACGGCGGCTGACGGGCGGGCCCCGTGGGGCCCGCCTACGCTGGAGAGGTCCTACGCCCCTTCCGGGAAGGGAGGGTGGCCATGGCGCCCCTCTCCAAGGCGGGCGCGGCGCTCGCCGCGCTCCGCGAGGACCTGGCCGGCGACGTCTTCGCCCCGGACGATCCCGGGTACGACGAGGCCCGGACGGTGTTCAACGCCATGATCGACCGCCGGCCGGCGGTGATCGCCCGGTGTGAGGGCGCGTCGGACGTGGTCACGGCCGTGCGCTTCGCCCGGGAGCTGGACCTCCCGGTCGCGGTGCGCGGGGGCGGCCACAGCGTCGCGGGGATGTCCCTGAACGACGGCGGGCTGGTCGTGGACCTGCGCCGGATGCACGGGGTGACCGTCCGTCCGGCGGCACGGGCCGCGTCCATCGGCGGCGGGGCCACGATGAGCCACCTGGACCGGGCCTGCGAGCCGTACGCGCTGGCGACCACCGGGGGCCGGGCCTCCACCACCGGCGTGGGCGGTTTCGTGCTGGGCGGGGGGACGGGCTGGCTGGACCGGAAGTTCGGCCTGGCGGTGGACAACCTGCTGGGCGTGGAGCTGGTCACCGCCGACGGCGAACTGCTGCACGTCACGGCCGAGGAGCACCCGGACCTGTTCTGGGGGCTGCACGGCGGCGGCGGGAACTTCGGGATCGCCACCTCCCTGACCCTGCGGCTGCACGAACTGCCCCACATGTCGGTCGCGTTCCTGCTGTACCTGCCCGAGCGCGGTCCGGAGGTGGTGCGCGCCTTCCGGGACGTCATCGAGTCGGGGCCGCCCGAGGCGAGCGGCGGCGCCCTCTACCTGACGGCACCGCCCGAGGAGTTCGTCCCGCCGCACCTGGTGGGGCTGCTTCTGGCGGGCGTGCTGCTGACGTACGCGGGTCCCGAGGACGAGATGCGCAAGCTCGCGGAACCGCTGCTGGCGGTCCCGCACGAGGCGGAGATGGTCACGGCCATTCCGTACGCCGATCTCCAGTGCATGATCGACGATCCCCCGGGGCTGCGGAACTACTGGTCGGCGGAGTACCTGACCGGGGTGCCCGACGCCTTCGTGGAGGTGTTCTGCGCCCGCGCCGCCTCGATGCCCGTGCCGACGGGCACCCAGCACGTGGTGTGGCCGCAGGGCGGGGCCGTCGCCTCCGGCCCGGCCGGCTACCCGGTCCCCTACCGCGACGCCCCCTGGGCGGTGCATCCCTTCGGGATGTGGGAGGACCCGGCCGACGACGACCGGGTCCGGCAGTGGGTCAGGGACGTCCGCGCCGACGTCCGGCCGTGGAGCACCGGCGCGGTGTACCTCAACTTCACCGGGGACGAGGGCGCGGACCGGGTCGTGGCCGGCCTGGGCGCCGGGAACATGCGGCGCCTGGGCGAGTTGAAGCGGCGCTACGACCCGGACAACGTCTTCCGCTCCAACCACAACGTCAAGCCGCTGTAGCGGCCGCCCCGCGGGGGGCTCAGGTGAGGGCGGCGATCACCTCGCGGGCGGCCCGTTCGCCCTCGGTGGCGCCGCCTTCCATGAAGCCCTGGAAGTCGTAGCTGCAGTGCTCGCCGCCGATGTGGACGTTGCCCTGCGCGGTGCCCTCGTACTTGGCGTACCGGTGGAGGTAGCCGGTGGGCCAGTACGAGTAGGCGCCCAGCGCGTACGGGTTGCGGTGCCAGGCGGAGAGCTGGGCGCGGCCGGTCCAGACGGCCTTGGTGCCCGGGTAGAAGGCGTCGATGCCGGTGAGCATGCGGTCCGCGAGGGCGCGTACGTAGGGGTCGGTCTCGGTGGCGAAGGGGCTCGCGGGGGTGAGGGAGCCGGCGAGGCGGCCGCCGCCGTACTGGAGGAGGATGCCGCCGTTGCCGGGCTGGATCTTGGTGGTGTCCCAGGTCTGCTGGACGTCGGAGTCGGTGAAACAGTCGCCGGCGGAGACGCCCGGCCAGGGGCCGGTGCCGCGCCAGGGCCGTGCGGTGAACTGCATGTTGAGCTTGGTGCAGTGGCCCATGCGCGCGTCGCGCAGCAGGTCGCGCATCAGCGGGTCGAAACCGGCCTGCGAGGTGTCGAGGCGCTGGAGGACCGGCAGCGGCAGGCACAGGACGGTGTGGTCGGCGACGGCGGTGCGGGTGGCGCCGGAGTCGTCGAAGGTGAGGGTCTGGGTGCCGTCGGCGTTGGCCCGTACGGCGAGCAGCTGGCGGCCCATGACGAGCGTGCCGGGACTCAGTACGGCGGCGATGGCGTTCGGGAGCCGGTCGTTGCCGCCGGTGATGTGGTAGCGCTCGTTGGACAGGCCCCAGACGTTGAAGTTGCCCGGGTTGGGCTGGTAGCCCATCAGCAGGACGAGGGCCAGGGCCGACTGGGCGGTGGTCTCGGCGCCGTACTCGACGGTGTAGGCGACGTCGATGAACCGGCCGAGCCGCGAGCCGTGGCCGCCGGGGATCCGGGTCTCGATCCACTCGTACAGGGTCATGTTGTCGAGGGCGGTGCCCGCGGGGGTGGTGCTGTTCCAGCTGACCTCGCCGGCTTCCCGGAGGTCGCGGTGCAGTGCCTGGTAGACGGCCTTGAAGTCCTCGTCGGCCTGGGTGCGGGAGTAGTAGGCGCCGTTGAACCAGAGCACTTCCTCCGCCCCGTTGGGTCCGCCTCCGAGGAAGTCCTCCGTGGGCAGGCCGAAGCGGCGGCACAGTTCGAGGATCTTCTTGTGGCTGGTGTCGATCAGCTCGCCGCCGATCTCGGAGGTCTGGCCGTACGCCCAGTGGCCGCGCTGGGTCCACATGCGGCCGCCGACGCGGGCGGGGTCGGCCTCGTAGAGGGTGCAGGGGATGCCCGCGTCCTGGAGGGTGAGGGCGGCGGTGAGGCCGGAGATTCCGGCGCCGACGACGGCGACGCGGGCGGAGGAGGCGGGCTTCTGGGCGGGGGCGCCCTCCACGGCGTGCGCGGCGGCGGCCGTCGCGGACGAGGCGAGCGCGGTGCCCAGGCCGAGGGCGGCGGCCCGGCCGAGGAGTTCGCGGCGGGTGGAGCCGCGCACCTCGGCGACGGGCAGCCGCAGCCGGCGGGCGGCGGCGTGTTCGGCGGCGAGCTGCCGCAGGGAACGCATCAGGGGGGTACGGGCCATGGCGGAGCTCCTCAGACGGTGGCGGCGGTCGGGCCGGAGGGGGTGGCGGCGGGGTCCTCGGGGTCGTCGGTGCGTTCGGCGGCGTCCTCCAGGACGATCCGGCCGATGACCTCGTAGCGCTCGGGGGCCTTCGCCTTCAGCCAGAGGCCGAGGGCCAGGCCGCCGAGGAAGACCGTGCCGACGATCCAGGGGATGAGCTTGAAGAACAGCGATCCGGCGGCGGCGCCGGCGGCGGTCTCCATGTTGAGGACCAGCAGCACCACCACGGCGGTCATCCCGATCCCGCCGAGGAGCGGGGCGGTGAAGGTCCTGAACCAGTGCCGGTCCTCGGGGTGGTTGGCGCGGAAGTAGCCGATGACGGCGAAGGAGCACAGGGTCTGCACGATCAGGATCGCCATCGTGCCGAGGATCGCGAGCAGCGTGTACAGGTGGAGGTACGGGTCCTGGCCGGTGAGCCAGAAGCCGGCGACGAGGGCGGCGGCGATGGCGGTCTGCGCCACGGAGGCGACGTACGGGGAGCCGTGGCGGTGGTGGGTGCGGCCGAGGCCGGGGTGCAGGAAGCCCTCGCGGCCGATGGCGTACAGGTAGCGGGCGGCGCACTGGTGGAAGGCCATCCCGCAGGCGAAGGAGCCGGTGAGCAGCAGCCACTGGAAGGCGTCGACGGCCCAGGCGCCGATGAAGGCCTTGGTCGGGGCGAAGAACAGGTCCAGGGGGCTGGCGGAGGCGGAGAGGGTGACGGAGTCGGCCAGGCCGTTGCCGGCGATGGTCATCCAGGAGACGTAGATGTAGAAGAGGCCCACTCCGACGACGGAGACGAGGGTGGCCTTGGGGATGACCCGCTTGGGGTCGCGGGACTCCTCGCCGTACATCGCGGTGGACTCGAAGCCGACCCAGGACCAGAAGGCGAAGAAGAGGCCGAGGCCGGCGGAGGTGCCGGTGAAGGCGTTCTTCGGGTTGACGGGCTCCAGCGGGATCCCGTCGGGGCCGCCGCCCGCGAGGAGCACGGCGGTGGCGACGGCGAAGAGGACGGCGATCTCGGCGACGAGCATCACGCCGAGGGCCTTGGCGGTGAGGTTGATGTCGAAGTGCGCGAGGACGGCGGTGACGGCGAGCATGGCGGCCGCGTAGAGGACCCAGGGCAGGTCCACGCCGAGCTGGTCGTGGACGGTGGTCTTCGCGAAGTAGGAGAAGACGCCGACGATCGAGGCCTCGAAGACGATGTACGCGAGGACGGCGAGCATCCCGGAGGCCATGCCGGCGATCCGGCCGAGGCCGTGCGAGATGTACCCGTAGAAGGCGCCGGCGGCGGTGATCCGCTTGGCCATGGCCACGTAGCCGACCGCGAAGACGGTGAGGACGACGGTCGCGAAGAGGTACCCGGCCGGGGCGCCGGTGCCGTTGCCGAAGCCGACCGCGATGGGGAGGTTGCCGGTCATCGCCGTGATCGGCGCGGCGGTGGCGACCGCCATGAAGACGACGCCGACGAGGCCGACGGAGTTGGCCTTGAGGCGCTGGACCGGGGGTGTGGCCCCGGTGGCGGGCGGAGGCGTGGCGCTGGCTCTGCTCATGGAGTCCTCGTTCCTGCTTCCTGATCTGTCCGAGGGCCGACACTCTCCACCCGGGTGACGCACGCCACAATCGGCACGCGGTCCGATAATCGCCTTGCCGGGGCGACGAGTTGTCGGTCCGGACGGGGGCATATCGGACTCCGTGACCGCCCGGTGATGTGCGGGCAACAGACCGGCCGGTAGCGTCCGCGATATGGACGACCAGGGCGGAATCACGGTTCAGCGGGCACTGGAGCTGCCGGGACTGCGCAGCGGGCTCCCGGAGGTGGTCGCCTGTGCCGACCGGCTGGGACGGACCGTCCGCTGGGTGCACGCGGGAGAGGTCCCGAACATCGCCTCGCTGCTCAAGGGCGGCGAGCTGCTGCTGACCACCGGCCTGGGCCTGGGCACCCGGCCCGCCGAGCAGCGCGCCTTCGTACGCCGCCTCGCGGACCGGGGCATCGCCGCCCTCGTCGTGGAGCTGGGCCCGCGCTTCACCCGCCTGCCCGCCACGCTCGTCGAGACGGCGAAGGCGGCCGGGCTTCCGCTGGTCCAGCTCCACCGCGAAGTGCCCTTCGTGGCGGTGACCGAGGAGGTCCACACCGAGATCGTCAACGGCCACTACGCCCTGCTCCAGCGGGCCGAGGAGGTGCACCGGCGCTGCACCGAGGCCCTGTTGGGCGGCGGCGGGATCCCGCAGGTGCTGCGCATCCTGTCCGACTTCACGGGCAACCCGGTCTTCCTGGAGACCCCGGACGGCCAACTGCTCTACGCCGCCGGACCGGTGGCCGGGGAGGGCGCGGCGGACCCGCTCCAGGTGTGGGAGGGGCTACGGGGCCAGCGCGCGGCCGAGCCCCCGGCGAACGCCGTGGTGGTCGACGTACCGGGCGGCGGCCACGGCACCGGCTCGGTCCGGGCCCGGGTCGTCCTGGTGGGGGTCTCGGCGCCGCTGCTCCCGGTGCACCGGATGGCGGCGGAGCGCACGGCGGGGGTCCTGGCGGTGGTCCTGATGCAGGCCCGGCAGGAGGAGGAGCTGGCCGCGCGCGGCCGGGGGGACTTCCTGACGGACCTGGCGGAGGGCCGGATCTCGGCCGAGGACGCCCCGGCACAGGCCCGGGTCCTGGGCTTCCGGCCGGGCACGGGGCCGCTGCTGCCGATCGTGATGCGGCTGTCCACGGACCTGGGGGCCGCGGGGAACTGGGCGGTGCTGGCCCGGGCGGTACTGGAGGAGCTGTCGTCGGTCGGAGTGCCGGTGCTGCTGGGCGTCCGCCCCGTGGAGGGGCGGGTGCCGCTGCTGGTCTCACTGCGCACCGAGTCGGAGCGCACGCCGGTCGCCGACCGGGTCGCCGCCGCGCTGCGGGCGGGCGTCGAACGGGCCGGCCTCGACCGGGCCGCCGCCCCGCCCGCCGTGGTCGTGGGCGTCGCGGGCGGCTGGGCGGCCGCCTCCTCCGGTCTGCGGCACGCCGCCGAGACGGCCACGGCGGCCCACGGCCTGCCGGCGCGGCCCTGGTACGACGCCCGCCGCCTGGACATCGACCTGCTGCTGTGGCGCCTGCGCGAGCACCCGGACCTGGCGGCGTTCGTGGACCGCGCGATCGGCGCGCTCCGCGTGCACGACGCGACGTCCCGCCCGCCGCTCCTGCCCACCCTGGAGACGTACCTGGCCCATGCGGGCCGCAAGGCGGAGACCGCGCGCGAGCTGCACCTGAACCGCCAGACCCTGTACAACCGGCTGGCCCGCATCTCGGAGCTCCTGGGCACGGACCTCGACGACCCCGAAACGGTCCTCTCCCTGAGCCTGGCCCTCCGCGCCCGCCGGCACACGCCGTCCTGACGCGCCGCCGCGACAGCCCGGGCCGGTCGGCCCCCGCGCCGGGCCGTCCCCGGCCCGTCCTTCCACCGTTCCCCGGGCCCCGCCCCGGACCCGGTTCCTGACGCCGCGCCGCCCGGTGCGCCGGAACGCCGCGCGGGCTGGAGACCGCCGCGTCAGGACAGGGGCCGCTCCATCAGCTCGTCGTACACCGCGAGGACCTGCGCCACCGTTTCGTCCTCCGACGGCCACGTCGCCGCCTGGGCACGGCCCGCCACCGCGAGGGCCGCCCGGCGTTCCGGGTCGTCCAGGAGCGCCGCCACCGCCCCCGCCAGCGCGGCCGAGTCCCCGTACGGGACCAGGACCGCCGCGTCGCCGACCAGCTCCGGGACCGCCCCGACCTCGGTGGCCACCAGCGCCACCCCCGCCCGCAGGGCCTCCTGCGCCAGCAGGGACCGGCCCTCCCAGCGGCTCGGCAGCACCGCCACGTCCGCCGCCGCCAGCAGCCGGTCGGCGTCCCGGCGGCGCCCCAGCAGCCGCACCGGAAGCCCCTCCTCCTCGATGCGCCGGGTCAGTACGGGCCGCAGCGGCCCCTCCCCCGCGACCACCAGCAGCGGCAGCGGCTCCAGCACCCGCCACGCCCGCGCCGCGTCCAGCAGGACGGAGTAGCCGCGCCCGGCCACCAGGCTGCCGACCGCGATGACCAGGGGCCGCTCCACCGCGCCCAGTTCCGCCCGGGTCTTGCCCGCGTCGGGCGGCGCCGCCGCGGCGGGTACGGCCACCGCCGCCAGCCGCGCGTCCCGCGCCCCGCGCCGCCGGGCCAGGTCGACCTGGTCGGAGGAGGACCCCAGCACCACGGCCGCCGCCCGGGCCACGTGCCGTTCCAGGAGGCGGCTCAGCGGCCCGAGCGGGCCCGCCGGCCCCGGCGCGCTGCCGTGCCAGGTCACCACCAGCGGCGGCCGGCGCCCGCCGCCGCGCAGCGCCAGCGCGGCGCGCATCCCGGCCCGGATCCCGTGGGCGTGCACCACGTCGGCCCCGGCGCAGGCGGCCCTCAGGGCGTTCGCCGCGTCGGGGGTGAACTCCGCCCCGGCGCCGGTGAAGTCGTACTCCCCTTCGGCCGCGGCGGGGGCGCACACCGTCACCCGTACGCCGCGCGCCGCCAGCCCCGTCGTCAGGGACCGCACGTGCGCGCTGCTGCCCGCGCCCGCACCGCCGAGGACCTGGACGGTGCGCAGCGCGGGCCGGCCGTACGGCTGTGCGGGGGGCGGGAAGGAGGCCGGGGAGCTGCTCACGGGCGGTAGCTCCAGGGTGAGGGGGCAGAGACGTCGCCCAGGATGCCAGTCCGCACGCGCGTTCCGGGACCATACGGGTGCGGATCCCGTGCGGGATACCGCGGTGCGCCCCCCAGCCTCACCCACACGGGCTAATACCCGCTCGTCACGCGTCCGCCCGCGCCGCCTCCAGCAGTTCCTCCGCATGGGCCCGCGCCGTCTGGGAGTCCTCCTGACCGGCCAGCATCCTCGACAGCTCGCGGATGCGGTCCTCGCCCTCCAGCACGGTCACCCCGGACCGGGTCACCGATCCGTCGACGGTCTTCTCCACCAGCAGCTGCCGGTCCGCGAAGGCGGCCACCTGGGGCAGGTGCGTGACGACGACGACCTGCGCCGTCTTCGCCAGCTTCGCGAGCCGCCGCCCGATCTCGACGGCCGCCTTGCCGCCGACACCCGCGTCGACCTCGTCGAAGAGGTAGGTGGGCACCGGGGCGGACCCGGCGAAGACGACCTCCACGGCCAGCATGACCCGCGACAGCTCACCGCCAGAGGCGCCCTTGGCGATCGGCCGCGGTTGCGCGCCGGGGTGCGGGGCCAGCAGCAGCTCGACCTCGTCCGCGCCCGTGGGCCCGTACGCGACCGGGCGCCCGCCGACCTCGACGCCCTCGGGGTCCTCCGTCTGCCGGATCTCGATGGTCACCCGCGCGTGCGGCATGGCGAGGGAGGCCAGCTCGGCGGTGACGGCGGCGGCGAACCGCTCGGCTGCCTCGGTCCGCGCGTCCGTCAGCGCCTGCGCGAGCACGGACAGCTCCTCGCGCAGGGCGTCCCGCTCGGCGGTCAGCTCGGCGATCCGCTCGTCGTCGCCGTCGAGTTCCAGCAGCCGCGCCGAGCCCTGCTGCGCCCATTCCAGCACCGCGTCGACGGAATCCCCGTACTTGCGGGTCAGCTGGGTCAGCGCGGCCCGCCGCTCCTCCACCGCGGCCAGCCGCAGCGGATCGGCGTCCAGGTCGTCGGCGTACCCGGCGAGTTCCCCGGCGACGTCGGAGAGCAGGATGCCCAGCTCCCCGATCCGGTCGGCGAGCGCGCCGAGTGCCGGGTCGTGGGAGCGTACGGATTCCAGCGCGCGGTGCGCGCCCGCGACGAGGGTGTTGGCGTCGACGCCCTCGGGGTCCTCGACGTCACCGGCCAGCGCCGCGTGCGCGGCCTGGGCGGCGGAGGCCAGGGACTCGGCGTGCCCCAGCCGTTCGGCCTCGGCCGCGAGCTCGGCGTCCTCGCCGGGCAGCGGTTCCACGGCGGCGATCTCGTCCAGCCCGAACCGCAGCAGGTCCGCCTCCTGCGCCCGCTCGCGGGCGCGGGTGGTGATGGTGTCCAGTTCGGCGGTGGCGGCGCGCAGCCGGCGGTAGGCGCCGGCGTACTTCTCCAGGGGGACGGCGACGGCGTCGCCGGCGTACCGGTCGAGGGCCCGGCGCTGGCGGGCCGGGCGCAGCAGGCCCTGCTGGTCGGTCTGGCCGTGGACGGCGACGAGGTCGTCGGCGAGCTCGGCGAGCAGGCCGACGGGCACGGAGCGGCCGCCGACGTGGGCTCGCGAGCGGCCCTCGGCGGACACGGTCCGGCTGATCAGCAGGGCGCCGTCGTCGAGCTCGGCCCCGGCCTCCTCGGCCCGCAGGGCGGCGGGCGCGTCGGGGCTCATGACGACGCGGCCCTCGACCACCGCCGCCTTGGCCCCGATCCGCACCAGGGCCGGGTCGGCGCGGCCGCCGAGCAGCAGCCCGAGGCTGGTGACGACCATCGTCTTGCCCGCACCGGTCTCGCCGGTCACCGCGGTGAAACCGGGCGACAGCTCGACCACCGCGTCGTCGATGACCCCGAGCGACCGTATCCGCATCTCCTCAAGCACGGGACGACGATACCGAGGTTTCACCGGTGCCATGTGACCTCACCCGCCCGAAGTTTCCCGAACGGATGTGCTATTAGAGGGGCTAGTGCGGCGCTCCGCGCCATCCCGAGACCGGCAGCGCGAACTTCGCCACGAGCCGGTCCGTGAAGGACGCGTGGTGCAGCCGGGCGAGCCGCACCGGCACCGTCCCCCGGCGGACCTCCACCCGGGCCCCGGCGGGCAGCTCGAACGTCCTGCGCCCGTCGCACCACAGGGCGCCGTGCGGGGTGCCGTTCTGCACCTCCACGGCCAGCACCGAGGTGGGCGAGGTCACCAGCGGCTTCGCGAACAGCGCGTGCGCGCTGATCGGCACCATCAGCAGCGCCTCCACCTCCGGCCAGACCACCGGCCCGCCCGCGGAGAAGGCGTACGCCGTGGAGCCCGTCGGCGTCGCGCAGACGATGCCGTCGCAGCCGAAGCCGGTCACCGGGCGCCCGTCGATCTCCAGGACCACCTCCAGCATCCGCTCGGCGGACACCTTCTGGACGGCGGCCTCGTTCAGCGCCCAGTCCCGGTGCACCACGTCCCCGTTGGTCCGTACGAGGACGTCGAGGGTCATCCGCTCCTCGACCTCGTAGGACCGGGTCACCACCCGGTCCACGACCTTGTCCAGGTCGTCGCGCTCGGCCTCGGCGAGGAACCCCACCCGGCCCAGGTTGACGCCCAGCATCGGCACCCCCGAGCCGCGGGCGAACTCCGCGCCGCGCAGCAGGGTCCCGTCCCCGCCCAGCACGATCAGCAGCTCGCACCCCTCGAGCGCCACGGGCGTGCACTCGGAGACGAGCTGCACCTCGGGCGGCAGCGGCAGGTCCCGCGCCTCGTACTCCAGGACGCGCACCCCGATCCCCGACTTCAGCAGCCCCTGCACCACCAGCTCCGCACTGCGGATCGCGGCGGGCCGGCCCGTGTGCGCGACCAGGAAGACGGTCCGCGGCCCCGCCGGCTCCGCGGCCTCCCCCGGCCCCGGGCCCTCCGATTCCACCCGACGTGCTGAACCTGCTGACACACCTGTCACTGCGGCCCCTCCGCCACTGCACGGTCGACATCCCCCGGGTCGAGTGCCGGTGCCCCCGCCCGAAGCCACAGAAAGTACTCGACGTTGCCCGACGGCCCCGGCAGCGGGCTCGCCGTCACCCCGAGCACGCCCAGCCCCAGCTTCCAGGCCTGCGCCGCGACCTCCCGCACCGCCTCGGCCCGCAGCTCGGGGCTGCGCACCACACCGCCGCTGCCCAGGCGGTCCTTGCCCACCTCGAACTGCGGCTTCACCATCAGCACCAGGTCGGCGTCCGGCGCCGTGCACCGCACCAGCGCCGGCAGCACCAGCCCGATGGAGATGAAGGACAGGTCTCCGACGACCAGGTCCACCGGGACGCCGTCGATCAGGTCCAGGGTCAGCTCGCGGACGTTCGTACGGTCCTTGACGGTGACCCGCTCGTCGCTCTGCAGCGACCAGGCGAGCTGTCCGTAGCCGACGTCGACGGCGACGACGTGGGCCACGCCCGCACGCAGCAGCACATCGGTGAAGCCGCCCGTCGAGGCCCCCGCGTCCAGCGCCCGGCGGCCTTCGACCGCGAGCCCGAGCGGCCGGAAGGCCTCGAGCGCGCCGGCCAGCTTGTGGCCGCCCCGGGAGACGTAGTCGGGGTCGCTGTCGTCCTTGAGGACGACGAGGGCCGCGCTGGTCTCGACCTGGGTGGCCGGCTTGGTGGCGGTGGTACCGCCCACGGTCACCCGGCCCGCGGCGATCAGCTGGGCCGCGTGCTCCCGCGAGCGGGCCATGCTGCGGCGTACCAGTTCGGCGTCCAGGCGGCGGCGTGCCACTCCTGCCACGTTCGGTTCAGCTCCTGTTTTCGTAAGGTCCGGGGACGGGCGGTGCGTCCAGCGCGTCCAGCGCCTCGCGCAGTCCCCTGTGCACATCCTCGTACACCTCGGCGTGCCGGTCCGCCGCCAGGTGGTCCGCGTCCGCCAGCCGCTCCAGGTGCGCGTCCACCCCGGCGTGGCCGGTGGGGGTCCGTACGAGGCCCAGCGGCGCGGATCCTGCGGGTTCGACGGCCGGCCCGGCGGCGGGGGCGCCGGGCTCGCGGGGGACGTCCGGAACGCTCCCGGACTGTGCGTCGGTCATGCCCCGACGCTACCCCGAAGCACGGCGCTCACCACCCGCGGCTCTGCGGTACGGTCGTGATCACCATGGCTACGATCCAGGAGTGCCGCGCGGCACTCGACCGACTCTCCGACAATCTGGCGGCCGCCGACGGCGACGTACGCGGCGCCGCGGCCCTCGACCGCTCCCTGAGCTGCCACATCACCGACCTCGACGAGACCTTCACCGGCCGCCTCGAGGGCGGCCGGATCCGGGTGGACGGACTCGCGCCCGGCGCGCCCCGCGCCAAGGCGGAGATCCGGCTGGCGATGACCGGCGACGACCTCCTCGGGCTGGTCGCCGGGGAGCTGAGGTTCGCCAAGGCCTGGGCCTCGGGCCGGGTCCGGCTGGAGGCCGGCTTCCGCGACCTGCTGCGCCTCAAGAGCATGCTCTAGCCGTCTTCTTGACGCGCCGCGGCCGCTTCGGCGCCGGGAGGCTCCCCGCTCAGACGGCGGCCTTCGCACGGGCCTTCCGGGCCGCCGGGACCACCAGCGGCGTACCGGTCTCCGGGTCGTCGATGATCTGGCAGCGCACCCCGAACACCTCCTCCACCAGCTCGGCGGTGACCACCTCGGCCGGCGGACCCTCGGCGACGACCACGCCGCCGCGCAGGGCGATCAGGTGGGTGGCGTAGCGGGCCGCGTGGTTGAGGTCGTGCAGCACCGCCACCAGGGTCCGGCCCTGCGTCTCGTGGAGCTCCGCGCACAGGTCGAGCACGTCGAGCTGGTGCTGGATGTCCAGGTAGGTCGTCGGCTCGTCCAGCAGCAGCAGCGGGGTCTGCTGGGCCAGGGCCATCGCGATCCACACCCGCTGGCGCTGGCCGCCCGACAGCTCGTCCACCGCCCGGTCGGCGAGCTCGGCCACCCCGGTGGAGGCCATCGACTCGATGACGATCCGCTCGTCCTCCGCCGACCACTGGCGCAGCAGCCCCTGGTGCGGGTAGCGGCCGCGCGAGACCAGGTCGGCGACCGTGATGCCGTCCGGCGCGATCGAGGACTGCGGGAGCAGGCCCAGCGTCCTCGCCACCTTCTTCGCGGGCAGCGAGGAGATCGCCTGCCCGTCGAGCAGCACCCGCCCGGCGGCCGGCTTCAGCATCCGCGACAGGGCCCGCAGCAGCGTCGACTTGCCGCAGGCGTTGGGGCCCACGATCACGGTGAAGGAGTTGTCGGGGATCTCCACCGACAGGTTCTCCGCGATGACCCGCTGGTCGTAGCCGAGGGTGACGTCCTCCGCGCTCAGCCTCTGCACTTGCCCACTCCTCGTTTCGACCTGCTTGTTCATATACGTCCCGCCTTGCGCTCCGTAAGCAGCCAGAGCAGGTAGACGCCGCCGACCAGCCCCGTGACCACGCCCACCGGCAGCTGGTCCGCGCCGAAGGCCCGCTGCGAGGCCAGGTCCGAGGCCAGCAGCAGGACGGCGCCCATCAGCGCGCCGGTCAGCAGGTTCGACCCGGGCGACCGCGACAGCCGCCGGGCCAGCTGCGGCGCGGCCAGCGCGACGAAGCTGATCGGCCCGGCCGCGGCCGCGGCGGCGGTGGTGAGCAGGACCGCCGCCAGCATCAGCAGCATCCGGGTCCGCTCCACCGGCACGCCCAGCGCGTACGCGGCGTCGTCGCCCATCTCCATCGTCCGCAGGGCCCGGCTCTGCCCGAGGACCAGCGGGAACAGCAGCGCGCAGGTCGCCAGCAGCGGCCACACCTGCGCCCAGTCCCGCCCGGCCAGCGAGCCGGTCAGCCACACCATCGCCCGGGTGGCCTCGGCGATCTGCGCCTTGGAGATCAGGTACTGGATGAGCGCCACGAGGACGGCCGAGGCCCCGATGCCCACGAGCACCAGCCGGTACCCCTGGATCCCCTGCTTGTACGCGAGGAGGTAGACGGCGGCTCCCGCCAGCAGACCGCCGACGACCGCGCCGAGCGCGACCTCGGTGGCGCCGCCCTTGAAGAGGACGATGACGACGAGCGCGCCGACCGCCGAGCCGTACCCGAAGCCGAGCAGGTCCGGGGAGCCGAGCGGATTGCGCGAGACGGACTGGAAGACCGCCCCGGCCATCCCGAGGGCCGCGCCGACGAGCACGGCGACCAGGACCCGCGGCAGCCGGAGGTCGTTGACGATGAAGTCGTCGGCCGGGGCTCCGTTGCCCAGCAGGGTCCGTACGACGTCCCAGGGCGCGATCTCGAAGTCGCCGGTGCCGATGAGCACGACGGCCAGCAGCAGCGTCGCCACGGCCAGGGCCAGCCCGGTCACCAGCGCGCGCGGCTCGACGCGCAGCGAGACCCGGCCGGGTCCGCGCAGGGCCCGGAGCCGGGAGGTCGGGGCGGCGGGGGTCGCGGTCACAGCTGGGCCATCCTCTTGCGCCGAACCAGGTAGATGAAGACGGGGCCGCCGACGAGGGCGGTGACGATGCCGACCTGGAGCTCGGAGGGCCGGGTGACGACCCGTCCCACCACGTCGGCGCCGAGCAGCAGCACGGGTGACAGGACGGCCGAGTACGCGAGCACCCAGCGCATGTCGGGGCCGGTCACCAGACGGGCCAGGTGCGGGATCATCAGTCCGATGAAGACGATCGGCCCGCAGGCGGCCGTGGCCGCCCCGCAGAGCAGGGTGATGGCGGCCATGGCGAGGATCCGGGTCCGCGTCAGGTGCGCGCCGAGCGCCCGCGCGGTGTCGTCGCCCATCGCCATCGCGTTGAGCGGCCGGCCCAGCACCAGGGCGAGCACGGCGCCGACGAGCAGGAAGGGGGCCACCTGCCGGACGGTGTCCATGGTGGCCGAGGCCAGCGAGCCCACCGTCCAGAAGCGCAACTTGTCCAGTGCCTTGGTGTCCATCAGCTGTACGGCGTTGATGTAGCCGACGAGCGCCGCGCTGGCCGCCGTACCGGCGAGCGCGAGGCGCACCGGTGTCGCGCTGCGGCTGCCGCCGAGTACGTACACGGCGACGGAGACCGCGGCGGCGCCGAGGAAGGCCCACCAGACGAACTCGCTCAGCGTGCTGGCTCCGAAGAAGCTGATCGCCGAGACGACGGCGGCCGCGGCGCCCGCGTTGACGCCGAGGATGCCGGGCTCGGCCAGCGGGTTGCGGGTCAGCGCCTGCATCACCGCGCCGGACAGGCCGAGTCCGAGCCCGACCATCACGCCGAGGACGGTGCGCGGGACCCGCAGGTCCCGTACGACCACGTCGTTGGTGGTGCCGGTGTAGTGGAACAGGCCGTGCCAGACCTGGTCCAGCGCCATGGGCTTGGCGCCCACGGCGATGCTCGTCACCGCGACCAGGGCCAGCACGGCGAGGGCGATCAGCAGGCCGGCGACGCGCACCGCGTGCCGTGGACGGGCCACGGGCGACGGCGGCGCGCTCCGCTCGGATTCGGGGGGACTCTCAACCAACACGAGGTTAGGTTAGCCTACCCTGCCTGTGCTGATCACCCGGGCGGTCGGGACCGCGGGCTCAGAACCCCAGCCTCGCCAGCGCCTTCTCCACCTCACCCGTGTACACCCCGTCCCCGGCCCGCGACCAGGCCACCGCGCACAGCGCCCGCAGTCCGTCGACCGGATCGCCCGCCGGCCCGTCCGCGGACCCCGCCGGCTCCACGTCCAGACGGCCGTCCACGTGCACCGCGGTCCAGTCACCGCACCGCCGGCCGCCCGCGTGCTCCAGCACCTCCGGCTGCCCCGTCAGCAGCCCCCGCAGATCCCGGTCCACATAGGTCGGCCGGTGCCTCGGCTCGGCCCGCAGCAGCTGCGCCGCGTCCGTCACCCCGGTCAGCACCAGCAGCGAATCCACGTCACCGTTGAACGCGCCCTCGATGTCGGTGTCCAGCCGGTCGCCCACTACCAGCGGCCGCCGCGCCCCGGTCCGCAGCACCGTCTCCCGGTGCATCGGCGGCAGCGGCTTTCCCGCCACCTGCGGCTCCGCGCCCGTGGCGATCCGTACGACCTGCACGGCCGCCCCGTTGCCCGGCGCGATCCCGCGCGCCCCCGGAATCGTCAGGTCGGTGTTCGACGCGAACCACGGCACCCCGCGGTTGATCGCGTACGAGGCCTCCGCGAACCGCCCCCACGCCAGGTCCGGCCCGCCGTAGCCCTGCACGACCGCCGCGAGCCCCTCCTCCTCCGCCGACTCCACCGGAACCAGCCCGCGCTCGCGCAGCGCGACCCGCAGCCCCTCGCCGCCGATCACCAGCACCTTCGAACCCGGCTCCACCTGCTCCGCGATCAGCCGGGCCACCGCCTGAGCGGAGGTGATCACCTCACCCGCCTCCGTGGGGATGCCCAGCTCGCTCAGGTGTTCCGCGACGGCGTCCGGGGTCCGCAGCGCGTTGTTCGTGACGTACGCCAGGTGCATCCCGCCCTCCCGGGCCGCGGCCAGGGACTCCACCGCGTGCGCGATCGCGTGCCCGCCCGCGTACACCACCCCGTCCAGATCGAGCAGCGCCGTGTCGTACGCCTGGTGCAGACTCCGCTCACTGCCCGCGGGGCCGGTCCTGCTCTGCCGGGTCATCTGGCCACTCCTTCTGAACCGTTCCAACAACGCTCGAGACATCGGGATTCTTACGATCGATCTTGTCCGAGTTTGCGCTACCCCGTAACTCCCCCGATCATCCCGCATCCCGAGACGGGTCTTACCATGCACCAATGACCACACCTGGCAACGCGGAGCACGGCCTGCGCCTGATCCCCTTCCACGGACTGCGCTACGTCCCGGAGCGCGTCGGCAGCCTGGCGGCAGTGACCTCGCCGCCGTACGACGTGGTCGTACGCCCCGACGGAGTCGACTACCTCGAATCCGCGGACCCGCACAACATCGTCCGGCTGATCCTCCCCCAGGCCGAGACCCCGGCCGCGCGCAACGAGCAGGCCGCCCGCACCCTGCGCGACTGGCTCGCCGAGGGCGTCCTCAGCGACGACCCGCAGCCCGCGCTCTACGTCTACGAGCAGCGCAGGCCGGGCCTCCTCCAGCGCGGAATCATCGGCGCCCTCGCCCTCTCCCCCGCCGAGGCGGGCGTGGTCCTCCCCCATGAGGACGTCATGCCGGACGTGGTCACCGACCGGGCGGGCCTGATGCGCGCCACCTCCGCCAACCTGGAACCGCTCCTCCTCACCTACCGGGGCGACGGCCCCGGCACCGGAGCGGCCGCCGTCGTCGAGGACACCGCCGCCCGGGAACCCCTGCTGTCCACCGTCACCGAGGACGGCTTCCGCCACAGCCTCTGGGCCGTCACGGACCCCGCCGAACTGGCCGTCATCACCGCCGACCTGGCCCACCGCCAGGCCCTCATCGCCGACGGCCACCACCGCTGGGCCACCTACCTGCGCCTCCAGGAGGAGCACGGCCCCGCCACCCCCTGGGACTTCGGCCTGGTCCTCCTCGTCGACACCGCCCGCTACCCGCTCCAGGTCCGGGCCATCCACCGCATGCTGCGCCGCCTCCCCCTGAGCGAGGCACTGGCCAAGGTCGAGGGCTCTTTCCGGGTGCGCCCCGTCCAGGGACCCCTGCCCCTGGCCCTGGAGGCACTCGCGGACGCCTCGGAGCGCGGCAACGCCTTCCTCCTCGGCGGCGACGGCAGCTTCCACCTGGTCACCGACCCGGACCCGGCCCTCATCGAGCGCACGGTGCGGCGCGACCGCCCCGAGGCGTGGCGCCGGCTGGACGCGACCGTGCTGCACGCCTCCCTCCTCGACGCCCTGTGGCAGATCCCGGACGCGCCGGACCACATCACGTACATCCACGACGCCGCCGCCACCGTCGCCATGGCCGAACGGCACGGCGGCACGGCGGTCCTGCTGCACCCCGTGCGCGAGGAGGTCGTCCGGGACCTGGCCCGCCAGGGCGTCACGATGCCCCGGAAGTCCACTTCGTTCGGACCGAAGCCGGCCACCGGCCTGGTGCTCCGCAGTCTGGACTGAGCGGCCCCGGACACACGGAAGGGCGGCACCCCCGAGGGGGTGCCGCCCTTCCGTCGTCCTCCGACGAGCCGGCGGTTACGCCTTGCCGCGCTCGTCGTCCTCCACGACCACGATCTCGTCGGTCACGTCGACCTCGGCGTCGTCGACGGGCTCGTACTCCTCGTCGTCCTCGTCGTAGTACTCGGCCTGGTCGGAGGCGCGCTCGGCGGCGGCCACCTCGGCCGGGTCCTCGTCCTGCTCCTCGTCCTCCTCGTCGGCGTCGGCGTCGACGTCGACGTCGTCGAGGTCCTCGAGGTCCCCGTCGACCGCACCGGCGTCCACGAACTCCACGCCGTCGATCTCGGCGAGCCGGTCGGAGGCGTTGGTCGCGCCGTCCTTGTCGGCCTCGAGGGTCTTCGCGAACCACTCGCGGGCCTCGTCCTCACGACCGGCCGCCAGCAGGGCGTCGGCGTAGGCGTAGCGCAGGCGCGCGGTCCACGGCTGCACGGAGCTGGAGGCCAGCTCGGGGCTCTGCAGGGTCACGATGGCGGCGTCGAGCTCACCCATGTCCCGCCGGGCACCGGCCGCGACCAGACGCATCTCGACCTGGCCGGCCTTGTCCAGCTTCTGCACCTCGGGCTCGCCGGCCATGGCCAGCGCCCGCTCCGGACGGCCGAGGCCGCGCTCGCAGTCGGCCATCACGGGCCACAGCTCGACGGAACCGGTCATCCGCTTGGCGGCACGGAACTCCGCGAGCGCCTCGCTGTACTTCTGCGTCGCGTACGCGGCGAAGCCGGCGGCCTCGCGCACGGCGGCGACACGGGAGGCCAGACGCAGGGCGATGCGGGAGTACGCGTACGCCTGCTCGGGGTCCTCGTCGATCAGCCGGGCCACCATGACCAGGTTGCGCGAGACCTCCTCGGCCAGACCCTTGGGCAGGCTCAGGAGCTCCTGGCGCACATCGGCGTCGATCTCGTGACCGGTGACGTCGTCGTCGATCGGAAGCCGCTTGACCGGGTCACGGTCGGCACGGAACTCGCGGTCACCACGGTCGTCACGGCGGAAGCCGCCGCGGTCGCCACCACGGTCATCGCGGCCGCCACGGTACCCACCACGGTCGCCACCCCGGTCGTCACGGCGCGGGTACGACGGACGGTCGCCCCCACGGTCGTCGCGGCGCGGGAAGGACGGGCGGTCGCCACCACGGTCATCACGGCCACCACGGAAACCACCACGGTCATCGTCACGGCGGGGGTAGGAGGGACGCCCACCGCGGTCGTCGTCGCGGCGCGGGTAGCTGGGACGCTCACCCCGGTCGTCACGACGGAACGAAGGACGGTCGCCCCCACGGTCGTCGCGGCGCGGGAAGGACGGACGGTCCCCACCACGGTCATCACGACCGCCGCGGAAACCACCGCGGTCGTCATCGCGGCGGGGGTAGGAGGGACGCCCACCGCGGTCGTCGTCACGGCGCGGGTAGCTGGGACGCTCACCCCGGTCGTCACGACGGAACGAAGGACGGTCCCCACCACGGTCGTCGCGGCGCGGGAAGGACGGACGGTCCCCACCACGGTCATCACGGCCACCGCGGAAACCACCACGGTCGTCATCGCGGCGGGGGTAGCTGGGGCGGTCGCCCCGGTCGTCACGGCGCGGGTACGACGGACGGTCGCCCCCACGGTCGTCGCGGCGCGGGAAGGACGGACGGTCCCCACCACGGTCATCACGGCCACCGCGGAAACCACCGCGGTCGTCATCGCGGCGGGGGTAGGAGGGACGCCCACCGCGGTCGTCGTCGCGGCGCGGGTAGCTGGGACGCTCACCCCGGTCGTCACGACGGAACGACGGACGGTCGCCCCCACGGTCGTCGCGACGCGGGAAGGACGGACGGTCCCCACCACGGTCGTCGCGACGCGGGAAGGACGGACGCTCCCCACCACGGTCATCACGGCGCGGGAAGGACGGACGGTCCCCACCACGGTCATCGCGACCGCCGCGGAAGCCACCGCCGGCGGGACGCCCGCCACGGTCGTCGTCACGACGCGGGGTGGCCGGACGGTCCCCACCGCGGTCATCGCGACGGAAACCGCCACCGGCGGGACGGCCGCCACGGTCATCACGGCGGAAGCCGCCACCGGCAGCAGGCCGGCCGCCGCGGTCGTCGCGACGGAAGCCACCGCGGTCGCCGCCACGGTCGTCACGACCGCCGCGGTAGCCGCCCCTGTCACCGCCGTCGTTGCGCCGAGGCTCGCGCTCCGGACGATCGTCGGAGTAGTTGGACATGGGTGTGACTCCTGTCTTCGGGGTACCGCTAGTCATTCTCGCGCAGCCAGCTCATGGCCGCGCTTCGGCGTAAGGATGTGAAAAACAAAAAGGACCCTTGGTCCAGCGTTGAACGCTGGACCAAGGGTCCTTTGAAAGATTGTTCGGCGGCGTCCTACTCTCCCACAGGGTCCCCCCTGCAGTACCATCGGCGCTGAAAGGCTTAGCTTCCGGGTTCGGAATGTAACCGGGCGT
>NZ_JBVHWK010000022.1:82442-134301 GCF_055569445.1 Streptomyces sp. NPDC029122 | reverse complement strand
GCCGCCAAAACGAGAGGAGCGCGTAGTGGTCTGCTGCGCCTGGGGCGCCGCAGGGGGATCTGGTCACCATGTGGTGCAGGCATCCGGCCCCCGGCCCTGGGCAGGGATCGAGGGGCCCGGATGCCCGGCCGGCCACGGCCCGGCGCCTCGGCTCATCCCTGAGAGACCCGTCCCTTGCCCTTGGACCGTGACCGTTCTTTTGGGGGCTTCCCGGCAGTCTTTCGGCATTCCGGGGCGGGTCGGTCGGTCAAGGGTCGCCGAAGGCGATCACGCAGTGACGCGAACGAAGTGAGCGCCCTTGAGGGACCGGCACGCACCGGAAGGACGATGGGACTGCCGGGAAACCCCCAAAGCTTCACTGAGACCGCCCCAGGGGCCACCGCTCCCCCACCCACCGGCCCGCAGACGGGGAGGCGGGGGGCAGCCGCCGGCCCGTCCCACGCCTCGCGGGGGAGATGGCGGGCCCGAACCGCAGGCCCCCATGTCACGACCGCGCTGCAAGCGTGGACGCCCCGGCCGACGGGGGTGGGGGCCCTCGTAGAATCGCCGGGTGGATACGACCCTGGATGACCCCCTCGTCGGGCGCGTGCTCGACGGCCGCTACCGCGTAGACGCCCGCATCGCGGCCGGCGGCATGGCGACGGTCTACCGGGCCGTCGACACCCGCCTCGACCGGGTCCTCGCGCTCAAGATCATGCACCCGGACCTCGCCGCCGACGCCGTCTTCGTCGACCGCTTCATCCGCGAGGCGAAGTCCGTGGCGCGCCTCGCCCACCCCAACGTGGTCGCCGTCTTCGACCAGGGCACGGACGGGCCGTACACCTACCTGGCCATGGAGTACGTCTCCGGCTGCACCCTGCGCGACGTCCTGCGCGAGCGCGGCGCGCTCCAGCCGCGGGCCGCGCTCGACATCCTGGAACCGGTCCTCGCCGCCCTCGGCACCGCCCACCGCGCCGGGTTCGTCCACCGGGACATGAAGCCCGAGAACGTCCTGATCGGCGACGACGGCAGCGTCAAGGTCGCCGACTTCGGCCTGGTCCGCTCCGTGGACTCGGCCACCAACACCACCGGCTCGATCCTGGGCACCGTCTCCTACCTCGCGCCCGAGCAGATCGAGGACGGGGTCACCGACACCCGCGTGGACGTCTACGCCTGCGGTGTCGTCCTGTACGAGATGCTCACCGGCTCCAAGCCGCACACCGGCGGCACCGCCGCCCAGGTCCTCTACCAGCACCTGAACGAGGACGTCCCGCCCCCGTCCGCCGCCGTCCCCGGCCTGCCCGCCGCGCTCGACGAGCTGGTCGCGCACGCCGCCGCCCGCAGTCCCGAGCTGCGCCCGTACGACGCCGCCGCCCTGCTCGGCCTGGCCCGGGAGGCCCGGGCGCGGCTCAGCGAGGCCGAGCTGGACGCCGTACCGCCGCAGGCCCGGGCGCAGGAGCGGTCCGCCGCCGAGGACCGCACCAGCGTGATCCCGCGCCCGGTGGGGCAGAGCCGGCCGGTGCACCACACCTCCCGGCTGGAGCGCCCGCCGGCTCCGGAGCGGGCTCCGGCCGCCCCGCCCCGGCGGGCGCCCCGGCGCGGGATCTTCCTCGTCATCGCCGGGATCCTGCTGGCCCTCGGCATCGGCGGCGGCGTCTGGTACATCAACTCCGGCCAGTTCACCAAGGTCCCGAACCTCCTCGGCAAGACGGAGGCGCAGGCGCGGGCGGAGCTCTCCGCGGCCGGCCTGGGCGTCAAGAAGGTCGACCGGAAGTTCAGCGAGGCCTTCGACCGGGGCACGGTCATGGAGACCAGCCCTGGCGGTGGCAAGCAGATCCGCGGCAACGACGCGGTCGTCATCGTCGTCTCGCGGGGCCCCGAGGTGGTCAGCGTGCCCGACCTCAAGGGCAGGCCGCTGGAGGCGGCCAAGGAGGAGCTGACGAAGGCGGGGCTGGCCCCCGGCATCGTCACCCAGGCCTTCAGTCAGGACGTCGCCCAGGGCTCGGTGATCAGCACCGATCCGGCGGGCGGCCAGAAGCGGGCCCCCGACACCGCGGTCGCGCTCCTGGTCAGCAAGGGCCGCCCCGTGCAGGTCCCGAGCGTCACCGGCAAGTCCGTCGACCAGGCCAGGGCCGCGCTGGAGGCGCTCGGCCTGAAGGTGGAGACGGCCGCCGACCAGGTCAACTCCCCCTCCCCCGCCGGTACGGTGGCCAACCAGTCGGCTGCCGCCGGCACCCAGGCCGCCGCGGGCGACACGGTCACCCTGACCCTGTCCAAGGGACCGCGCCAGGTCCAGGTCCCGAGCGTCACCGGCCAGGACGTGGACGTCGCCCGCAAGACCCTGGAGGCCCTGGGCTTCAAGGTGAAGGTGGAGCGCCCCTTCCTGTCCTTCAGCAGCACGGTGGACACCCAGTCGGTGCCCGCCGGCCAGAGCGCCCCCGAGGGCAGCACGATCACCGTCAAGACCAAGGGGCTCTGAGCCGCCAGTGATACGAAATCCCGTGGGCGGGCACGTCCCCGTCGCCGGCGGGCTGGCTTCGGTCGGCCTCGCCTACGCCCGGGAGATGGGCGCCGAGGCCGTCCAGGTCTTCGTCGCCAATCCCCGCGGCTGGGCCACCCCGACCGGGAACCCGGCGCAGGACGAGCTGTTCCGCGCCCGGTGCGCCGAGGAGTCGGTCCCGGCGTACGTGCACGCGCCGTACCTGATCAACTTCGGCTCCCACACCGCGTCGACCGTCGAGAAGTCGGTGGATTCCCTGCGGCACTCGTTGCGCCGGGCCCGGGAGATCGGCGCGCTCGGGGTGGTCGTGCACACCGGCTCGGCGACCGGGGGCCGACCGCGCGAGGCCGCGTACGCGCAGGTCAGGGAGCACATGCTGCCGCTGCTGGACGAGCTGACGCACGAGGACGACCCCTTCCTGCTGCTGGAGTCCACGGCCGGACAGGGCTCCTCCCTGTGCTCGCGCACCTGGGACTTCGGCCCGTACTTCGACGCGCTGGACCATCACCCGAAGCTCGGCATCTGCCTGGACACCTGCCACATCTTCGCGGCCGGGCACGACCTGGCGGAGCCCGGCGGCACCAAGCAGACGCTGGACCTGCTGGTGGAGACGGTGGGGGCGGGCCGGCTGAAGCTGATCCACGCCAACGACTCCAAGGAGGGCGTCGGCGCCCACAAGGACCGGCACGCCAACATCGGCCAGGGCCACATCGGCCGGGACGCCTTCGCCGAGCTGTTCTCGCACCCGGAGACGGACGGCGTACCGCTGGTCATCGAGACGCCGGGCGGCAAGGAGGGGCACGCGGCCGACGTGGCGCTGCTGAAGGAGCTCCGGGACCTGCACTGACACGCTGAAGATCTGTTGAGGATTACCCCCAGGGGGTATACGGTTCTGACGTGTCGACGGGACCGCTACCGGCGTTTTCCTCAAGCCTTCAGGGGGTTGTCATGGAGCACGCACACCACGAGCACCAGCACCACCAGCACCACGGACCGGAGCACGATGGCCACGACGCGCACCAGGGCCACGCCCACGGCGGCGAGGTCAGCTGGGCCATGGCCGCCCGGGCCACCCTGCACTGCCTCACCGGATGCGCCATCGGCGAGGTGCTCGGCATGGTGATCGGCACCGCCCTGGGCTGGGGGAACGTCCCGACCATGGCCCTGGCGATCGTCCTCGCCTTCTTCTTCGGCTACGCGCTCACCCTGCGCGGCATCCTCGCGGCCGGCGTGGGCTTCCGTTCGGCCGTCCGGGTGGCGCTGGCGGCCGACACCCTGTCCATCGCCGTCATGGAGCTGATCGACAACGGCGTGATCGCCCTGTGGCCGGGCGCGATGGACGCGCACCTGTCGGCTCCGCTGTTCTGGATCGTCCTGGCGATCGCCCTGGCGGCCGCCTTCGTGATCACCACCCCGGTCAACAAGTGGATGATCGGCCGCGGCAAGGGCCACGCGGTGGTCCACCAGTACCACCACTAGTCCAGCTACAGCTCCGGACCGTCGCCCGGTTCCTCCTGGTACGAGTAGCGCTGCTCGCGCCAGGGGTCGCCGATGTTGTGGTACCCGCGCTCCTCCCAGAAGCCCCGGCGGTCGGCGGTCATGTACTCCACGCCGCGGACCCACTTGGGGCCCTTCCAGGCATACAGGTGCGGGACCACGAGCCGCAGCGGGAAACCGTGCTCGGCCGTCAGCAGTTCGCCGCCCATGTGGGTGGCGAAGACGGTCCGGTCGGAGGCGAAGTCGGCCAGTCTCATGTTGGAGCTGAAGCCGTACTCGGCCCACACCATCACATGCGTGACCTGCGGGGCCGGCGGGGCCAGGGCCAGTACGGTACGCGCCAGCACACCGCCCCATTCGGCGCCCGGCATGCTGAACTTGGTGACGCAGTGCAGGTCGGCCACGACCGATTCGAACGGCAGGGCCGCGAACTCCTCGTGCTTCCAGCAGTGCTTCTCACCGTCGGCGGTCGCGCCGAAGACCCGGAACTCCCAGCGGTCCGGCTTGAACTTGGGCACGGGACCGTAATGGGTGACGGGCCAACCCCGCTGCAACCGCTGCCCCGGAGGCAGCTCGAGCTGCTCTGCTCCCGGAGATTCCCGGCTTTCCGGCTGACCCATGCCTCCATGGTGACAGACGTGGCGGTGTGGTCACGACCAGGTACGACCCGATTCAGGCAAGTCCTGGCAACTCCCACTAAGGAGGCACTTACTGGACGCCTCAGGACGGCAGTGCAAGGATGCGCGCACTGCCCAGTCACTAGCTGACATTGCTTGGAAGGAGCCTCTGCGATGCAGGGCGACCCCGAGGTCCTCGAATTCCTCAACGAGCAGCTGACCGGCGAGCTCACGGCCATCAACCAGTACTGGCTGCATTACCGCATCCAGGACAACAAGGGATGGACGAAGCTCGCCAAGTACACGCGTGAAGAGTCCATCGATGAGATGAAGCACGCGGACAAGATCACCGAGCGCATCCTGATGCTCGACGGCCTGCCGAACTACCAGCGCCTCTTCCACGTGCGCGTGGGACAGACGATCACGGAGATGTTCCAGGCGGACCGGCAGGTGGAGGTCGAGGCGATCGACCGCCTCAAGCGCGGCATCGAGGTCATGCGCGGGAAGGGCGACATCACGTCCGCCCGCCTCTTCGAGGAGATCCTGGAGGACGAGGAGCACCACATCGACTACCTCGACACCCAGCTGGAACTCATCGAGTCCCTCGGCGAGGCGCTGTACATCGCGCAGCTCATCGAGCAGCCGAGCTAGCGTTCCCGGGACGGCCCGGGGGGCCTCAGGCGGCTTCGGCCAGTTCCGGCGCGGGCGCCGGTCCGGGGTCGGCGGCCAGGACGGCGGCCGTGGCGTTGCCCTTCTCCAGCAGTTCCCGGCGGGGGCAGGCCCCGCGGCCGAGGATGCCCTGGATGGTGCGCACGCAGGAGCCGCAGTCGGTGCCGGCCTTGGTGGCCGAGGCGATCTGGCGGGGGGTGCAGGCCCCGGCAGCCGCGTGTTCCTTGACCTGCTTGTCGGTGATCCCGAAGCAAGAGCAGACGTACACGCGGTTCACCTCCCTGGTGCGGAACGGTTCGGCAGGCCATCCCCTATTCGGTGAGGCTTACCTAACCGTACCCAAAGTTAGGGTGACCTAAAAGACCCGGGTACGAGGATGGGGCGCGGATCACATGGATCCGCGCCCCATCCTCGGAGGAAGCTACTTACTGATCGCGTTACTGGTCGCGGTACATCTCGGCGACCAGGAAGGCCAGGTCCAGGGACTGGCTCCGGTTGAGCCGCGGGTCGCAGGCCGTCTCGTAGCGCTGGTGCAGGTCGTCGACGAAGATCTCGTCGCCGCCGCCCACGCACTCGGTGACGTCGTCACCGGTGAGCTCGACGTGGATGCCGCCCGGGTGGGTGCCCAGCGCCTTGTGGACCTCGAAGAAGCCCTTGACCTCGTCGAGCACGTCGTCGAAACGGCGCGTCTTGTGGCCGGAGGCCGCCTCGAAGGTGTTGCCGTGCATCGGGTCGGTGACCCAGGCGACGGTCGCACCGGAGGCGGTGACCTTCTCGACCAGCTCGGGGAGCTTGTCGCGGACCTTGTCGGCGCCCATGCGGACGACGAAGGTCAGCCGGCCGGGCTCGCGCTCCGGGTCCAGGCGGTCGATGTACGTCAGCGCCTCGTCGACCGAGGTGGTCGGGCCGAGCTTGATGCCGATCGGGTTGGCGATCTGCGAGCAGAACTCGATGTGCGCGTGGTCCAGCTGGCGGGTGCGCTCACCGATCCACACCATGTGGCCGGAAGTGTCGTACAGCTTGCCCGTACGCGAGTCCGTGCGGGTCAGCGCGCCCTCGTAGTCGAGCAGCAGCGCCTCGTGCGAGGCGTAGAACTCCACCGCCTTGAACTCGGCCGGGTCGGTGCCGCAGGCCTTCATGAAGTTCAGGGCGTTGTCGATCTCCCGCGCGAGCTGCTCGTAGCGCTGCCCGGAGGGGGAGGACTTCACGAAGTCCTGGTTCCAGGCGTGCACCTGGCGCAGGTCGGCGTAACCGCCGGTGGTGAAGGCGCGCACCAGGTTCAGCGTCGACGCCGACGCGTGGTACATGCGCTTGAGCCGCTCCGGGTCCGGGACGCGGGCCTCTTCGGTGAAGGCGAAGCCGTTCACGGAGTCGCCGCGGTAGGTCGGCAGGGTGACGCCGTCGCGGGTCTCGGTGTCCTTGGAGCGCGGCTTGGAGTACTGGCCCGCGATGCGGCCGACCTTCACGACGGGCACGGAGGCCGCGTACGTCAGGACGGCGCTCATCTGGAGCAGGGTCTTCAGCTTGGCGCGGATGTGGTCGGCGGAGACGGCGTCGAAGGCCTCGGCACAGTCGCCGCCCTGAAGCAGGAACGCCTCGCCCTTGGCGACGGCTCCCAGACGGGCGCGCAGCTGGTCACACTCACCCGCGAAAACGAGCGGAGGATACGACTCGAGGTCCGCGACGACAGCGCGCAGGGCCTCGGCATCGGGGTACGAAGGCTGCTGCGCCGCGGGAAGGTCTCGCCAGGTCGCCTTGGCGGCGAGGGCGTGGTTTTCAGCGTTCACGGTCACCTCGTACACATTACGGCGTCGTTCGCAGTGTCCGGCCGGACGCCCATCTGGTGAGACGGTGTCGTTCGAAGGCCCCGGAGCCGGAGAAGAGCGGAATGCGAGGTTCATATGCCCGGAAAAGACGGGATGCGGCGGGACGGCCGCCCGGTGGGCTAGGGTGCCTCCCATGTACGCGCATGCCAGCCTGAACTGGTGGTGGCCCGCTCCCGGCGGCCCGCCCCTCTCGCGTACCCACTGACACGAGCGAAACGCAGGCCGCCCCCGGAGGGCGGCCTTTTCCGTGTGCGGACACGGCCGTCCTTCCCTCCGACACCCCCACCGGAAGGACGCCCCATGACCCACTCCGTACCCCGGCCCGATTTCGACCTCGGCCGGCTCCTCGACGACGCGGCCCCGCCCTTCGCGCTGCTGCGCCGGCGCACCCCGGGCCGCCGCCACGACACCGTCGAAGTGCTCCTCGGCCCGGTCAGCGAGGCCGCCCGCCTCGCCGACCTGCCCGTACGCGAGCTGCCCACCCTCGCGCTCGTGCCGTTCCGGCAGATCCGCGAGCGCGGGTTCGACGTGCGCGACGACGGCACGCCGCTGGCCGTGCTGGCCGCCGAGGAGGCGTACGAGGTCCCGCTCGCCACCGCGCTGGCCGCGCTCCCCGGCCACGCCGTACGGGTGGAGGGCGGCGGCTTCGACGTCCCCGACGAGGACTACGCGGCCACCGTCGAGCGGGTGATCCGCGAGGAGATCGGCCGCGGCGAGGGCGCGAACTTCGTGATCCGGCGCACCTACGAGGGCCGCGTCGACGGCTTCGGCCGGGCCGACGCGCTCGCCCTGTTCCGGCGGCTGCTGGAGGGCGAGCGGGGCGCGTACTGGACGTACGTGGTCCACACTCCGGACCGCACCCTGGTCGGGGCCAGCCCCGAGGTGCACGTACGGATGTCCGGGGGCACGGTCGTGATGAACCCGATCAGCGGCACCTACCGCTACCCGGAGTCGGGCCCCACCGCCGAGTCCCTCCTCGCCTTCCTCGCCGACCGCAAGGAGACCGAGGAGCTGTCGATGGTCGTCGACGAGGAACTGAAGATGATGTGCACGGTCGGCGACATGGGCGGAGCCGTCGTCGGCCCGCGCCTCAAGGAGATGTCCCACCTCGCGCACACCGAGTACGAGCTGCGCGGACGCTCCTCGCTGGACGTCCGGGAGGTCCTGCGGGAGACCATGTTCGCGGCGACGGTGACGGGCTCGCCCGTGCAGAACGCCTGCCGGGTGATCGAGCGGTACGAGAGCGGCGGCCGCGGCTACTACGCGGGCGCGCTGGCGCTGCTCGGCCTCGACGCGGCCGGCGGCCAGACCCTGGACTCCCCCATCCTGATCCGCACCGCCGACATCGGCCCGGACGGGGTGCTGCGGGTACCGGTCGGGGCCACCCTGGTCCGGCACTCGGACCCGCTGGGCGAGGTGGCCGAGACCCACGCCAAGGCCGCCGGGGTGCTCGCGGCGCTGGGCGTACGGCCTGCCGCGCCCCGGCCCGCCTCCTCCGCCGGGGCGGCCGGGCTGGCCGACGACCCCCGGGTGCGGGCGGCCCTGGCCTCGCGGCGGGCGGACCTGGCGCCGTTCTGGCTCCGCATGCAGGAGCGGCCCGCCGCCACGGGCGGGCACGCCCTCGTGGTCGACGCGGAGGACACCTTCACGGCGATGCTGGCCCACGTCCTGAGAGCGGGGGGCCCGCGGGCGGCCGGGCTGGAGGTGACCGTACGCCGCTACGACGACCCCGGGCTGCGGGCCCTCGCCCTGGCCTGGGACGGCCCGGTCGTCCTCGGCCCCGGCCCGGGGAACCCGGCGGACGGCGCCGACCCGAAGATGCGGATGCTGGGCGCGCTGGCGCGGGACCTGCTCACCTCCCACCGCGGCGGGCTGCTGGGGGTGTGCCTCGGGCACGAGCTGATCGCGGCGGAGCTGGGACTGCCGCTGGTGCGGAAGGCCGAGCCGGCGCAGGGCGCCCAGCTGACGGTCGACCTCTTCGGCACGCCGGAGACGGTGGGCTTCTACAACACGTACACCGCCGCGTGCGACGCCGGAGCGGAAGCGGAGCTCTCCGCGCACGGGGTGGAGGTCTCCCGGGACCCGCTCACCGACGAGGTCCACGCCCTGCGCTGCGCGGACCGCGGCTTCGCGGGCGTCCAGTTCCACCCGGAGTCCGTCCTCACCCTGCGCGGCGCGGAGCTGCTGTCCGGCATGGTCCGCGTGGTGACGGGCGCCGCCCGGCCGGTGCGCCCGGGGGCGGGCGGGGGTCAGGCCGGGTCCGGGACCAGGGTGTTCTCGGAGCGGCGGCCCGCCAGGTAGTCCACCACGTTCCGGACGGTCGTCGCGATGATCTGTCCGACCGCGTCCTCGGTGTAGTACGCCTGGTGGCTGGTCACCACCACGTTCGGGAAGGTGACCAGCCGGGCCAGGATGTCGTCCGCGACGGCCTCCAGGGACCTGTCCGTGAAGAAGAGGCCCGCCTCCGCCTCGTACACGTCCAGGCCCACCCCCGTGAAGCGGCCCGCCCGCAGCTCCGTGACCAGGGCCTCCGTGTCGATCAGCCCGCCCCGGCTGGAGTTCACCAGCACCACGTCGTCCCGCATCGCCTTCAGGGCGGCCGCGTCGACGATGTGGTGCGTGGACTCCAGCAGCGGCACGTGCAGGCTGATCAGGTCGGCTTCCGCGAACAGCTCGTCCTTGTGCACGTACCTCATGCCCAGCTCCACGCAGGCCGGGTTCGGCACGAGGTCCCAGCCCAGCAGGTTCATCCCGAAGCCGTGGGCGATCCGGGTGAAGGCCTCGCCGATCCTGCCGGTGCCGAGGACGCCCGCCGTGCGGCCGTGCATGTCGCGGCCCATCAGCCCGTTCAGCCGGAAGTCGAAGTCCCGGGTGCGGTGGGAGGCGCGGACGATCCGCCGGTTCACCGCCATGGCCAGGGCCCAGGCGAACTCGGCCACCGAGTACGGCGAGTAGGACGAGACCCTGCTGACGGTCAGCCCCAGCCGCCGGGCCTCGTCGAGGTCGATGTTGTTGAAGCCGGTGGAGCGCTGCGCCACCATACGGGTGCCCCCGGCGGCCAGGATGCGCAGGACCCGGCCGCTCAGATCGCCGTTGACGCTGGCGGAGACGACCTCGTACCCGGCGGCGAGGGGGGCGGTGTCCTCGCTGAGGAAGACGTCGAGGCAGCGGACCTCGTGCGGCCCCTCGGAGTGTTCCCGGAAGGCGCGCTCCAGGAGCGGCTCCTCGTCGGCGGTCACTCCGAAGGCCAGGATCTCCACGCTCGCTCCCCACAGGTCGGCCACGGGTCGTTTCGTCACGATACGACCCGTGGCCCGCGCCCGCTCAGCCGAAGAAGACCCCGACCTCCGCGTACAGCGCGGGGTCGACCGTCTTCAGTTTCGCGGTGGCCTCCGCGATCGGCACCCGGACGATGTCCGTCCCCTTCAGCGCGACCATCTTGCCGAAGTCCCCGTCGCGCACCGCGTCGATCGCGTGCAGTCCGAAGCGGGTGGCCAGCCAGCGGTCGAAGGCGCTCGGGGTGCCGCCGCGCTGGATGTGCCCGAGGACCGTCGTACGGGCCTCCTTGCCGGTGCGCGCCTCGATCTCCTTGGCCAGCCACTCGCCGACGCCCGACAGCCGGACGTGCCCGAAGGAGTCCCGGGAGACGGAGTCCTTGAGGACCAGGTCCCCGTCCTTGGGCATGGCCCCCTCCGCCACCACGACGATCGGCGCGTAGCTCGCGCTGAAGCGGGAGGTCACCCAGGCGCAGACCTGGTCCACGTCGAAGCGCTGCTCGGGGATGAGGATGACGTTGGCGCCGCCCGCCAGCCCGGAGTGCAGGGCGATCCAGCCGGCGTGCCGTCCCATGACCTCGACGACCAGGACCCTCATGTGGGACTCGGCCGTGGTGTGCAGCCGGTCGATGGCCTCGGTGGCGATGCCGACGGCGGTGTCGAAGCCGAAGGTGTAGTCGGTGGCCGAGAGGTCGTTGTCGATGGTCTTCGGTACGCCCACGCAGGGGACGCCGTACTCCTCGTACAGCCGGGCGGCCACGCCCAGGGTGTCCTCGCCGCCGATCGCGACGAGCGCGTCGACCTCGAACTTCGCGAGGTTCTCCTTGATGGCGCGGACGCCGTTCTCGGTCTTGAACGGGTTGGTGCGCGAGGAGCCGAGGATGGTGCCGCCCCGGGGCAGGATGCCCCGGACGGCGGGGATGTCCAGGGGGACGGTGTCCCCCTCGACCGGCCCCCGCCAGCCGTCCTTGAAGCCGACGAACCCGTATCCGTACTCCTGCGTGCCCTTGCGGACGACGCCCCTGATCACCGCGTTGAGTCCGGGGCAGTCTCCGCCGCCGGTGAGCACTCCGACCTTCATGGAATCTCCCTTCGCCATGACGGCCACGCTAATGGTGACGTGCGTCACAGCAAGGGTCCCGGATTGGTCAATTCCGCCGCGATCAAGGGGTGTTGTGCCCACACCGTTCACTCGTACGGGTAACCGGGGTGGAAGTAAGTACGACGTACGAACGGGTTACGCGTCGTCGAGCCCGCGCTCTATCGCGTACCGGACGAGCTCCACCCGGTTGTGCAGCTGGAGCTTGCCCAGGGTGTTCTGCACGTGGTTCTGGACCGTGCGGTGGGAGATGACCAGCCGCTCCGCGATCTGCTTGTACGAGAGCCCCTTGGCCACCAGCCGCAGCACCTCGGTCTCCCGGTCGGTCAGCTGCGGGGCCTTCGGCTCGTCCGGGGCGGCCGGCGCCGGGTCGGTGGCCAGGCGCCGGTACTCGCCGAGGACGAGACCGGCCAGGCCCGGGGTGAACACCGGGTCACCGGCCGCCGTGCGGCGGACCGCGTCGATCAGCTCCTGGGCGCCGGCCGACTTCAGCAGGTAGCCGGTCGCCCCCGACTTCACGGCCTCCAGGACGTCGGCGTGCTCACCGCTGGCGGACAGGACCAGCACGCGCAGCGCGGGATCGGCGCCGACCAGCTCCTTGCAGACCTGCACCCCGGGCATGCCCGGCAGGTTGAGGTCCAGGACCAGCACCATCGGCGACACCGCACGGGCGCGGCGTACCGCCTCCGGCCCGTCGCCGGCCGTGGCGACGACGTCGAAGCCCGCCGCTGCCAGGTCGCGGGCCACCGCGTCCCGCCACATCGGATGGTCGTCGACGACCATCACCTTGATGTCCTGGAGCTCGCTGCGGTCGTCGTTCACTGGGTTCTCCCCCTCGGTACTTTCAGTTCCACTTCGGTGCCCTGTCCGGGGACGGACACCAGCTCGGCGCTGCCGCCGAGGTCGCGCAGGCGTCCGCGGATGGACAGGGCCACGCCCATGCGCCCCTCGCCCTCCGCCTGGTCGAGCCGGCCGGCCGGGATGCCCGGGCCGTCGTCCCGTACCGTCACGATCACCTCGTCGCCCCAGTCCTCGACGAGGATCCAGGCGCTGGCCCCTTCCCCGGCGTGCTTGCGCACGTTGTCGAGGGCCGCGCCGACCGCGGCCGCCAGCTCCCGCGCGGCGGGCGCCGGCAGCGGCACCGGGGTCCCCGGCTCGGCGAAGCTCACCCGGGACCCGGCGTGCGGGGCGAGCAGGGAGCGCAGGTCCAGCTCGGCTCCGTCCGCGCCGGGCTCCTCCACCTCGTACGTGTCCACCAGCGCGCCGAGCGACCCGTCGCGGGAGACCCGGGACGGGTGGACCAGCCCGCTGGAGACCAGCGTGCGCAGCGCCACCTCCTGCTCGCCCGCCATCCGGCCCAGCTCGGCGGCTTCGCCGCCCAGCTCGGTGCCGCGCCGCTGGACCATCGCGAGGACCTGGAGGACCCCGTCGTGGATGTCGCGGGCGAGGCGCTCGCGCTCGCGGGTGGCGGCCTCGATCTCCAGGGCCCGGGCGAGGGTGGCCTCACTGGCCCGGGCCACCTCGACGACGTACCCGATGGCGATGGAGGCGACCCAGACCAGCAGGACGTTGTGCAGGGCGTCCCGGGTGGGGTCGCCGCCGTGGATGACGAGGTTGGCGGCGGCCACGAAGGTCGAGGCGAAGCCGGCCCAGCGCCAGCCGCCCTTGAGGGCGAAGGCCAGGACCGAGCCGGCGGTCCAGATGCTGGGGAGGGTGGGGCCGCCCGACGTGATCCGCTCGTGGGTGTCGGCGAGCGGGGTCAGCAGGATGCCGGCCAGCGCGACCGCGAGGTCGGCGACGAGGAAGCCCTTGGTGCAGCTGGCCGCGTTCGCCACCCGGCGGTGGGTGGCCAGCGTCCAGAGGGCGAGGAGGGCGAGGTAGCCGACCGCTACCAGCGGCTGGTCGAACTTCCGGTAGGCCGCCGCGAACAGCAGGGCCGCGTAGACCATGGTGAGCAGCCGGTACACCGACAGGGCCCGCCACAGCGGCTGCTCGACCGACATCCGTACGACGCGCTCGCGCTTCGCCATCTCCCCCACCCGCCCCGTTCCCGCGGGCGCGGCCGTCCGGCCGGCCCGCCGCGCGCGCTACTCCGCGCCCGTCTCTTCCTTGGCCTTCTCGGCCTTCTCGGCGAGCTCGGCCTTCTCCGCCTTCTCGGCCGCCCTGGCGGCCTTCTCGGCGTCCGCGATCTGCCGCTTGGCGGCCGTCGCGTAGATGTCCACGTACTCCTGGCCCGAGAGCTTCATGATCTCGTACATGACCTCGTCGGTCACCGAGCGCAGGATGAAGCGGTCCCCGTCCATGCCCTGGTAGCGGCTGAAGTCCAGCGGCTTGCCGATCCGGATGCCCGGGCGCATCAGCTTCGGGACCACCTTGCCGGGGGGCTGGATCTTCTCGGTGTCGATCATCGCGACCGGGATCACCGGGGCGCCCGTGGCGAGCGCCACCCGGGCCAGCCCGCCGGGCTTGCCGCGGTAGAGGCGACCGTCGGGTGAACGCGTCCCCTCGGGGTAAATACCGAAGAGCTCCCCGCGCTCGATCACCTCGATGCCGCTCTTGATGGCGGCCTCGCCCGCGCCGCGCGCTCCGGAGCGGTCCACCGGGAGCTGGCCGACGCCCTTGAAGAAGGCGGCCGTCAGTTTGCCCTTGACCCCGGGGGAGGTGAAGTACTCCGCCTTCGCGATGAAGGTCACCTTCCGGTCCAGCACGGCCGGCAGGAAGAAGGAGTCGGAGAAGGACAGGTGGTTGCTCGCGAGGATCGCCGGCCCCTCGGCGGGGATGTTCTCGAGGCCCTCCACCCACGGCCTGAAGGCGAGCTTCAGGGAACCCCCGATGGAGAACTTCATTGCGCCGTAGATCAACTCGAAAGCCTTCCTGTGTCTGTCGAACAGACCTTATCGCCTGGCTCCGCGCGGAGCGGCCGACGGCCCTGGTCGGTGTCATCCCGGTCGCGTACGGTGAAGTCACACAGCGCAACGCACCCCCCACCCTTCGAAGGAGACCCTGGTGCCCGTCCTCCCTGGAGCAGAGCCGTTCCGCCACGAGGGCGGAGAAGTGGGCGTGCTTCTCTGTCACGGCTTCACCGGTTCGCCTCAGTCGCTCCGCCCGTGGGCCGAGTACCTGGCCGAGCGCGGGCTGACCGTCTCGCTGCCGCTGCTGCCCGGGCACGGGACGCGGTGGCAGGACATGCAGCTCACCGGCTGGCAGGACTGGTACGCGGAGGTCGACCGGGCGCTGCGCGAGCTGCTGGACCGGTGCGAGCAGGTCTTCGTCTTCGGGCTCTCGATGGGCGGCGCGCTGACGCTGCGGCTGGCGGCCCGGCACGGGGACGCGATCAGCGGCATCGTCCTCGTCAACCCCGCCAACAAGGTGCACGACCCGCTGGCCTTCGCCCTTCCGGTGGCCAAGCACTTCGTCCGGTCGACGGCGGGGATCGCCAGCGACATCGCGAAGCCCGGCTCCGTGGAGGTCGGCTACGACCGGGTGCCGACCCGGGCCGCGCACTCCCTGCGCCAGTTCTTCCAGCTGGTGGACACCGAGCTGCCGCAGGTGACGCAGCCCCTACTGCTGCTGCACAGCCCCCAGGACCACGTGGTCCCGCCGGCGGACTCGGCACGGATCCTGGCGCGGGTGTCGTCGACCGACGTCACCGAGACCCTGCTGGAACAGAGCTACCACGTGGCGACGTTGGACCATGACGCGGAGCGGATCTTCGCGGACAGCTACGCGTTCATCGGGCGGCTCGCGAAGAGTGTCGGCAGGGAGGGGGCGGCCAGCGGTGGCTGAGCACGAGGAGTCGTCCGGGGGCGTGCCCCCGCTGGACGAGGAAGCGGCGTGGGCCGCGATCGTCGCCGGGTACGGGCAGGAACCACCGGACCCGCCCGGGGCGAGGCCGTTCCGGCCGATCGAGAACCTGATGCTGCCGGAGGAAGACGTGAAGCCCGAGCCCGCGGTGTCCGACACGGAGCCGGAACCGGATCCGGAAGCCGGGCGGAAGCCCGGGCCGGAGCCGGGGCCGGAGCTGGGGCCGAAGCCGGAGCTGGGCAGCTCGGTGATCTTCGCCCCCGGCGTGGGCGTACCCCTGCCGACCCCGGCGTCGGGCCCGGCGTCGGGCCCACGCGACCACACCCCGGCCGAGCCCGCGGACGAGGGCCACTTCGTCCCGCCGGAACCGGAGCTGCCGCCGGCGGACACGACGGCGAAGTTCGCGTGGCTGGCGGTGGTCGGCGGACCGGTGCTGCTGTTGCTGGCGGTACTGCTCCAGTGGGACATGACCTGGTGGCTGACGACCCTGGGCATCGGCGGCTTCCTGGGCGGCTTCGCCACCCTGATCGCGCGCATGTCGCAGGGCGACGAGGACGATGACGACGACCCGGGGCGGGGCGCGGTGGTGTAGGGGCGGGGGCTGCCGGGGGGGGCGGGGTGCCGCTGGGCCGCCTCAGGGCCGGTTCGGGGGTTTCCCGTCAGTCCCATCGTCCTTCCGGTGCGTGCCGGTCCCTCAAGGGCGCTCACTTCGTTCGCGTCGCTACGCGATGGCCTTCGGCCACCCTTGACCGACCGACCCGCCCCGGAAAGACAAGGACTGCCGGGAACCCCCCAAAAGAACGGTCACGGGGAGAGGTGCGAGGAGCGGCTCCTCAGCGACGAGACGGGCGGCCGGGCGTCGGCCCGCCGGGCATCCGGGCCCCCAGAGACCCTCAACGGTCCACCCCCGCGCGACAGACCGCTACGCGCTCCTCCCGGCTTGGCGTCCGACGACCGTCCAGGGCCGATACCCGCACCCACATGTTGACCAGGACCCCATCCGGGGCCGGCGGGCGCGACAGATCGCTACGCGCTCCTCGGATCCCGGCGGCCGTCTGCCGTCTGGGGCTGCTGCCTCTCAAGGGCTGAGGAGACAGCTGGTGAAGCCGTCGCGGACGAGGGACTCGTATGCCGCAGCCACTTCGATGTCAGGCCACTGCGCGGCAGGTGGCGAAGGCCCGTCGCTCCATGTACGGCATGCTGATCAGCAGCACGGAGCGGGGCCGGACGCCGGCGGCGGTCAGCACCTAGCGCGCGAACGCGATGTTCTGCCCGGTGTTGGCGGCCACAGCGCTCTGATCAGCATGTGGTGCGGGTATAAGCCCAGGACGGCGGCCGGACGCCATGCCATGAGGAGCGCGTAGCGATCTGCTGCGCCTGGGTGGTCCGCAGGGGGCTCTGGTCAACCTCTCGTGCAGGTGGCCGCGCCCTGGCCCGGAGTCTCGGCTCTTGAGGGCCCGGATGCCTGGGCGGGCCGGCCCCCGGTCCGTCGGCTCATCGCTGACACGGCCGTCCTTCCACCATGGACCGTGCCGTTCTTGCGGGGGTTTCCCGGCGGTCTTTCGGCTTTCCGGGGCGGGTCGGTCGGTCAAGGGTGGCCGAAGGCCATCGCGTAGCGACGCGACGAAGGAGCGCCCTTGACGGGCCGGCACGACACGGAAGGACGATGGGACTGCCGGGAAACCCCCGGGCCGCTCTGAGACCGCCCAGGGGGCTCCCGGCCCCCCGCGACCCCGCCCCCTCACTCCCCCGCCGGGAGCCGGAGCGCCGCCAGGACCGGGAGGTGGTCGGTGGCCGCGCGGAGGTCGGGGGCCGTCACCCCCGGGAGTCCCTCAGGGACACCGCAGGCGAGTACCTCCACGCCCCGCGACGCGAACACCGCGTCGATCCGCCGGTCCGGCGCCGATGACGGGAAGGTGTCCCCGCCGCCCCACGGGGACACCGTCCAGCAGTCCTGCAGGGCCCCCGACAGCCGGACGAAGGCGGAACCGCCCGCCGCCTCGTTCACGTCGGCCGCCGCGATCGTGTGCGGCGCCCCCAGCCCCGCGAGCCGCTCCAGGAGCAGGTCGGCCTGGGCGCGCCGTTCCGCCGGATCCAGGGACAGGTGCGCGCTGGCCACCCCCACCCGGGCCGCCCCGAAGCGGACCACGGCCGTCGCGAAGCCCCGCCGGTGCAGGCCGGGGGTGCGCGGGAGCAGGACGTCCTCGGTGTGCTCCACGAAGGCCCGCAGCGAGCACAGCAGCAGCGGTCCCGCCGCCGTCGCGCCCCCGCCGAGCACCACGAGGTCGGTCTTGGCGGCCAGCCTGGCCGCGTGCTTGCGCCAGCGGAAGAACCTCGGCGCCTCCTGGATGAACACGAGGTCCGGGGCGCAGGCCCGGATGACCCGGGCCAGGGCCTCCTCGTCGTCGCGCAGCGAGCGGATGTTGTAGCTGAGCGCCCGGATCACGGCTGAACCGTCGGGCTCGGTCACAGACTTCGGCAGCGTGTACGGCATGTACGGCATGGGAGGCAACATACGCAGCTGCCCGCCGCTCCCACAGGGGGCGCGGCGGGCAGTCATGGCCGGGGCGGGGGCCGTCAGCCCTGGCGGGCCAGGTCCGCCGCGCCCACGAGGCCGGCCTTGCCGCCGAGCTGCGCGGCCAGCACCTGCGCGTGCGGCCGCCAGGCGCCGCCGACCAGCCAGCGCTTGAAGGACTTGCGGATCGGGTCGAGGACGAGGTCGCCCTCGTCGGAGACGCCACCGCCGACGATGAACGCCGACGGGTCGAAGAGGGAGGCCAGGTCGGCGAGGCCCGCGCCGGCCCAGCGGGCCAGCTCGCGGAAGGCGTCGATGGCCACCAGGTCACCGGCCCGCGCGGCCTCGCTGATGTGCTTGCCCTCGATGCCGTCGGCGGTGCCGTCGCCCAGGCCGAGGAGGATCGCCGCGTTCTCCGGGGTGGCGTTGGCGCGCTGCTTCGCGTACCGGACGAGGGCGCGCCCGGAGGCGTACTGCTCCCAGCAGCCCTGGCTGCCGCAGCCGCACAGCAGGCCGTCGGGGACGACCCGGATGTGCCCGAATTCGGCGGCGACGCCGAAGCGGCCGCGGCGCAGCTTGTTGCCGATGATGATGCCGCCGCCGAGGCCCGTGCCGAGGGTGATGCAGATGACGTCCTCGTGGCCCTGGCCGGCGCCGAAGCGGTACTCGCCCCAGGCGGCGCAGTTCGCGTCGTTCTCGACGACGACCGGCAGGCCGATGCGCTGCTCGACCTTGTCCTTGAGCGGTTCGTGCCGCCAGTTGATGTTGGGCGCGAAGAGCACCGTGGCGCGCTTGTCGTCCACGTATCCGGCGGCGCCGATGCCGACGGCGTCGATGGTGTGGTTGCTGCTGACCTCGGAGACGGCGGCGCAGATCGCCTCCGTCACGCCGTCCGCGGTCGGCGGGGTGGGCACCTTGTACGTCTCAAGGATGGTGCCCTCTTCGTCGACCACGCCGGCCGCGATCTTCGTGCCGCCGATGTCGACGCCGATGGTGAGTCCCATTAGTCCCTCGGTTTCCGGTCAAACCCCGCCACGGCCAACCGTACCCGAGGCGGGCGGAGGATCAGTCGAGATCGATCCGCTCGGCCGGGCCCGCTCCGGGGCCGTCCTCGTCCCCGCCGGAGGGCTTGCGGGGGGCGGGCGGCTCGGCGGGCTCGTCGCGGGTCCAGCGCCGCTCGTGGCCCTCGACGGCCGAACGGTAGGCGGCGAGGAGTTCGGATCCGGCCGCCGCGAGGTGGCCGAACACCTCCGGGTTGCGCTCGATCACGGGCTTGGCGGCCGTCTTGGCCTGGTTGACGAACTGGCGTACGGCGTCCTGGGCGGCGGCGCCGACGAGCGGGTTGTTGAGGGAGGACACCTTGTCGGCGACGGCCTCGAAGAGCTTGAACAGCTCCTCGGCGGCCGTGCCCGTGCCCGTGCCGCCGCCCTGCTGTGAGCTGCGGCGCTGCTTCTCGGCGGCGAGGTCCTCGGCGCAGGCCCGCGCCCAGGCGTCGTCGGTGGGGTGGTCGGTGGCCTCGCTCATGGCGGACTCTCCTGGCGGCAGCTGCGGTAGGTCTGCCTTCGACGTTACCCGAACGGCGGTACGGGTCTCAGCGCGCCTTCGGCCACAGGCGCGGGTCCGGGGTGAAGCGGACGCGGAGGGCGTCGTCGGCGAGGGCGGCGCCGGAGACGGTGCAGCGGCGCAGGGCCGAGGGCAGCGGAACGATCCTGCGGTGCGGTCCCACCGCGACGAGCAGCTCGTCCCCGCGCCTGACCAGGTCGAGCTCGCTCTTGCGGGCGCGGGGCAGCGGGATCGCCCAGACGAGCACCCCGTCGTCGGCGAGCCGGTCCTCGACGCTCCACCCGGGGCCGGGCGCGGGGCCGGCGGGGCCGGGGGCGATTCCCTGGGCGGCGCCGAGCACCTCCAGGTCGCCGGCGCCCCGGGGGTCCCGGCCGAGGTGGGCCAGCTCGTGGACGGGCAGGTCCTGGCCCCACTCGGTGAGGAACGCCCGCTGCTGGGCGGCGATCCCCGCCGCCCAGGGGTCGGCCGCGGCGGCGCCCGGCGGCACGAGCCGGTTGGCCACCAGGGCCTCGACGCGCAGCTCGTGCAGGGCCAGCCCGAGCATCCCGCCGCGCAGGGCGGTGCCGGCCGCGGGGCCGGGCTCGGCGACCAGGCGGACCCGGGTGGTGGCGGCCTCGACGACGGCCTGGACGGCGGCCAGCTCCTCGTCCCAGCGCGCGGCGGTCTCGTACAGCCACTGGGCCGGCATCGGGACCCCGGCGAGCTGGGCCAGTACGGGGCGCAGGGCGCGGGCCGCCTGGCGCTCGGCGGGCAGCAGCCGGGCGAGGTAGCGGCGCAGCTGGGCGGGGAGGGCGAGGGTGGCCACGGCCTGGTGCAGCGGGGGCATGTCCACGACGACGAGGTCGGTGCCCGGCGCGGCGGCGGCCCGGCGCAGGGCGCGGAGCAGGGTGAACTGTTCGGCACCGGGCAGCTCGGTCAGTTCCTCGGCGCCGAGGGGGCGGCCGCCGAGCATGCCGATGAGGGCGGCGCCGCGTTCCTGGAGCGCGGCGAGCTCGGTGCGGAACTCCGCGCCGGAGTCGATCCGGGCGATGCGCAGCCGGGGATCGGGGCTCGCCTCCGCGAGGGGGGCGTCGGTCCCGCACAGCAGCAGCACCCGCTGCCCGTCCCGCGCGGCGGCGAGGGCGGTGGCGGCGGCGACGGTGCTCCGGCCGGCCCCGCCGGGACCGGTGACGAGGAGGGTCTGCATGGCTGTGCCTTCCGTTCTTCGGCGCCGCGAACGCTACGGCCCGGCGTCGCGCCGCTGTGCGGGCTCATTTTCCGCCGCGCCGTCCGAGCCGCCGCACGGGGCCCTGTTCTACTGGCGCGCGGCTGCGCCGGCCTCCGGCCGTCCGGGCCCGGGGCGGGGCGGGGCCACGAGCCCGGGCCGGGGCGTCTCCTCGCCCGCGGGTGCCGGCCGCTGCGCGGGGCCGTCCCCTCCCCGCCCTTCCACCGCTCCCGCCTCGATCGCCGGCGCGGCTCCCGGAGCCAGGGCCGCGCCCCGGCCTCACGCAGACGCTCCGCGCAGCCGCGCCTCGACACCGCCGAATCCGGCCTCACCGGCGTATGAGGCGCGGGCGTCTGGGGGCGCAGCCGCCGGACGGGCGGAGTGCGGGAAGGGACCGCCCCGCGCAGCGGCCGCCACCCGCGGACGACGGACGGCGGGCCGCCGGACGGAGGCCGGCGCAGCGGCGCCAAGCCGGTAAGGCCCGCCAGGGCCGCACCGCGCGAGCGGCGCGTCGGAAAGGGGTCAGGACCGGGCTTCGACGCGCTTCTTCAGCCCCGCCAGCGCGCGGTCGATGATGACCTTCTCCGCCTTGCGCTTGATCATGCCCAGCATCGGGATCTTGACGTCCACCGTCAGCTGGTAGGTGACCTCCGTGCGGCCGCCGTCCAGCGGGGCCAGCCGGTAGGAGCCGTCCAGCTGCCGCAGCATCTGGGACTTGTCCAGCGTCCAGCTGACCTCGTCCGCGCCCTTCCAGGTGTACGCCAGCGTGTGGTCGTCCTTGATCGCGCCGGCGTCCAGCAGGAGGCGGACCTTCTCGGCGCGGCCCTCGGCGTCGGTGGCGAGGACCTCGGCCTCCTTCACCTCGCCGGTCCACTCGGGGTAGCGGGCGAAGTCGGCGATCACGGCCATCACGTCGGCGGGGGAGGCGTCGATCGTGATGCTTGAGCTGGTGTGTTCCGCCATCGCGGTGGCTCCTCCGGGTTGGGGGCACCTCCCAGCGGTAGCTGGGGGAATTTCGAGGAAGTGTGCGGCCCGCGGCCGCCGCGTGCAGGCTACCGTGCGTGTGGAGGTCACCACTCCAGGGCCCAGGGCCTTCCGGTGGCGGCGAAGTGCCCGACGTTCACGCACTCGGTGGCACCGATCCGGGCCCGCCGCGCCAGCGGCTGGTGCACGTGCCCGAAGAGCGCGTACCGGGGCCGGGTCCGGCGGATCGCGGCGAGCAGGGCCTCGCTCCCCCGCTCGAAGCGGCGCGCGACGGTGTCGTAGCAGAGCTCGGGGACCTCCGGCGGGATGTGCGAGCAGAGCACGTCCACCTCGCCCAGGGCCTCCACCTTGGCCGCGTACTCCTCCTCGTCGACCTCGTACGGCGTGCGCATCGGCGACGGCAGGCCGCCGCCGACGAAGCCGAAGACGCGGCCGCCGATCTCCACGCGCTCCCCGTCGAGGACGGTGGTGCCGGGTCCGGCGTACTCGTGCCACAGGCCGGGCATGTCGACGTTGCCGTACGTGGCGTACGTCGGGCTGGGGAAGGCCGCGAACATCCGGGCGTACTGGCGGCGCACGGCTTCCTCGATCAGCCGTTCCCTGTCGAGCCCGTCCCACAGGCGGCGGCCGAATTCGCGCGCTTCCGCGAAGCGCCGCGCCGTGCGCAGTTCGACGATGCGGTGGGCGTTCTCGACGCCGAACAGGTCGGGGAAGATGCCGCGCGAGTGGTCGGCGTAGTCGAGGAAGAGCACCAGGTCGCCCAGGCAGACGAGCGCGTCGGCGCCGTCTCCGGCCCGCGCCAGCGCCTCGGTGTTGCCGTGTACGTCGCTGACGACGTGGATCCGCGTACGACTCTTCCCGCCACCCATGCCGCCCACCCTAGGGGGGCCCGGTCCGGGCGGGTAGAGCGACGGTCGCAGGTGGCCGGACCTGCGGTTACTTCCTAGTCGCGAACACGGTCGACTACTGTCGGCAGCGTATTGGCGGGTCTTGCGGCGCATCGCGATGTACAGAATGTGACGCACGGAACATCTGGCCGGTTCCCTCTATCGGGAACCCACTACCGGTGGGTAACGTCCGGTCGGTCCACACGGTGGCGATGGCGCCCAGAGGAGCAGCAGTCTTGCGCGAGTTCAGCCTTCCGGCCCTGTACGAGGTCCCGTCGGACGGGAACCTGACGGATCTCATCCGCCGCAACGCCGCCCAGCATCCCGACACCGCCGTCATCGCCCGCAAGGTCGACGGCCGGTGGCAGGACGTGACGGCGACGGAGTTCCTCGCCGAGGTGCGGGCCACCGCGAAGGGCCTGATGGCGGCGGGCATCGAGCCCGGCGACCGGGTCGCCCTGATCTCCCGCACCCGCTACGAGTGGGTGCTGTTCGACTTCGCGATCTGGACCGCGGGCGGCGTGACCGTCCCCGTGTACGAGACCAGCTCGCCCGAGCAGATCCAGTGGATCCTCGGCGACTCCGGCGCCGTCGCGGCCATCGTGGAGAGCCCGGGGCACAGCGCGAACGTGGCCTCCCTGCGCGACCGGCTGCCCGAGCTGCGCCAGGTCTGGGAGATCGAGGAGGACGCCCAGGGCGTCCTGAAGGCCGCGGGCGCGGAGATCACCGACGCCCAGGTGGACGCGCGCAGCGCCCTCGCGGTCGCCGACGACCCCGCCACGATCGTCTACACCTCGGGCACCACCGGCCGCCCCAAGGGCTGCGTGCTGACCCACCGCAACTTCTTCGCCGAGTGCGGCAACGTCGTGGAGCGGCTGAAGCCGCTCTTCCGCACTGGCGAGTGTTCCGTGCTGCTCTTCCTCCCGGCCGCGCACGTCTTCGGCCGCCTGGTGGAGGTGGCGGCGGTGCTGGCGCCGATCCGCCTGGGCTGCGTACCGGACATCAAGAACCTCACCGACGAGCTGCAGTCCTTCCGCCCCACGCTGATCCTCGGCGTGCCGCGCGTCTTCGAGAAGGTCTACAACTCGGCGCGCGCCAAGGCGCAGGCCGACGGCAAGGGCAAGATCTTCGACGCGGCCGCCGAGACGGCGATCGCGTACAGCCGCGCGCTGGACACCCCCTCGGGCCCGTCCTTCGGCCTGAAGCTCAAGCACAAGCTGTTCTCCAAGCTCGTCTACTCCAAGCTGCACACGGTCCTCGGCGGGCGCGGCGAGTACGCCATCTCCGGCGGCGCGCCGCTCGGCGAGCGGCTCGGCCACTTCTTCCGCGGCATCGGCTTCACGGTCCTGGAGGGCTACGGCCTGACGGAGACCTGCGCGGCCACCGCCTTCCTCCCGTGGGACAAGCAGAAGATCGGTACGGTCGGCCAGCCGCTGCCCGGTTCGGTGCTGCGCATCGCGGACGACGGCGAGGTGCTGGTGCACGGCGAGCACGTCTTCAAGGAGTACTGGAAGAACGAGGCGGCCACCGCCGAGGCGATGACGGACGGCTGGTTCCACACCGGCGACGTCGGCACCCTCGACGAGGACGGCTACCTCCGGATCACCGGCCGCAAGAAGGAGCTCATCGTCACGGCGGGCGGCAAGAACGTCGCCCCCGCGGTGATCGAGGACCGGATCCGGGCGCACGCGCTGGTCGCGGAGTGCATGGTGGTCGGCGACGGGCGGCCGTTCGTGGCGGCGCTGGTCACGATCGACGAGGAGTTCCTCGGCCGGTGGGCCGCGGAGAACGGCAAGCCGGCCGGGGTGACGGCGGCGGAGCTGCGCGAGGACGCGGAGCTGATCGCCGCCGTCCAGAAGGCCGTCGACGACGGCAACGCGGCGGTGTCCAAGGCCGAATCGGTGCGGAAGTTCCGCATCCTGGGCTCCCAGTTCACCGAGGAGTCCGGTCACATCACGCCGTCGCTGAAGCTCAAGCGCAACGTGGTGGCGAAGGACTTCGCGGACGAGATCGAGGCGCTCTACCGCGGCTGACCGGCCCAGTCCTGGGCGAGGATCCGGTCCATGTTGCGCTCGGCGAGGGCCGTGATCGTCACGAACGGGTTCACGCCGAGCGAGCCGGGGACGAGCGAGCCGTCGAGCACGTACAGCCCCCGGTACCCCTTCACCCGCCCGTAGCCGTCGGTGGCCTCGCCGAGGACGCAGCCGCCGAGCGGGTGGTAGGTGAAGTTGTCGGCGAAGGCCTTGTTCCCGCCGAAGAGGTCGTGTCGGTAGACGGTGACGTTGCGGCGGTTGATGCGGTCGAAGAGGTTCTTGGCCGCCGCGACCGCCGGGGCGTTCTGGTCCCGGGTCCAGTTCAGCCGCGCCGAGTCGCTCGCGGCGTCGTAGGTGAAGCGGCCGCGCTCCGGGTTCTTGGTGATGGCCAGGTACATCGAGATCCAGTGCTCGATGCCCATGGGGAGCGGGGCGATCTCCGCGAAGACGGGGTTGGCCTGGTTGTCCCAGTCGTCGATGCCCAGGGCGGGCATGGTGGCCTGGTTGCAGCCGACCGTGTCCCACAGGTGGTTGGCGCGGGCCGTCATGACGTTGCCGTTGGGGCCCCAGCCGAGCCCGACCTTCTCGCTGAGCGCGGGCAGCGCGCCGGTCTCGCGGGCGCGCAGCAGGATCTCGGTGGTGCCGAGGCTGCCGGCCCCGAGGAAGAGCCGCGCGCAGCCGAGCTCGCGGACCCGGGTGACCCGGCCGCCGAGGTCGCTGGTGTGCACGGTCAGGACGTAGCCGCCGGCCGGGTCCTGGCGTACGGCGACCACGCGCTGCATGGTCTCGATGGTGACGTTGCCGGTGCCCAGAGCGGCGGCGAGGTAGGTCTTGTCGACGCTCTTCTTGCCGTGGTTGTTGCCGTAGATGACCTCGCCCGCGAGGGCGGAGCGGGGGGCGGTGCCGGCGGCCTCGCGCCTCATGTACGCGAAGTCGTAGACGTTGGGCACGAAGGTCGTCCGCAGCCCGGTGTTGTGGGCGTGCTTCCGGGAGGTCCGGGCGAAGCGGTACCACTCCGTGGACTCGAACCATGCGGGGTCGATGTCGTTGACGCCGAGCATGGCGCGGGCGCGGGGGTAGTAGGTGCCGTACATCTCGCCGGCGTCCACACCGGGGAACACCTCGGTGAAGTAGGAGCGTCTGGGGGTGGGGGCCATACCGCCGTTGACGAGCGAGCCGCCGCCCACACCGCGGCCCACGTAGACGGACATGTCCCCGTGGTGCACGCGGTCGAGGACCCCGGGGTAGGGGCTGATGTCGCGGTTGACCAGGTCGAGCCAGAGGAACTGGGCGAGCGGGGCCTCGGTGCGGTGGCGGAACCACATCGAGCGGTGGTCGGGCGCGGAGGTGGAGGGGAAGACCTTGCCGTCGGGTCCGGGGGTGTCCCACAGCCGTCCCATTTCGAGGACGACGGTCCGGACGCCGGCCTGCCCGAGGCGCAGCGCGGCGACGGCGGATCCGTAGCCGGAGCCGACGACGACGGCGGGGGCGTACTGGGCGGCGGGGGGTTCCGCCGCCCGGGCGGCGCCGACCCCGATCCGGGTGATGCCGAGGGCGGCGGCGGTGCGGAGGGCGGCCAGGCCGAGTTGACGGCGCGTCAGATTGGGGGTCATGGCCGCATCATGAGCGGATTCCGCCCAACCGGCCATAACTCGCACTGCCACGCATGTGAGTAACAGTCAGACATGTGTGGACCGTAACCAGACGCCGCCCCCGGGCCCCGGATTCGCGGGACTCCGCCCCCGGACGGCCCCGCCTGAGCGACAATGCCCCCCGCTTCGGGCGCGACCCCTTCCCCACGCGCCGGCGGCCGGCCACGGAACCGGGCCGAACCGGGCCGAACCGGGCGCGCGGCGTGCGGAAGGTCAGCGGAAGGTCAGAGAAGGGCCCGGAGGCCTTCCGCCAGGTGGTCCCAGCGCCAGCGGGACTCGACCCAGGCCCGGCCGGCCGCTCCCATGCGGGCGCGGAGTTCCGGGTCCCGGAGCAGGGTCACGATGCGGTCCGCGGCGTCCTCGGGGGCGCCGCCCCGGACCACCCAGCCGGTCTCCCCGTCCAGCACCGCGTCCGGCGCCCCGCCCGAGTCGCCCGCGACCACCGGCAGGCCCGTCGCCGAGGCCTCCAGGTACACGATGCCGAGCCCCTCCACGTCCAGCCCGCCCCGCCGGGTCCGGCACGGCATCGCGAAGACGTCGCCGGCGCCGTAGTGGGCCGGCAGCTCGGACCAGGGGACGGCGCCCGTGAAGACCACCGAGTCCGCGACCCCCCTCGCGGCGGCCAGCGCGCGCAGGTCCGCCTCGTACGGTCCGCCGCCCACGATCAGCAGCACCGCGTCCGGCACCGCCGCCAGGATCCGCGGCATCGCCTCGATCAGGGTGTCCTGCCCCTTGCGCGGGACCAGCCGCGAGACGCACACGACGACCGGGCGGTCCGACAGGCCCAGCCCGGCCCTGACCCGGGCGCCGCCCGACCCGGGGTGGAAGACCTTCTCGTCAACCCCCGGCGGGAGTTGCACCATCCGGGCCGCCGCCCGCTGCGTCACCGCCGAGGCGATCCGCGAACGCGTGTACTCCCCGAGGTAGGTCAGCGTGTCCGTGCCCTCCCCGATCCGCCGCAGCAGCTGCCGCGCGGCCGGCAGCTGCGCCCAGCCGGCCTCGTGGCCGTGGGTGGTGGCGACGATCCGCCGCGCGCCCGCCCGCCGCAGCGCCGGGCCCATCAGCCCGAGCGGTGCCGCGGCTCCGAACCACACCGACTCGCAGCCGTGTTCGCGCAGCAGGGACACCGCCCGGCGGGTCACGCGGGGCGTCGGCAGCAGCATCGTCGTACGGTCGCGCACCACCTGGAAGGGCTGTTCCGCGTCGAAGGCGGCGGTGGCCTCGCGGCCCTCCTCGCCGTGCTTCCAGGTGGACGCGTAGACGACGACCCGCTCGGGGTCCAGCCGCAGCGCCATGTTGTGCAGGAAGGCCTGGATGCCGCCCGGGCGCGGCGGGAAGTCGTTGGTCACGATCAGCGTCTTGTGCATCCCCGCCAACGTACCGGACGGCTACCGGAGCTCCTGCCGCAGTGCCTCCTGCCAGGCGGCCGTCAGCCCGGGCAGGTCCACCCCCAGGGCTTCCTCCAGCGCGGCCGGCAGCGGTCCGCGTCCCGCCAGCTCGTAGAGGCGTACCAGCGCCGCCCCGCCCCACCGGTCGGCGATGAGCCGGCAGGCCAGCCAGGCGCCCCCGTACGCCCGGGCCGCCGCCTGCGGGTCGCCGCCGAAGGCGAAGTCCCCGTCGGCCGGGAGCGCGGCCGGCAGTTCGCCCCGCCGCACGGCGCGCGCCAGCTCGGGCGCGCCCTCCGCCGGGGCGGTGGGGGTGCCCCGGTACGCGGCCCAGTCCGCGAAGCCCTCGGACAGCCACTGCGGGGTCCGCGCCGAGGTCGCGGCGCGGGTCGCGACGTGGGTGACCTCGTGGGTGAGGACGATCCGCCGCCCGGCCTCGGAAAGCCCCTCGTACCCCTCCGGGTTGACCACGACCCGGTCGGCCGGGGCCGGGCCGCCCCCGGTGCTGCCGGTGGTGACGGCGCCCAGGCCCCGGTAGGTGCCGGCCGGCCGCCCCAGCAGCGCGGCCATCGCGTCCAGCGTGCCGGGGGCCAGGACCACCACCCGCCGCGCCCACGGCCCCGGCCAGGCGGCGCTCACCGCCGGGACCGCCCGGTCGGCCTCGGCCGCGAGGTCGGACAGCGCCCGCCGGCTCGGGCCGGCGCCGAGGACCAGGCAGTGCGCGCCGCGTACGGCGGTCACCCCGCCCTGGTCCCACAGCTGCGCCACCGCTCCGGGGGCGGGCCGGTCGGCGGTGACCCGCCAGGCGGTGCCCTCCCGGGCCAGCTCCACCTCGCGGGCCGAACCGGCGGGGGCTCCGTCGTAGCCGGCGAGCCGGTAGCGCAGCTCCGCGCGCGCGAAGGCCCGTACGCCGTCCCGCCGGACCGAGGTGACCTCGTAGGACCAGCCCTCCAGGGGGATCCCGGCGAGCCGTGCGGGCGGGGCCGCCGACCAGTCGGCGACGGCCCGCCGCACGGCCCCGTCCGCGGGTCCGGACGGCGCCAAATCTGCGCAGCCGGCCGCCGGGAGCGGGCACAGCGCGAGCGCGAGGAGGCGTACGGCGGTGCGGCGGCGGACCGGGATCATCCGCCGATCGTACGCACGGCCCGGCTCAGGGCCGGGTCACCGAGGACACCGGCATCATCCCGACGGGGTCGTAGCGCACCCGCGCACCCGGGTAGGGGGCGTGCACCACCTGGCCGTTGCCGACGTACATGCCGACGTGGCTGGCGTCCGAGCGGTACGTCACCAGGTCCCCGGGCTGCGCCTGCGAGAGCGGCACCTGCCGCCCCGCGTACCGCTGCGCCTGCGAGGTGCGCGGCAGGGAGACCCCGGCCTGGCGGTACGACCACACCATCAGGCCGGAGCAGTCGAAGCCGGAGGGGCCGGTGGAGCCCCACACGTACGGCCGGCCGACGGCCGCCCGGGCGGCCATCACGGCGGTCATGGCGCGGCCCGAGACCCGGCCGCCGCCGAAGGGCGGCTCCGGCGGGCCGTCGACCCGGTCGCGGCCCCCGGAGCGGGAGGCCCGCTCGAAGTCGGCCCGCTCCTCGGAGGGCATGGCGTTCAGCAGCCGGCGTGCGGCGGCCAGCTTCGCCGTGACGGAGCGCTTCTGGGTGGCCACCTCGGTGCGCAGGGCCTCCAGTTCGGCGAGTTTGCGGGCGGCTTCCTGGCGCTGCTGCGCGATCCGCCGCTGCTCCTCGCGGAGTTCGCCGAGCTGCTCGGCCCGGCGGCCGCTGAGCCGGTCGAGGACGGCGGCCTTGTCGAGGTAGGCGCGGGGGTCGTCGGACAGCATCAGTTCGACGGTGGGGTCGAGTCCGCCGGAGCGGTACTGGGCGCCGGCGAAGGCGCCGAGGACCCCGCGCATGGTGTTGATGCGGTCCTGGCCTCGGGCGACGGCGTCCTGGGCCCGGCTGATCTCGGCGCGCAGCGCGTCGGCCTTCTCGCCGGCCTCGTTGTACCGCTCGGTGGCCTGTTCGGCCTCTTCGAAGAGCCGGTCGACCTGGGCGCGGGTGCCGCCGGAGGGCTCCTGGGGGAGCCCCGGGGAAGCGAGCGCGGGTGCGCCCGTCATGGCCACGGCGGCGCTGGCCGCGGCGGCGGTGAAGGCGGTGACCTTGGTGTTCCGGTCGAGGCCGCTGAGCCCGGGCCGGCGATGGGACGCCACGTGGAACCGCTCCCTTCCGCTGCGCGGGGCCCGGGTCCGCCCCCCGTGGACGGACGTGTGCCGGGTTCCGCGCTGGCAGACAGTAGCCGCGCGGCCACGCACCGGCCAACGGCCGCGGCGGGGGCCGCGGGGCGGCGTCCCGCCTCAGACGCAGGTCATGGGCGGGGCGCGGGGCGGGAGGGGGTCCGCGCAATTCGCCCGGATGGGCGGTGCGCGGGGCGTCCGCCGGGCGGGATCAGACCCGGACCCCGAACTGGAACGGCATGTTGTCCATGGACTCGTACTTGACCCCGCCGCGCGGGTTGGAGGCGTGCAGGGTCATGTTGTTGCCGGCGTACAGGCCGACGTGGTGCAGGTCGTCGTAGAAGAAGACGAGGTCACCGGGCTGGAGCTGGCCGCGGCCGATGCGCGTGCCGTCGTTCGCCTGGGTGTAGGTGGTGCGGCTGATGCCGACGCCGGCCTGGGCGTAGGCCCACTGCGTCAACCCCGAGCAGTCGTAGGCGCTGGGGCCGGTGGCGCCCATGATGTACGCGCTGCCGACCTTGGTCTTCGCGGCGGCCAGGGCGGCTCCGGCCCGGCCCGAGGCGCTCGCGGCGGGGGCGGCCTTCTCGGCGGCGGCCCGCCCGGCCTTGCCCTGCCGTGCCTCCTCGTCCTTGAGCCGGGCGCGCTCCTGGGCGGTCAGCGTGTTGAGGAGGGCCTGGGCCTCGGCGAGCTTGTCCTGGGCGGCCTTCTTCTTCTCGGCGAGCTCCTTGCGGGTGGCGTCGAGGTCGGCGAGCTTGCCGGTGGCCTCCTGGCGCTGCTGCGCGAGGGCGCGCTGCTTGGCCTGGATCCTGGCTATCGCTCCGAGCTGCTTGCCGCTCAACTGCTGGAGCGTGGCGGCCTTGTCGAGGTAGGTCTCCGGGTCACCGGAGAGCAGGAGCGCGACGGACGGGTCGACGACCCCGCCGCGGTACTGGGCGGCGGCCAGCGAACCGAGCGTGTTGCGCAGGTCGTTGAGTTCGCCCTGGTCGCGGGCCACGGCGTCCTGGAGCTGCGCGATCTCCTTCTCCAGCTTCTCCTGGTGCTCGCGGGCCCCGTTGAACTTCTCGGTGGCCTGTTCGGCCTCCTCGTAGAGCGCGTCGACCTTCGACGCGACCTCGTCCTTGCCGGGCTTGTCGGGGGCGGCCACGGCGGACTGCGAGGAAAGGGCGACCGCCGCGGCGGCGGTGGCGGTGAGCACGGTCACGCGCGTGCGGGTGGGCTGCTTGGGTCGACGGTGGGACGCCACGGGGGCGAGCTCCTTCTTCCTAGGGCCGCCGAAGACGGACGCGGGCACGCTCGGCAGCACCTCCGCCCGCACCCGAATGAGTGACCGACCGCACGAAGGTTTGAGCAGACCCTAGTGACCGGCCCTGATCACTTCAAACCCTGTGCGCAAAAAATCCGCGGCCGTTCCGCTTCCTTTACCCGGGGCCCACACTGCGTACCGAGGGGCTGACGGTCCGTCTTCCGCTTCTACCGTCGGTCCCGCATCGGCCCCAGGCGTCACGAAACGCGCGAAAGCCGCTTGAGCAGCAATGCGGACGTCACCGGCCGGGCGCCCGCCTTGGCCACCCCGTCGGCGACCTCGCGGTCGGTGGAGACCACCACCACCGGCCGGCCGGGCGGCTCGGCCCGCACCAGCTGGCGGATCAACTCGTCAGCGGTGACACCGGCCTTGGAGAACAGCACGCGCACCCCGCGCGGGGGTGCGAGCAGCACCGGCGCCGCCAGCTCCGCGCCGTCGAAGACGCACGTCATCTCGGCGCCCGTCTGCGCGGCCAGCATGGACAGCCCGCCCAGCAGCCGCAGCCGCTGCTTCTCCAGCGGCATCGTCGGATAGCCGGTCTTCGTCACGTTGTAGCCGTCGACCACCAGATGCGCCTGCGGGAGCGCCAACAGCTGGTCCAGCAGGGCCGGATCGGTCTCCGACAGGGCGCGCGCCGCGATGTCCTTCGGGGTCATCCGGCCCGGCTCCACCGCGTCCACGGTGTCGGCCGGCCGTGTGGAGACGGGCGGCAGCGCCAGCTCCCGCCGCAGCCCCGCCGCCGCGTCCAGGACCGTGTCCAGCAGCAGCCGCAGCCGCATGTCCTCGATGCTGCGCCCCTCACGGGTAGCGCGGCGCGAGGTCTCCAGGGAGGACTCCACCTCCGCGAGGCGGGACTTGAGGCGCCGGGACTCGCTCTCGGCGGCGGCCACCTGCGCGGCCGCCTCACCCCGGATCGCGTCGATCTCGCCGTTCAGCTTGCGCAGCGCGGCCTCGCCCCGCTTGACGTCGCTCAAGGCGCTGCGCAGCTTGCGCTGAAGCGATTCCGCTTCCTTGCGGGCGGCCTCCAGCTCGGCCCGTACCTGCTCGCCCCCGGAGCGCTGGGCCTCCTTCAGGTGGGCCAGCTCCTCGCGCAGCCGCTCCAGCTCCCGCCGGGTCTCGTCGCCGACCCGCTCGGCGTCGGCGCGCTGCGCCTCCTCCCCCGCGGAGGCCACCAGCTTGACCCAGCCGGCCGGACGCAGCACGTACGCGGCGGCCGCCACGTCCAGCGGGTCCGCGGCGGCGGGAGGGGCCCCGGACTCCAGGGCTCCGGCCAGCTCCGGCTGCGCCTCGCGCAGCTTCTCCGCGATCCGGCTGCGGAAGACCCCGTCGGTCTCCACGGCGGCGGCCATGGCGTTGCCCGCGAACTTGGCGCGCCGGGTCGGGGTGAACCGGGCGTACTGGCGCAGCTGCGCCGGAAGGTCCGCGACCGTCAGGGCGCCGAAGGCGTCCGAGACGATCGTGACGACCCGGCGCCGCACGCCTTCCGGCAGCGGGCGGTCGAGGACCTCCGCGGCGTCACCGGCCGCGTCGGCCGGCCTCGCGCCGCTTGCTGGCTCCACAATCCGTCACCCCTACCGTGATCTACTGTGGGCCCGGCTCCGTCAGGAGTCGGTGCCCGGCCTGTCCACGAGCTCGATCTGGTCCACCGCGTTGCACCAGCGGCAGCGGACCGACTCGATGGTCTCACTGACCACCTCGCGCTCCTCGACCTTGGGCTCCCCGGCGAGATCGAGGTGGACGTACTCCACGACCTTCGACGATCGGGTGACATCGAACCGCGTGAGGTTGCCGCACAGGGTGCAGCGCCACCGGGTGGTGTCGGTCGGCAGGGGAACCGTCATCAGGCCGCTCTCTCCTTCGTAGCTCATTCAATTAAAGCCTCGCGCCGCGGTCGCCGGACCGCAGCACGTAACCCTACGGCCTGGCACCACCCTCAGGCGGGTCCGCCTGCGTCATGCTCTGTCGCATGATCGTAAAGTGGCGGACCCTGTGCGAGGCCGCCCGGGGGCCCGTGGTCACGTACGCGCTGATCGCGGCCTGCTGCGCGGTGTTCTTCCTCGGACCGGCTTCTGGCCTGAACCCGGCCTACGGGACGGGCGACCTGCTGGTGGAGACGGGGACGGCGTACTTCCGGCGCTGGGGCGTCGTCCCGGACGAGCTCTTCTCGGGAGCGGCACGCCCGCTGCTGACCCCGCTGACGGCGCTCTTCGTCCACGGCAGCTGGCTGCACCTGCTCGGGAACATGCTGTTCCTCTACGTCTTCGGCGTGATGACCGAGGAACGGATGGGCCGGATCCCGTTCCTCGCCTTCTACGTCTGTACGGGATACCTCGCGCTGGCGGCCTACGCGGCGGCCAACGCGTCCTCGGACCAGACCCTGGTGGGGGCGTCCGGGGCGATCTCGGCGGTGCTGGGGGCCTTCCTCCGCCTCTTCCCGCGGGCCCGGGTGACGAGCCTGTTCCCGTTCCTGTTCTTCCTGCCGCTGCGCTTCCCGGCGTGGATCGTGCTGCTGTTCTGGTTCGGCCTCCAGTGGCTGGCGGCGCAGCGCGCCGGGAGCGGGCCCGGAGTGGCCTATCTGGCCCACGTGGTGGGCTTCTCCGTCGGCTTCCTCTACGCGTGGGGGCGGTATCGCCGTGCGACTAGAGTGAGGAGACCAGTGACTGCCGTCGAGGGAGACAGCCAACCGTGATCACCGCGATCGTGCTCATCAAGACCAGCGTGGACCGCATCCCCGAGATCGCCGAGTCGATCGCGCAGCTGGACAGCGTCAGCGAGGTCTACTCCGTCACCGGCACGTACGACTTGATCGCCCTGGTCCGCGTGGCCCGCCACGAGAACCTCGCGGACGTCATCCCGGGCCGCATCAGCAAGATCCCGGGCGTCGAGGCCACCGACACCCACGTGGCGTTCCGTACGTACTCCCAGCACGACCTCGAAGCCGCCTTCGCCATCGGCCTGGACGCCTAGGCCCTGTCGTCAAAGTAGCGCCGGTCAGGCCCGCGGCGGCCGGTGCGGGGATGCCGCCGCGCGGGGCGGCGGCGGCCCGCTCGCGGTGCTACACCACCGGGACGCAGCGGCCCTCCTCCGTGCGGTACCGCCACTTCGCGCCGTCCTCGACGAGCTCCCGCACGGCCTTCACGAAACGCTCCACGTGCTCGTCCGGGGTGCCGGCCCCGAAGCTGACCCGGATGGCGTTCAGCGACTTCTCCCCCGGCGCCGCCTCCGGCGCCCCGCACTCCCCCTGGGCCTGCGGCTCGCCGCCCAGCAGGGTCCGTACCAGCGGGTGGGCGCAGAAGAGGCCGTCGCGCACGCCGATCCCGTACTCGGCGGACAGCGCGGCCGCGAAGTGCGAGCTGTTCCAGCCGTCGACCACGAACGAGATGACGCCGACGCGCGGGGCGTCGTCCCCGAACAGGGACAGCACCCGCACGGCCGGGACCTCCGCGAGGCCCTCGCGGGCCTTGGCGATGAGGTGGTTCTCCCGGGCGACCAGGTTCTCGAAGCCGGCCTCCCGCAGCGCGCGGCAGGCGGAGGCGATGGCGTAGACGCCGATGACGTTCGGGGAGCCGGCCTCGTGGCGGGCGGCGGTGGTGTGCCACTCGACGTCGACGCCGCCGTCCTCGCGGCGGGCCACCGTACGGGAGGCGCCGCCGCCCGCGAGGTACGGCTCGGCCTCCTGGAGCCAGTCGGCGCGGCCCGCGAGCACGCCCGAGCCGAAGGGGGCGTACAGCTTGTGCCCGGAGAAGGCGACCCAGTCCACGTCGAGCTCCCGTACGGAGACGGGGTGGTGGGGGGCCAGCTGGGCGGCGTCGAGCACGATCCGCGCGCCGTGGGCGTGCGCGGCGGCGGCGAGTTCCCGCACGGGCCACAGCTCGCCGGTGACGTTGGAGGCGCCGGTGACGCAGACCAGGGCCGGGCCGTAGGGGTCGCGCTCGGCCAGGGCCCGCTCCAGGGTGGCGACCGCCTCTCCGGGGGTGCGCGGGGCGTCGAGGCAGGTGACCCGGGCGTCGCCCCAGGGCAGCAGCGAGGCGTGGTGCTCGGTCTCGAAGACGAAGACCCGGCAGTCGGAGGGCAGCGCGGCGGCGAGCAGGTTGAGGGAGTCGGTGGTGGACCGGGTGAAGACCACCTGGTCACCGGGGCGGCAGTCGAGGAACTCGGCGACCGTGGCCCGGCTCTGCTCGAAGAGGTCGGTGGACAGCTGGGAGAGGTAGCCGGCGCCCCGGTGCACGCTGCCGTAGTACGGGGCGTACGCGGCGACGTCGTCCCAGACCCGCTGGAGCGCCGGGGCGCTGGCCGCGTAGTCGAGGGCGGCGTAGGTGACCTCGCCGCCGGTGACGAGGGGGACGGTGACGTCCCGGCCGAGCACCGGCAGCGGCCCGCCACAGGCGGGGGCGGCGGGGGCGCAGGCGGCGGTGGCGGCGGCGTTCAGGGATGCGGACATGGCGGTATCTCCCGGCAGGCAGGGCTGAATGGCTTCGGGTGTGCCCGTACGCGGGTACGGCTCGGCGGCCGACCTGAGGGGTACGGGGAGCCCCGGACCTGACGGGGGTACACGGAAGGGACCCGGTCCGGGGGTTGAAGAAGGGGCGGAGTCGCCCTATCGCATTCGCTTGCTCACGGAAAACGCTCCTCGAGAGACCAGGACCCCTGGTGTCGAGGGATCCGCGCTTGCCGTGGACCTCGCTGCCCACGGCCTGGTCATCACCCGGGGCACCCCGCCACGGAAGGAGGGTTGCCGGACAGCAAGCCGGGGCCTGAACGCTGTCACTCGTGACCTTGGAGAGCATCCTGCCACAAGGTCCCGCACGCGCAAGACCCCGGTCCGCATCGTGGACCGGGGTCACCCCTCCGTGCTCCTTCCCGCACCGTCTCCGGCCGCGGGCGGCGGAAACGGCCGCCGGCGGCGGGGAACGGCCGCGCTACGCGTTGCTGGCCGCCACCCACCGCTCCAGCGCCGCACGCGCCGCGCCCGAGTCGATGGCCTCCGCCGCCCGGGCGATACCGCCCGCGATCTGCTCCTCCAGGGAGCCCGTGCCGGGGTCGAGGGCCACCAGGGCCGCCGCCGCGTTCAGCAGGACGGCGTCGCGGACCGGGCCCGTCTCCCCAGCCAGCAGGCGGCGGGCGACGTCCGCGTTGTACGAGGCGTCCTCGCCCCGCAGCCGCGCCACGTCCACCAGCGGGATGCCGACGTCGCGCGGGTCGAAGGGCAGCTCGGTCACCGTGCCCTCGCGGACCCACCACACGCGGGAGGTGGCGGTGGTGGTCAGCTCGTCCAGGCCGTCGTCACCGCGGAACACCAGGGCCGAGGAGCCGCGCTCGGCGAGCACCCCGGCCACGATGGGAGCCACCCGCGCGTCGGCGACGCCCGTGGCCTGCGCGCGGACCTTGGCCGGGTTGGTGAGCGGGCCGAGGAAGTTGAAGGTGGTCCGGATGCCGAGGTCGCGGCGGGCGGCCGCCGCGTGGCGCAGCGCCGGGTGGAACGTCACCGCGAAGCAGAAGGTGATGCCGGCCCGCTCCGCGACCTCCGCCACCCGGGCGGGGGTCAGGTTGAGGTTGACGCCGAGCTTCTCCAGCACGTCGGAGGAGCCGCTCGCCGAGGACGCGGCCCGGTTGCCGTGCTTGACCACCTTCGCGCCCGTACCGGCCACCACGATGGAGGACATCGTCGAGATGTTCACCGTCTTGGCCCCGTCGCCGCCGGTGCCGACGATGTCCACCGTCCGGCCCGGCACCTCGATCAGGTTGGCGTGGGCGTACATGGCCCGCACCATGCCGCCGATCTCCTCGACGGTCTCCCCCTTGGCCCGCAGCGCGACCGCGAAACCGGCGATCTGCGCGTCGGTGGCCTCGCCCCGCATGATCCGGTCCATCGCCCAGGCGGTGTCGTCCGCGCCGAGGTCACGGCCGCCGAGCAGGGCGTCGAGGACGCCCGGCCAGCCGCGGGCCGCCACGCTGTCGCCGCCTGCCGGGGTCACAACGTCCATGGTCCGCTCCTGCTGCTCGTGGGCCGCCCGGTGTCGGCGCCCACGTCGAATGGGAAGGATCTCAGCCTATCCAGCCCGGATGGCAGCGAAGAGCCCCGTCCAGTCGCTGGACGGGGCTCTCGCTGTGGCGACACCGGGATCGGCCGGAACCGATCCCTCGAGCGGGTGGTGCCGGAGATCAGTGGTGGCCGTGTCCGGCCTGGATCTCCTTGTACTCCTCCACCGTGGGCTTCGGAATCTGGTTGTTCTCCGCGTAGAAGCCCTTGCTGAGCTTCGCCCGCAGCTTCTCGCCGCGCGTCACCTTGCGCTCGACGCCGTTCTCGTCGACCGTCGGGCCGATCTCGATCGGCGCGTACTGCTCGTGCGCGGTGAGCGTGTGCAGCTTGTCCTGGGACAGCGGCTCGTGGACCTCGACGAACTCACCGTGCGGCAGACGCTTGATGATGCCGGTCTCGCGACCGTGCAGCACCTTGTCGTGGTCCCGGCGCTGGAGGCCGAGGCAGATCCGCTTGGTGACGATGAACGCCAGGACCGGGACGACGAAGAAGCCGATCCGGACGAACCACGTGATCGCGTTGATCGACAGGTGGAAGTACTGGGCGAACATGTCGTTGCCGCCGCCGATGAGGAGCACGATGTACTCCGCGATCCAGGCGACACCGAAGGCCGTACGGGTCGGGACGTTGCGCGGGCGGTCCAGGATGTGGTGCTCGCGCTTGTCGCCGGTGACCCAGGACTCGATGAACGGCCAGACGGCGATGGCGCCGAGGACCAGCGGGAAGAGGATCAGCGGGATGAACACGCCCAGGACGAGCGTGTGGCCCCACAGGTTGATCTCCCAGCCCGGCATGGCACGGATGAGGCCTTCCGGCATACCCATGTACCAGTCGGGCTGCGCACCGGTGGACACGTGGTCCGGGCGGTACGGGCCGAGCGCCCAGATCGGGTTGATCGAGGCGATCGCCGCGATGGCCGCGATGACACCGAAGACCAGGAAGAAGAAGCCTCCGGCCTTGGCCATGTAGACCGGCAGCAGCGGCATGCCGACGACGTTGTTGTTCGTCTTGCCGGGGCCGGCGAACTGGGTGTGCTTGTGGAAGAACACCAGGATCAGGTGCGCGACCAGCAGACCCATCATGATGCCGGGCAGCAGCAGGATGTGCACCGAGTAGAAGCGCGCGACGAAGTCGCCGCCCGGGAACTCCCCGCCGAAGAGGAACATCGACAGGTAGGTGCCGACGACCGGGACGGACAGGATGGCGCCCTGCATGAAGCGGACACCGGTACCCGAGAGCAGGTCGTCCGGCAGCGAGTAACCGGTGAAGCCGGTGAACATGCCGAGGACCAGCAGCAGGAAGCCGAAGATCCAGTTGACCTCGCGCGGCTTGCGGAACGCGCCGGTGAAGAAGACGCGCATCATGTGCACGACCATGGCCGCGACGAAGATCAGCGCCGCCCAGTGGTGGATCTGACGGATCAGCAGACCACCGCGGACGTCGAAGCTGATGTCCAGGGTCGAGGCGAAGGCCTCGGACATCAGGACGCCCTGCATCGGCACGTACGAGCCGTGGTAGACGACCTCGTTCATGCTCGGGTGGAAGAACAGCGTCAGGTACACACCCGTGAGGATGATGATGATGAAGCTGTAGAGGCAGATCTCACCCAGCATGAAGGACCAGTGGTCCGGGAAGATCTTGCGCATGTTCGCCTTGGCGAGGCCGTAGATGCCCAGGCGGCCGTCCGCCCAGTCGGCTACGCGCTCGCCGCGCGACGCATTGCGTTCGTTGTTGGCAGAGGTACTCATCCGCGCTCCCAGAATGCAGGACCGACGGGCTCTTCGAAGTCGCCGTGCGCCTCGAGGAAGCCTTCGCTATTCACACCGATCCGCAGCTGCGGGAGGGCGTGACCGGCCGGGCCGAAGATGACACGGGCGCCGTCGGAGAGGTCGAAGGTGGACTGGTGGCACGGGCACAGCACGTGGTGCGTCTGCTGCTCGTACAGGCTGATCGGGCAGCCGACGTGGGTGCAGATCTTGGAGAAGGCCACGATTCCGTCGTGGGACCACTCCAGCTCCTGCTTGTCCTTGATGTCCTCCGGCTTGATGCGGACGATCATCAGGGCGGCCTTGGCGATCTGGACCTGGAAGTCGTGCTGGTCCTCCTCCAGGCCTTCCGGCATGGCGAAGGTCAGCGAACCGACCAGGACGTCCTCGGGACGCAGCGGCTCCATCGTGTTCTGGTTGATGAGCAGCTTGCCCTTGGACCACAGGGTCTTGCGCAGCTTGTCCTCGGGCAGGGGGCCCAGGTCGCGCAGGATCACGACGGCGGAGAGCGGCAGCAGGGCCAGCGCGCCGAGCATCGTGTTGCGGATCAGCGGGCGGCGGGCGATGCCGGACTCGTTCGCACCGGCGGCGAAGTCCTGCATGACCTTCGCCTTGACCTCCGGGGAGGCGGCGATCTCGTGGCGCTCGTCGGCGACCTCGACGTCGGACATCAGCGTGCGGGCCCAGTGGACCGCGCCGGCGCCGATGCAGAACAGGGCCGCGCCCAGCGTCAGGCCGAGCGCGAAGTTCAGCGCGCTGACCTTCCCGATGGGGAAGATGTAAACGATCTTCTCCACCGGGATGGCCACGAACGAGGCGATGAAGCCGATCGTGGCCAGCATCGACAGGGTGAACAGCATCGCGACCGTACGCTCGGACCGCTTGGCGGCCCGCTCGTCGATGTCCTGGATGCGCGGCTTGTGGACCGGGAGGCCCGGGTCCGCGAACGGGTCGTCCGCGACCGCTACGGCACCGTGGTGCGCGTCGCCCTGCTCACTCGGCAGGTGCTTGTCTTCGGGAATGTCTTGGCTACTCATGACTTCTTGGCCTTAGCGGTGTGGGCCGCGACCCAGACGGCAACAGCGATCAGCGCACCCAGGCCGAAGATCCAGCCGAACAGACCCTCGGAGACGGGACCGAGGCCGCCGAGCTTGAGGCCACCGGGGCTGGTGGACTTCTCGCCGTTGACGTTCTCGAGGTACGCGATGATGTCCTTCTTCTGCTTCTCCGGCATGGTGCTGTCGGGGAAGGAGGGCATGTTCTGCGGGCCGGTCAGCATGGCCTCGTAGATGTGCTTCGGCGAGACGTCCTCAAGGTTGGGGGCGTACTTGCCGTTCGTCAGTGCGCCGCCCTCGCCGGTGAAGTTGTGGCACTGCGCGCAGTTGTTGCGGAACAGCTCACCACCAGCGGCGATGTCGGCCCCGGCCGGGTCGTACTGCTTCTCGGTCGGCGTGATCGGGCCGGCGCCGAGGGACGCGACGTACGCCGCGAGCTGGTCGATCTGGGCCTGGGTGTAGATGTTCGGCTTCTTCGGCACCTGGGCGCCGGGCTGCTGGGCGGGCATGCGGCCCGTGCTCACCTGGAAGTCGACGGCCGCGGAGCCGACGCCGACCAGGCTGGGGCCGTCAGTGGAACCCTGACCGCCGGTTCCGTGGCAGCTTGCGCAACCCACGGCGTAGAGCTTCTTGCCCTCCTCGATGGCGAGGGACTGGGCGGTTTCATCGGCCTGCGCCTTGCCCGCGGGCGCGAAGGCGGCGTACAGCCCCCCAGTGACCGCCAGCGCGAAGAGTAGAACGACGACCGCCGCCAGCGGATGGCGTCGTCGTGCGGAGAGCTTTTTCACGGATTACCCCGGTGTCAGGATCTTCTGCGTCGGTGTTTCTGGATGGAGTGCCGGGCGAGCCGGCGACGTGTTCGCTACTTGATCAGGTAGATCGTCGCGAAGAGGCCGATCCAGACGACATCGACGAAGTGCCAGTAGTAGGACACGACGATGGCCGACGTGGCCTGTTCGTGGGTGAACCTCTTGGCCGCGTACGTCCGGCCGAGGACCAGCAGGAAGGCGATGAGACCGCCCGTCACGTGCAGACCGTGGAAGCCGGTGGTCAGGTAGAAGACCGTGCCGTACGGACCGGACGAGAGGGACATGCCCTCGTGCTTGACCAGCTCGGTGTACTCGAACACCTGGCCGCCAATGAAGATCGCACCCATGACGAACGTGATGATGAACCACGTCCGGAGCTTCTTCACGTCACCGCGCTCGGCGGCGAATACGCCGAGCTGGCAGGTGAGCGAGGAGAGCACCAGGATCGTGGTGTTCGTTGCCGAGAAGGGCAGATTCAAGGCCTCGGCCTGCTCTGTCCAGTACTCGGCACCCGTCACGGATCGCAGGGTGAAGTACATCGCGAAGAGGGCCGCGAAGAACATCAGCTCGGAACTCAACCAGATGATGGTTCCGACGCTGACGAGGTTCGGCCGGTTGACCGTCGGGTGCGCGTGCCCGGTATCTACTGTCGTTGCTGTCGCCACGACCGACATTATGTCGGTCGCTTATCCCGCCCTCACCCCGGGGGGTGCCGTTCGGAGTGTCAGGGGGGTGTGCAAGGCCCGAACGGCCCATCAGGAGACCGGTCGCGAGGCTGGCGGAACCGATGTTGACAACCGGTCGGACGGAGTAGCATCCCGCGCATCATCAGCGTGATTCACGGCCAGGTGGAGGACGAAATGCGGGCGACTGCGCGGGTTCTGGTCTACAGCGACGACGCGGGTACCCGGGAGCAGGTGCGGCTGGCCGCCGGGCGCAGGCCCGCCCCGGACCTGCCGCCGGTGGAGTTCCTGGAGTGCGCCACGCTTCCAGCGGTCCTCAAGGAGCTGGACGCGGGCGGCATCGATCTGTGCGTGCTGGACGGCGAGGCGGTTCCGGCCGGGGGCATGGGGGTGTGCCGGCAGATCAAGGACGAGATCTTCCGGTGTCCTCCGGTGCTGCTGCTGATGGGACGCCCCCAGGACGCCTGGCTGGCCACCTGGAGCCGGGCGGACGCGGCGGTCACCCTTCCGGTGGACCCGGTCGACTTCCCCGACACCCTCGCGGGTCTGCTCCGGCCGCGGCTGTCACTGGACGCCTGAGGCGCGAGGGGCCCCCGGGGCACGACGCGGGCCCGCGGCCGGCCCCGGTGGCCGCCCGCGGGCCCGTACGGCCTTCTGCGGGCCTCTCAGACGGTGGGGCGCAGCCGCGCCTGGTCGACGGGGCTGCGGCCTTCCTGGGTGCCCTTCAGGAGTGCGCTGCCCTCGCGCCACTCCTTCCACTCCATGTTCCAGTCGCCGAAGCCGTTGCCGAAGGTGTCCATGTCGTCGCCGATGCTGTTGATCACCTTGACGATGTCGCCCTCGGTGATGTTCTCGTAGAACCAGGCGGCGTTGCCGGTGCTCATGCCGGTGCAGCCGTGGCTGACGTTCTCGTAGCCGTGGGAGCCGATCGACCACGGCGCGGCGTGCACGTATTCACCGCTCCACGTCACCCGGGTGGCGTAGTAGACGGGCAAGTTGTAGTACTCGCTGCCGCCGATGCCGACGGTGTCGCCGCGCATCCGTACGTAGTACTGCTTGCCGAGCACCACCTTGACCCCGTTGCGGGTGGAGAAGCCGGGCTTGCCGGTGGTCACCGGGATGGTGTTGATCACTTCTCCGTTGCGCTCGAACGTGAGGTAGTGCGAGGCGGCGTCGGTGGTGACCTCGACCCGGTCGCCGATCTCCAGCTTCAGCGGCTTGGACGCGGCTCCGTGGAGCTCGTCGGAGACCCTGATGCCCTCCAGGTTGCTCCGTACGGAGACGGTGCTGTGGGCGGGCCAGTAGTCCTTCGGGCGGTAGTGCAGGTTCTTGTCGTCCACCCAGTGCCAGGCGCCCTCGACCCCGGGCGGCGCCTCGACGACCAGCGCCCGTTCGACGACGGCGCGGGCGGCCTTGTCCTTGACGGGCTCGTTGAGTTCGGCCGTGAGGGGCTGGCCGACGCCGTACTTGCCCTCCTCGGGGCCGAATTCGACCTTGAGGACCTTCTTGGCCGGGGTGGTCTCGAACGTCGTCGTGCGCTGCCCCGGGGCCCCCCGCTGGTCCTCCGTGCTCACCGTGACCGTGTAGCGCACGCCCGCCGCCATCGGGACGGTGCTGTGCCAGCGGTCGCCCTTGGCGGAGAGTTCGCCCGCCAGGCGGCGGCCGTGCGTGTCGACGGCCATCACGTCGGTGATCCGCGCCTCGGCTCCCTTGGCGGTGACCTCGAGCGGCTTGTCGGGGTCGGCAGGGCGTCCGCCGGGCGCCTGGTTGAAGACGACCTGGTCGCCCGCGTCGTACGGGCGGGCGGACAGCGGGTTGGTGTCGCCGGACCCGCATGCGGTGGCGCCGGCCCCGAGGGACGCGACCAGCAGGGAGCAGCTGAGTACCGGCCAGAGACGCGGTGAGTGGTTCATGCGCCCAACGCTATGAAGATATGACAAATCCAGCGCGCGGGGTGACTGCAAACGAGGGGCCCGGACTCCTCCGAAAAGGTGTCCGGGCCCCTCAGGCGCCGCGGCGGGCCGCGTAACGCCGGTGCTACTGGTTCTGGTTCTCACCGCGGTAGTACTCGTACACCCAGCCCCACAGGCCGATCAGGATGATCGGGGCCGAGAAGTACATGAGCCACCAGCCGAAGACGACGCCCATGAACGCGAGCGCGCCACCGATGGCCAGCGAGAGCGGCTGCCAGCTGTGCGGGGAGAAGAACCCCAGCTCGCCCGCCTCGTCGGCGACATCGGCCTCCAGGTTGTCCTGGGCCATCTCGTCCACGCGCTTGGCCGTGAAGGCCAGGTAGTAGCCGATCATGGCGCTCAGGCCGAAGGCCAGCGCGAGAGCGGTGGTTCCGACCGGCTCCTTCGACCAGACGCCGTACACGACGGTCATGATCAGGATGAAGACGGAGAGCCAGAGGAACATCTTGCCCTGGATCTTCACTTGCCGGCCTCCTTGTCCCCGGTGAGGGCCTTGGTCCCGCCGGCGACGTGGTCCTCGAGGTGGTCGAGGGCCGCGATCTCCGGGTGGTGCAGGTCGAACGCCGGCGATTCACTGCGGATGCGCGGCAGCGTGAGGAAGTTGTGCCGCGGCGGCGGGCAGGACGTCGCCCACTCGAGCGAACGGCCGTAGCCCCACGGGTCGTCGACCTCGATCTTCTTGCCGTACTTGGCCGTCTTCCAGACGTTGTACATGAACGGCAGGAAGGACAGGCCGAGCACGAACGAGCTGATCGTGGAGATCGTGTTCAGCGCGGTGAAGCCGTCGGCCGCGAGGTAGTCCGCGTAACGACGCGGCATGCCCTCGGCGCCCAGCCAGTGCTGGACCAGGAACGTGCCGTGGAAGCCGATGAACAGCGTCCAGAAAGTGATCTTGCCGAGGCGCTCGTCCAGCATCTTGCCCGTGAACTTCGGCCACCAGAAGTGGAAGCCGGCGAACATCGCGAACACCACGGTGCCGAAGACGACGTAGTGGAAGTGCGCGACGACGAAGTACGAGTCGGAGACGTGGAAGTCCATCGGGGGGGAGGCCAGGATGACGCCGGTCAGACCACCGAAGGTGAAGGTGACCAGGAAGCCGATCGTCCAGAGCATCGGGGTCTCGAAGGACAGCGAGCCCTTCCACATGGTGCCGATCCAGTTGAAGAACTTCACACCGGTCGGTACCGCGATCAGGAAGGTCATGAAGGAGAAGAACGGCAGCAGCACACCGCCGGTGACGTACATGTGGTGCGCCCACACGGTCACCGAGAGGCCGGCGATCGCGATCGTCGCGGCGATCAGACCGATGTAACCGAACATCGGCTTGCGCGAGAAGACCGGGATGATCTCCGAGACGATGCCGAAGAACGGCAGCGCGATGATGTACACCTCTGGGTGTCCGAAGAACCAGAAGAGGTGCTGCCACAGCAATGCCCCGCCGTTGGCCGGGTCGAAGACGTGCGCACCGAACTTCCGGTCGGCCTCCAGCGCGAAGAGCGCGGCGGCGAGGACCGGGAAGGCCAGCAGGACCAGGACACCGGTCAGCAGCACGTTCCAGGTGAAGATCGGCATGCGGAACATCGTCATGCCCGGAGCGCGCATGCAGATGATCGTGGTGATGAAGTTGACCGAGCCGAGGATCGTGCCGAAGCCGGAGAAGGCCAGACCCATGATCCACATGTCGGCGCCGATGCCCGGCGAACGGACGGCGTCCGACAGCGGGGTGTAGGCGAACCAGCCGAAGTCGGCGGCGCCCTGCGGGGTGACGAAGCCGGCCACCGCGATGGTCGAACCGAAGAGGTACAGCCAGTACGCGAACATGTTCAACCGCGGGAACGCCACGTCGGGCGCGCCGATCTGCAGCGGCATGATCCAGTTGGCGAAGCCGGCGAACAGCGGGGTCGCGAACATGAGCAGCATGATCGTGCCATGCATGGTGAACGCCTGGTTGAACTGCTCGTTCGACATGATCTGCGTGCCCGGACGAGCCAGCTCGGCGCGCATGAAGAGCGCCAGGAGACCGCCGATCAGGAAGAACACGAACGACGTGACCAGGTACATCGTGCCGATGGTCTTGTGGTCGGTGGTGGTGAGCCACTTCACGACCACGTTGCCCGGCTGCTTGCGCCGCACCGGCAGCTCGTTCTCGTACGAGTCAGCTGACGCGGCACCCTGGGATTCGTTGAGGATGCTCACAGTTTGTTCGTCTCCGCATTCCGGGCGGGGTCAGTCTGCTTGATGCCGGCCGGCAGGAAGCCGGTCTGCCCCTTCTCCGCCAGCTCCTTCAGGTGCGCCTTGTACTCCGCGGGAGAGACGACCTTCACGTTGAAGAGCATGCGCGAGTGGTCGACACCGCAGAGCTCGGCACACTTGCCCATGAAGGTGCCTTCCTGGGTCGGGGTGACCTCGAAGACGTTGGTGTGACCGGGGATGACGTCCTGCTTGAACAGGAAGGGCACCACCCAGAAGGAGTGGATGACGTCGTTCGACGACAGGATGAAGCGGACCTTCTCACCCTTGGGCAGGTAGAGGGTCGGCCCCGGGTTGTTGGTGTCCGCGTTGCGGTCGCCGGGGACGCCCTTCTCGTAGACGCCCTCGGCGCCCGCGGGGAAGGACTTGATGTAGCGGTCCGGGAGGGAGGCGAGCTCCTTCGGGGTCTCGCCCGCCTTCGGGGTCGCGGCATCGCCGTCGACGTTCTCCACGTAGTTGAAGCCCCAGCTCCACTGGAAGCCGATCACGTTGATCGTGTGCGCCGGCTTGGAGGAGAGGGCGAGCAGCTTCGACTCATCACGCGCGGTGAAGTAGAAGAGCACCGAGACGATGATGAGCGGGACCACGGTGTACAGCGCCTCGATGGGCATGTTGTACCGGGTCTGCGGGGGGACCTCGATCTTCGTCCGGCTACGCCGGTGGAAGATGACGCTCCACATGATCAGGCCCCACACCAGGATGCCCGTGATGAGAGCGGCCGCCCAGGATCCCTGCCACAGGGAAAGGATGCGAGGCGCCTCCTCCGTGACCGGGGTGGGCATTCCGAGGCGGGGGAAGTCTTTCCAGGTGTACGAGCAACCAGTGGCGGTCGCCAGGACCACGCCCGCAGTCAGCGCCTGCAGCAGCTTCCGCCGCATCGGGCGCCGCGGCGAGCGGTCGGAGCCGTAGGGACTCACGTAGCGCCTTCCCGAGAGTCTCGGCCCGCGCGGCCGGCCGCGGCCGTGTTCGGGTCGGTCGCCGGCCCTGACGCAGGCAGGGGTTTGGATGTTTATGCGGACCAAACCCTACTGGACGCTATTTGGGGTCGCGCGGGGAGGGTGCCCAACGCGCCGCTACTGCCCCCGAAGGGATGGATCCGCCGTACGGGGGACCGGCCGTACGGTCCCGAAGGGCGGGCTGCGGACGCCATCTGACGGTCCCTGAAGCGGTGCCCGCGGGGCGTGGTCCCGGCCGGCCGGCGGCCACCCTCTACCGTGGCCGGATGCCGTACTTCGACACCGCGTCCGCCGCCCCCCTCCACCCCGTGGCCCGGCAGGCCCTGCACGCCGCCCTGGACGAGGGCTGGGCGGACCCCGCCCGGCTGTACCGGGAGGGCAGGCGGGCCAGGCTGCTGCTGGACGCGGCGCGCGAGGCCGCGGCCGAGGCGGTGGGGTGCCGCGCCGACGAGCTCGTATTCACTCCTTCGGGAACGCACGCGGTTCACACGGGCATGGCGGGGGTGCTCGCGGGGCGCCGGCGCGTGGGCGGCCATCTGGTCGTATCGGCGGTCGAACACAGTTCCGTACTCCATGCGGCGGACGCGCACGCGGCGGCCGGGGGCACGGTGACGGAGGTTCCCGTGGACCGGCTCGGCGCGGTGTCGCCCGATGGATACGCGTCCGTGCTGGGCTCGACCACGGCTCTGGCGTGTCTCCAGTCGGCCAACCACGAGGTGGGCACGGTCCAGCCGGTGGCCGAGGTGGCCGAGGTCTGCGGGGCCGCCGGGGTGCCGCTGCTGGTGGACGCCGCCCAGTCGCTGGGCTGGGGCCGGGTGGAGGGCGCGTGGTCCGTCCTCGCGGCCAGCGCCCACAAGTGGGGCGGCCCGCCCGGGGTCGGCCTGCTCGCGGTGCGCAAGGGGGTCCGCTTCTCCCCTCAAGGCCCCGCCGACGAGAGGGAGTCCGGCCGCTCCCCCGGCTTCGCGAACCTGCCCGCCATCGTCGCGGCCGCGGCCTCGCTGCGCGCGGTGCGGGCGGAGGCGGACGCGGAGGCCGCGCGGCTGCGGGTCCTGGTGGACCGGCTGCGGCGGCGGGTGGTCCGGCTGGTGCCCGACGTGGAGGTGGTCGGGGACGCCGACCGGCGCCTGCCCCACCTGGTCACCTTCTCCTGCCTGTACGCCGACGGGGAGACCCTGCTGCACGAGCTGGACCGCGCCGGCTACTCCGTCTCCTCCGGCTCCTCCTGCACCAGCTCCACGCTGACCCCCAGTCACGTGCTGCGGGCGATGGGGGTGCTGTCGGAGGGGAACGTACGGGTCTCCCTGCCGCCGGGCACCACCGCCGACGAGGTCAACGGCTTCCTGGAGGTGCTGCCGGGCGCGGTGGCGGGCGTACGGGAGAAGCTCGGCGTCTCGGAACCGGCCCCGGTGGCCCCGGTGGCGGACGCCGTGGAGATCGACGCGCTGGGGCTGCGCTGCCCGCAGCCGGTGATCGAGCTGGCCCGGGCCATCACCACGGTCCCGGTCGGCGGCACAGTCACGGTCGTCTCGGACGACGAGGTGGCCCGCCTGGACATCCCGGCGTGGTGCGCGATGCGCGGCCACACCTACCTGGGCGAAACCCCCCGCGGGACGGCCGCCGCCTACCGCGTCCGCCGCGAGGCCTGACCCCTCCCCGGGGCGGACTCGGCCGGGGTCCGGACGCAGCCGCGGGGTCGGGCACGCCCCGGGGGTCCGGGCGAAGCCTTCCGGGGCAGGGCTCGGCGGGGTCCTGGGCGGAGCCGGGGTCCGGGCGGAGCCCCGGGGCAGGGCCCGGCGGGGTCCTGGGCGGAGCCGGGGGTCGGGGCGCACAGCCCCGGGCCCGGGCGAAGCCTCGGGGGTCCGGGCGGAGCCTTCGGGGGCAAGGCCCGATGGGGTCCGGGGCGGAGCCCCGGGGAACGGGCGAAGGGCGGGGAGGGGACCACGCCCCGCGCAGCGGCGCCCCCGCGCCCGACGGCGGCCGCTACCGGAGCCGGCGGCACTCACGACACCGGCGCCCCCGCTCGGGAGCCGGACGCCAGCGGCGCCCGCCGGCGACGATGCGCGGGGACGCGGCCCGGGGGCCCGGGCGAAGCCTCGGGGGTCCGGGCGAAGCCCCCGGGGGCAAGGCCCGATGGGGTCCGGGGCGGAGCCCCGGGGAACGGGCGAAGGGCGGGGAGGGGACCACGCCCCGCGCAGCGGCGCCCCCGCGCCCGGCGACTCCCCGGCCACGCCACCGGCGGACGGAGTCCGGCGCGGCGGCGCGAAGCCGGGGAGCCGGGGAGGGGCCCCGGTGCCGAGCCGTGCGAGCGGCGGCGGCGGCCCGTCAGGAAGGCAGGTGCGCCCGCACCTCGGCGGCGGCCTCTTCGCCGTACGCCTTCGTGAAGCGCTCCATGAAGTGGGCGCGGGCCAGCGTGTACTCCTGGGTGCCCAGGGTCTCGATCACCAGGGTGGCCAGCATGCAGCCGATCTGCGCGGACCGCTCCAGGCCGACGCCCCAGCCGAGCCCCGTCAGGAAGCCCGCGCGGAACGCGTCGCCGACGCCGGTCGGGTCGACCTTCGCCGTCTCCTCCGGGCAGCCGACCAGGATCGGCTCCTGCCCGACCCGCTCGATGCGCACGCCCTGCGCGCCGAGGGTGGTGACGCGGGTGCCGACCTTGGCGAGGATCTCCTCGTCGGTCCAGCCGGACTTCGACTCGATGAGGCCCTTCTCGTACTCGTTCGAGAAGAGGTACGTCGCGCCCTCCATCAGGGTGCGGATGTTCTCGCCGTCCATCCGGGCGATCTGCTGCGAGAAGTCCGCCGCGAAGGGGATCCCGCGCGTGCGGCACTCCTCCGTGTGGCGGAGCATCGCCTCGGGGTCGTCGGCGCCGATGAGGACGAGGTCGAGCCCGCCCACGCGGTCGGCGACGGCCTTGAGCTCGATCTGGCGGGCCTCGCTCATGGCGCCCGTGTAGAAGGAGCCGATCTGGTTGTGGTCGGCGTCCGTGGTGCAGACGAAGCGCGCGGTGTGCAGCACCTCGGAGATCCGGACGGACTCGGTGTCGACCCCGTGCCGGTCCAGCCACGCGCGGTACTCGTCGAAGTCGGAGCCGGCCGCGCCGACGAGGATGGGGCGGCTGCCGAGCTGGCCCATGCCGAAGCAGATGTTCGGGCCGACGCCGCCCCGCCGGACGTCGAGGTTGTCGACGAGGAAGGAGAGGGAGACCGTGTGGAGCTGGTCGGCGACGAACTGGTCGGCGAAGCGGCCCGGGAAGGTCATGAGGTGGTCGGTGGCGATGGAGCCGGTGACTGCGATGCGCACGGCGTGGATGCTCCTGCGGAGGACGGCGGGTGACAATCAAAACTACCCGGTCCGCGCCCCCGGGCCGACCCGCCGAAACTACCCCGTAGTAGGACTTCCTTCGCCCAGGATGGCGACCTTACGGTGCCCCCATGACCTATACCGATGGCTTCGGGTACACGGACCACGCCTCCGAGGCGCGGCCCGGCTTCGCACGGCTGCTCGGCGACTGCGCCCGCATGGCCCCGCACTGGGCCGTGGAACGGGAGCCCCGGCCGGTCCGTGTGGCGCCCTCGCAGATCCACGGGGTGGCCGTCCCGCCCTCCTCGGCCCGGCTGATCGCCTCCACCGCCGCGTACGGCGACTAGGGGATCCGAGGGAACCGGTTTCGCGGCCGCCGCGTCCCACCCGCATCACGTACGGCGGGACACGCTAAGGAGCGATGCGGTGACCAGCGAACAACCCGACACATCACACGCCACACGACGGCGGCCCGCCTGGGCCATCGGCTCGATCGCGGCCGCCGTCCTGCTGGCCGGCGGCGGTACGGCGTACTGGGCGTCGACGGCGCACGGCGACGCCTCCGGCGGCGGCCGTACGAGTGACAGCGCGGCCGTCGCGCCGCGCGCGGCGGGGTCCCCGCCGGGGCCCGGCATCGCCCCCGGGGAGCCGGACCCCTCCGGCGGGCCGGTGACGTACCGGGCCGACGTGAAGCTGCCCGACGGGCCGGGTACCGCGCCCTCCTTCGCCGCGTCCGGGGAGGTCACCTCCGACGAGGTGGCCCGGCTCGCGAAGTCCCTCGGCCTCTCCGGCGCGCCCCGGCCGGCCGGCGACGCCTGGCAGGCGGGTGAGACCGCCGACGGTTCCGGGCCCCGGCTCACGGTGACCCGCAAGGCGCCGGGCACCTGGTCCTTCGCCCGCTACCAGGGCGGCGGCCTGGGCGAGCCCGGCAGTGCCGGTGACGACTGCGTCCGCGGGAAGGACACCTGCGGCCCGGCCACCCTCCCCCAGGAGGGCACCGGCGGCGCGAAGCCGGTCTCCGAGCAGGCCGCCAGGGCCGCCGCGGCCCCGGTGCTCGCGGCCGCCGGGCAGGCCGACGCCAAGCTGGACGCCCGGCTCACCCAGGGTTCGGTCCGGGTGGTGATCGCCGACCCGGTGGTGGGCGGCCTCCCGACCCAGGGCTGGTCCAGCAGGATCAGCGTCGGGGCCGACGGCACGGTGGTGGCGGGCAGCGGGGAGCTGAAGGCCCCGGTGCGCGCGGCCGAGCAGCCGGTGATCGGGGCCGCCGAGGCCCTGGAGCGCCTCAACGCGGCGGCCAAGGGCGGCGGCGACGGCACCGGCCCGGGGCCCAGCGGCTGCGCGACCACGGTGCCGCTGAACCCGGACACCCCGACGGGCGCGACGGACACCCTGCCCTGCAACCCGGAGCCGCGCCCGATGAAGCCGCCGCGGACCGAGAGCGTGCGGGGGGCCGTGCTGGGGCTGGTCGCGGGGACGGTGGACGGCGGGCGGGGTCTCGTACCGGCCTGGCTGTTCGAGGTGGCGGGCTCGCAGGGCAAGCCGGGCCGCACGGTGGTCCAGCCGGCCGCGGCGGGTGACGCCGGCACCCCGGTGCCTCCGAAGCCGCACACCGTGCCCGGGTTCTCGTACGCCCAGGCCGACCGGACGCTGACCGTGAACTTCTGGGGCGGAGTGTGCAGCACCTACACCCTGGAGGCGCGGGAGGAAGCGGCCTCGGTCATCGTGAAGATCACGGACACGCCGAACAAGCCCGGCCAGGCCTGCATCATGCTCGCGCAGGAGATGGCGCTGACGGCGACGCTCCAGCAGCCGCTCGGCGACCGCAAGGTGGTCGACGCCACGTCGGGCAAGCCGCTCCCCCGCCAGTAGGCGCGGGCGCGGGAAGCACGAAGGGCCCGGGGGGGGGGGGGGGGGGGCGGGGGTCTGGGCCCTTTCCGGTCGGTGAGGCGAGCGGAGGGGTTGGCAGCGAAGAGAGGAAGGAGAGAGAGAGCGGGGGGGGAGGTGTTCG
>NZ_JBVHWK010000022.1:13945-82432 GCF_055569445.1 Streptomyces sp. NPDC029122 | reverse complement strand
GTGGCGAAAGTCTATGGGGGAAACCTCCCCTCCTGCAGGGGGGGGGGGGGGGGGAAAAAAGGGGGCCTGTGTCCTTGGCTTTCCCAAGCCGGCCCCGGGCCCCTTCGCCGTACGGGCAAGCCGTACGGCTTAGCTGAACGAGTCGCCGCAGGCGCAGGAGCCGGTGGCGTTCGGGTTGTCGATCGTGAAGCCCTGCTTCTCGATGGTGTCGACGAAGTCGATGGAGGCGCCGCCCAGGTACGGGGCGCTCATGCGGTCGGTGACGACCTTGACGCCGTCGAAGTCCTTGACGACGTCGCCGTCGAGGGAGCGCTCGTCGAAGAAGAGCTGGTAGCGCAGGCCGGAGCAGCCGCCGGGCTGGACGGCGACGCGGAGCGCGAGGTCATCGCGGCCCTCCTGCTCCAGCAGGGTGCGGACCTTCTCGGCGGCGGCGTCGGACAGGAGGATGCCGTCGCTCACAGTGGTCTTGTCGTCCTGTACGGACATCTGCATTCACTCCCGAAGTGGGCGGCTCCCCGCCGGTGGCTGGGGAAACGTCGGACTCTTGCCGTCGGTGGCAACCAGCGGGACCGCGGTTTCATTCCGGGCCCGGCGCCTCGTTTTCTCAATTCATGCTCGCACACCTCGGCGGGCCGGTGGACCCCGCGACGAGGACCGGTGGAGCGGCGGGCCCCGCCCGGGGCGAATGCGTCACATCGACACTATCGGCATCGTCAAAGTGACGTGAAGCAGTTATGATAGATAGCGTCAAATAGACGAGAAGTGGCGAACCGAGCCCCCCGCAGTCCCAGAAGTCCTTGTCCATCCTTGTCGCAGAACAGAAAGGGTGCGTGTCGTGACCACCGCCCAGCCTTTGGACGTCCAGCCGACGCCCCTTGCCCTGCTGCTGCTCGGCCGTGAGGCCGACCCCAAGAGCGAGCGGGGAGTGGAGTGCCCCGGCGACCTCCCCTCGCCGTCCGACCCGGACCTGGTGGCCCGGGCCCGCGCCGCCAAGGAGAAGCTGGGCGACAAGGTCTTCATCCTCGGCCACCACTACCAGCGCGACGAGGTCATCGAGTTCGCCGATGTCACCGGCGACTCCTTCAAGCTGGCCAAGGACGCGGCCGCCAAGCCCGAGGCCGAGTACATCGTCTTCTGCGGCGTGCACTTCATGGCCGAGTCCGCGGACATCCTGACCTCGGACGACCAGAAGGTCGTCCTGCCGGACCTCGCGGCCGGCTGCTCGATGGCCGACATGGCCACCGCCGAGCAGGTCGCGGAGTGCTGGGACGTGCTGACCGAGGCCGGGATCGCCGGTACGACGGTCCCCGTCTCGTACATGAACTCCTCCGCCGACATCAAGGCCTTCACCGGCAAGCACGGCGGCACGATCTGCACCTCGTCCAACGCGAAGAAGGCCCTGGAGTGGGCCTTCGAGCAGGGCGAGAAGGTGCTCTTCCTCCCGGACCAGCACCTGGGCCGCAACACCGCGGTCCGCGACATGGGCATGTCGCTGGACGACTGCGTGCTCTACAACCCGCACAAGCCGAACGGCGGCCTGACCGCCGAGCAGCTGCGCGACGCCAAGATGATCCTGTGGCGCGGCCACTGCTCGGTCCACGGCCGGTTCTCGGTGGACTCGGTGAACGACGTGCGCGAGCGCATCCCGGGCGTGAACGTCCTGGTCCACCCCGAGTGCAAGCACGAGGTCGTCGCCGCCGCGGACCACGTCGGTTCGACGGAGTACATCATCAAGAAGCTGGAGGCGGCCCCGGCCGGCTCCAAGTGGGCGATCGGCACCGAGCTGAACCTGGTCCGCCGCCTGGCGAACCGTTTCGCCCCGGAGGGCAAGGAGGTCGTCTTCCTGGACAAGACGGTCTGCTTCTGCTCGACGATGAACCGCATCGACCTGCCGCACCTGGTGTGGACGCTGGAGTCCCTGGCCGAGGGCAACCTGGTCAACCAGATCCAGGTCGACAAGGAGACGGAGAGCTTCGCGAAGCTCGCGCTGGAGCGGATGCTGGCGCTGCCGTAGCGGTGGCCCCGCGGTTTCGAAGGGCGCCCGGCCCGCGCCGGGCGCCCTTCGGCGTTCTCCCCCGCACCAAGCGGACCAGGTCGCGCACCGTGGTCACGCTGCCGCCGATCCCTGCGGTTCACCACGATCGGCTGGAAGCCCGCACCGGGCCGGTACGACGGAACCCTCGCCCTCCGTCGGGCCGGCACCCGCGCGCCGATCGAGCGCCCGTTCTGCCTCGAGCCGCGCGCCGAGGACATCCAGATGATCATGAGCGGGGACGGATGGCACGACTTCCGTACGGACGTCCCGGGCAAGGGTCAGGGCGGCTGCTACCGGTGGTACACCGGATGAGGCCCCGGACACCGCGTGACGCGGCGTCCGGGGCTCCGGGGTGCGGTCGGGGTCAGGCCTTGGCCGGGGTCTCGGCCGTCGGCGACGGGACCACCGTCAGGCGGGCTCGCTTCTTCGCGCGGCGGCGCTCCTTGCGGAGTTCCACCATCGTGTAGAGGGTCGGCACCAGGAGCAGGGTCAGCAGGGTCGAGCTGACCAGGCCGCCGATCACGACCACCGCGAGCGGCTGCGAGATGAAGCCGCCCTCGCCGGTGACGCCCAGCGCCATGGGCAGCAGGGCGAAGATCGTCGCCAGGGCCGTCATCAGGATCGGGCGCAGCCGGTGCCGGCCCCCCTCGACGACCGCTTCGACGACGCCCAGGCCCCGCGCCCGGTACTGGTTGACCAGGTCGATCAGGACGATCGCGTTGGTCACGACGATGCCGATGAGCATCAGCATGCCGATCATCGCGGGGACGCCCATCGGGGTGCCGGTGACGATGAGCAGGCCCAGCGCTCCCGTGGCCGCGAAGGGGATGGAGACGAGCAGGATCAGCGGCTGGACCAGCGAGCGGAAGGTCGCGACCAGCAGCATGAACACGATCGCGATGGCGGCGAACATGGCCAGGCCCAGTGAGGCGAAGGCCTCGTCCTGGTCCTCGGAGACGCCGCCGATGGAGGCCGTGGCCCCCTCGGGCAGGTCCAGGGCCTTCAGCTTGCTCTGGAGGGCGGCGCTGACCGCGCCCGTGTTGTCGCCGACCGGCCTGGCGGTGATGGTGGCGGCGCGGGCGCCGTCGATCCGGGTCATCGCGACCGGGCCGGGGACGACCTTCACCTCGGCGATGTCGCCGAGCCTGGCCGGGCCGACCGGCAGGGCCTGGAGCTCGGCCAGGGTGGTGGCCGGCTGCGCGGAGCGCACGACGACGTCCCGCTCGGTGTTGTCCAGTACGGCCTTGCCCACCGGGTTGCCGCGGACGGCCTGTGCGACGAGGGCGCCCAGGGCGGCCTGGTTCAGGCCCGCCTCGGCGGTCTTCGGGGTGGCGGTGACCGAGATCCGGGGCACCGACTGGGCCAGGTCGCTCTGGACGTCGGTGACGTCGTCGAGGGTGGCCACCTCGGCCCGGACCTGTTCGGCGGCCTTGGCGAGCACGCCCGCGTCACCGGCCTTGACGACCACGCTCAGGTTCTGGCCGCCGAAGCCGCCGCCCGCCGAGACGGAGGTGTCGCCGATGCCGTCGAGCTCGCCGAGCGCGTCCTGGATCCGCTGCTTGACGGCGTCGGAGCGGCCCGCGTCCTCCAGGGTGACCTGGAAGGAGGCCTGGTTGGTGCCCGTGCCTCCGCCGAAGGCGGCGAGGAAGCCGGAGGAGCCGACGGTGACCTGGTGGTCCTTGACGCCCTCGACGGACTCCAGGGCCTTCTCCACCTTGCGGCTCGCCTCGTCGGACGCGGCGAGCGAGGTGCCGGCGGGCAGTTGCTGCTTCACCGTCAGGACGTCCTGGTCGCCCTGGTCGAAGAAGTTGGTCTTCAGCAGCGGGGTCATCCCGAACGTGGCGACGAGGACGACGGCGGCGATCGCCACGCTCGTCAGCCTGCGGCGGGTGGCGAAGCCCAGGACCCGTACGTAGAGGCGCTGGAGGCGGCTGTTCGCCTCCTTCTCCTCGGCCTCGCGGCGGGCCTTCGCGACGCTCTCGGCGTTCTGCGGCGTGACCCCCTTCGGGCCGCGCAGGAACCAGTACGACAGCACCGGGACGACCGTCAGGGACACCAGCAGCGAGGCCAGCAGGGCGGCGGTCACGGTGAGCGAGAAGGAGCCGAAGAGCTCTCCGATCATGCCGCCGACGAGGCCGATCGGCAGGAAGACGGCGACGGTGGTGAGCGTGGAGGAGGTGACCGCGCCGGCCACCTCCTTGACGGCGGTGGTGATCGCGGCCTCGCGCTCCTCGCCGTAGCCGAGGTGGCGCTTGATGTTCTCCAGGACCACGATCGAGTCGTCGACGACCCGGCCGATGGCGATGGTGAGGGCGCCCAGCGTCAGCATGTTGAGGGACAGGTCGCGGGTCCACAGCACGATCAGGGCGAGGACCACGGACAGCGGGATGGAGACCGCGGTGACCAGGGTCGAGCGGATCGAGGCCAGGAAGACCAGGATCACGATGACGGCGAAGACGAGGCCGAGCAGGCCCTCGGAGGTCAGGCCCGAGATGGAGCGGGCGACGGCCGGGCCCTGGTCGCTGACGACGGTCAGCTCCGCGCCGGAGCCGAGCGTGGAGCGCAGCCCGGGCAGCTCGTCCTTGACGGCGTCGGAGATGGCGACGGCGCTGCCGTCCTTGTCCATGGTGAGGACGAGGGCGAGGCTGGGCTTGCCGTTGGTGCGGGTGATCGAGTCGGCGCGGGCCGGCTCCTGCTTGACGACGGCCACGTCGCCGAGGCGGACGGCCGGCCCGCCGGGCCGCGCGGCCAGCCGGAGCTCCTCCAGCTGGGCGAGCGAGGTGTAGCCGGAGCCGACGCGGACGGTGCGGTTCTCGCCCCCCTCGTCGAAGGAGCCGGCGGGGACGGTCGCACCGCCCGCCCTGAGGCCTTCGGCGAGCGCGGCGCCGTCGAGGCCGGCGGCGGCCAGCTTGGCGTTGTCGGGGGTGATGGTGACCTGGAGGTCACGGACACCGTCCACGCTGACCTGGCCGACGCCGTCGATGTCCTCCAGGACGGGGACGACGGAACGGTTCAGCTGGTCGGCCAGCGCCTGCTGGTCCTTGTCGGAGGTGACGGCGAGGACGACGGTCGGGATGTCGTCGGTGGAGCCGGCCACGACCTGCGGGTCCACCTCGGCGGGCAGCCGGACGCGGGCCCGGTTGACGGCCTGCTGGACGTCGGCGACGAGCTGCTCGGTACCGCTGTCGCCGTAGTCGAAGGTGGCGCGGATGAGGGCGTTGCCCTCGCTGGCGGTCGAGGTGATGCCGGTGATGCCGTCGACGCCCTTGAGGGTGTTCTCGATCGGCTCGACGACCTGCTTCTCGACCACGTCGGGCGAGGCGCCCTGGTACGGCGCGAGCACGGAGACCATCGGCAGTTCGATGGAGGGCAGCAGCTGCTGCTTGAGCTGCGGGATGGCTATGGCGCCGAAGAGGAGGGCCACGATCGACACGAGGCCGACCAGCGCTCTCTGGGCCAGGCTGAAGCGGGACAGCCAGGACATGGGTGGGATCTCTCTGCTGTGTCGTTCGCGAGGGGCCCCCAGCCTTTCGCACCGGGGGGCGCCGCTGCGTCGCTCCCAGGTGCCGTCCTTATGTGCGGCATACCGCGTCCGCAGTAGGCCGTCCTGCCGCCGTCGGCCGAGGGTCAGTCGGCGCGCGGCCGGACCAGTCCCGATTCGTACGCGATGACCACCAATTGCGCCCGGTCGCGCGCCCCGAGCTTGGCCATGGCCCGGTTGACGTGGGTCTTCACCGTCAGCGGGCTGACCTCCAGCCGGGCGGCGATGCCGTCGTTGGACAGACCGCCGGCGACCAGTACGAGGACCTCGCGCTCGCGTCCGGTCAGCGCGGCGAGCCGTTCGGCGTGGGCGGATCCGGCGGCGGGGGCGTCGGCGTGACCGCCCTGGGCGAGGAAACTGGCGATGAGGCCTCTGGTGGCGGCCGGGGAGAGCAGCGCCTCACCCGCGGCGGCGACCCGGATGGCGTTGAGGAGTTCCTCGGGCTCCGCGCCCTTGCCGAGGAAGCCGGAGGCTCCGGCGCGCAGGGCCGCGGCCACGTACTCGTCCACCTCGAAGGTGGTCAGCATGACCACGCGGACGTCCGACAGCTCCGGGTCGGCGCTGATCATGCGGGTGGCGGCGAGCCCGTCGGTGCCGGGCATCCGGATGTCCATGAGGACCACGTCGGCCCGCCGCTCCCGGGCGAGGGCGTAGGCCTGGGCTCCGTCCGAGGCCTCTCCGACGACCTCCATGTCGGGCTCGGAGTCGACGAGCACCTTGAACGCGCTGCGCAGCAGTGCCTGGTCGTCGGCGAGCAGGACTCGGATGCGGGCGGGGCCGGCGTCGGCGGGGTCTGTCATGGCGTCAGGGTAGGCGCCGGCCGCGGCCGCCCGGCCGGCGAGGTGGGCCGCGGAGGGGTCAGCCGAGGGCGAGGGCCACCAGGGCGGTGGTCGCGGCGACTTCGCACAGGGCGCCGAAGACGTCCCCGGTGACCCCGCCGAAGCGGCTGACGCAGCGGCGCAGCAGGAGTTCGGCGGCGAGCAGGGCCGCGAGGACGGCCGCCGCGTGCTGGGCGGCGGCGGGCGGGCCCGCCGGGAGGGCGGCGAGGGCGGCGGCCACCACGACGGCGGCGGCCACCCCGGCGGCCGTCCGGTGCGGGACCACGCCGGCGACCGCCGCGCCGAGGCCCTCGGGGCGCGCGGCGGGGACTCCCCCGCGGGAGGCGAGGGTCATCGCGAGGCGGGCGGCGACGGCGGCGAGTACGGCGGCCAGCGCGCCCCGGATCCAGCTGTCGGCGTACGCGTTGGCCAGGGCGGCCACCTGGACCAGGAAGACGACGAGCAGGGAGATGACCCCGAAGGGGCCGATGTCGGACTGCTTCATGATCCGCAGGGCGTCCTCGGCGGGCTTGGCGCTGCCCAGCCCGTCGGCCGTGTCGGCCAGGCCGTCCAGGTGGAGCCCCCGGGTCAGCGCCGCCGGTACGGCGACGGTGACGGCCGCGGCGAGCAGCGGGCCGCCGCCGAGGAGCAGCAGGAGCGTGCCGGGCACGGCGGCGAGCAGGCCGACGGCGAGGCCGGCGAGCGGGGCGCAGGCCATGCCGGTGCGGGCGGCGGGCCGGTCCCAGCGGGTGACGCGCGCGGGCAGGACGGTCAGCGTGCCGAGGGCGAAGCGGAGCCCGTCGGACAGGGAGGCGCGTTCCCGCGGCGGCGGGGGCAGTGGATCATCGGTCGAGTCTGTCATCGGCGCGAACGCTACCCGCATACGGTGGCCGGTAAATTACTCATTACGTGCCATACCGGGAGCTGGTGTCGTGGGTCACTGGTGGGAACGCAACATCATCGAGCCGGGCAAGCTCCCGCTGCTGCTGGCCCTGCTGTCCTTCGTGCTGTCGTTCCTGGTCACCCGGGTGATCACGAGGCTGATCCGGGCCGGCCGGGGGCCCTTCAAGAACATCACCCCGGGCGGGCTGCACGTCCACCACGTGGTGCCGGGCGTGGTGCTGGTGATCATCGGCGGGTTCGGCGCGGTCGGCAGCGGCGGACACAGCTTCGGGGCGGGCCTGTCGGCGGTGCTCTTCGGGCTGGGGGCGGGCCTGGTGCTGGACGAGTTCGCGCTGATCCTGCACCTGGACGACGTCTACTGGAGCGAACAGGGCCGCAAGAGCGTGGAGGTCGTGGTGCTGACGGCCGCGGTGGTGGCGCTGGTGCTGGGCGGCTTCCTGCCGTTCGGGGTCAACGAGCTGTCGCCGGAGGAACGGCACAGCCGCGGGCTCGTCGTCATGAACACCGCCACCAACTTCTTCCTCGCCCTGATCGCCCTGTGGAAGGGGAAGCCGCGCACCGCGATATTCGGGCTGGTCATCCCCTTCGTGGCGCTGATCGGAGCGGTGCGCCTGGCCCGGCCCGGTTCCCCGTACGCCAAGCGCTTCTACGCGAAGCGCCCGCGGGCGCGGGCCGGGGCGGAGCTGCGGGCCTACCACCACGACCGGCGCTGGGCGCGGCCCCGGCGCAAGTTCGAGAACTTCATCAGCGGGCTCTCCGACCCGGAGAAGCACCCCGCCGACCATCGCCCCCCGAGGGAACGGCAGTGACGCGCGGGGCCCGCCCCGTACGGGGCGGGCCCTGCGCGGTGCCGGTGCGTCCGGGGCCGGATCAGCCCGGGATGAGGCCGTCGTCGCTGAGCATCTGCCGCACCTCGTCGAGCGTGGCGTCAGGTGCGGGCAGGATCAGCTCGGAGGGCTCCAGCGCCTCGTCGGGCAGCGGGCTGCCGAGGTGCCGGACGGCGTCGAGCAGCGCGCCCAGCGTGCGCCGGAAGCCCTCCTCGTCGCCGCCCTCCATCTCCTCCAGGAGCTCGTCGTCCAGCTTGTTGAGCTCGGCGAGGTGATGGTCGGCCAGCCTGACCTGGCCCTCCCCCATGATGCGGACAATCATGACGGGCCCCTGTCCTACTGCTTGTCGAACCGGTGCTGGCTCTGCTGCGGCTGCGCGGTGCCCGGGGCGCCGCCCTCGAGGGCCTGCTGCTGGGCGGACGGACCGCCGGCCAGCTCGGCCTTCATCCGCTGGAGCTCCAGCTCGACGTCGCTGCCGCCGGAGAGGCGGTCCAGCTCGGCCTGGATGTCGTCCTTGGAACCGAGGCCGCTCTGGTCGTCCAGGGCGCCGGAGGCCAGCAGCTCGTCGATCGCGCCGGCGCGGGCCTGGAGCTGCGCGGTCTTGTCCTCGGCCCGCTGGATGGCCAGACCGACGTCGCTCATCTCCTCCGAGATGCCGGAGAAGGACTCCGCGATGCGGGTCTGCGCCTGGGCGGCCGTGTAGGTGGCCTTGATGGTCTCCTTCTTCGTACGGAAGGCGTCCACCTTGGCCTGGAGGCGCTGCGAGGCCAGCGTCAGCTTCTCCTCCTCGCCCTGGAGGGTCTGGTGCTGCACCTCCAGGTCGCTGACCTGCTGCTGGAGGGAGGCACGGCGGGACAGGGCCTCGCGGGCCAGGTCCTCACGGCCCAGGGCGAGGGCCTTGCGGCCCTGGTCCTCCAGCTTGGCGGACTGGCTCTGGAGCTGGTTCAGCTGCAGTTCCAGGCGCTTGCGGGAGGTCGCCACGTCGGCGACGCCGCGGCGCACCTTCTGAAGCAGCTCCAGCTGCTTCTGGTACGAGTAGTCGAGGGTCTCGCGCGGGTCCTCGGCCCGGTCCAGGGCCTTGTTCGCCTTCGCGCGGAAGATCATCCCCATACGCTTCATGACACCGCTCATGGGCTTCGCGCGCCCCCTTCTAGACGGACTGTGCTCCAGGTCACCGACAAGACCCACAGTACGGGCCCTGTCTCCATTACCGCACTGTTCGAGTACGGATGCGCTCCTCCTCCAGGACGAGTACCCCGCCGCCGTGTCAGGCGTGAGGAGTAGGTGATCCCCGAGACCGGGGACCCGGGACCGCAGGAGGTGCGCACTCGGTAGACGCCCGCCGTTGCCGGATCGTTCCCCGCCGGGGTGGGGACGGTGGCCCCGACCACGTACGCTTGGGTTTTGTGTTTGGTAGCCGCTCCTCCAAGGAAGAGAAGGCCTCCGCCACCGACAAGGTGAGCGCCGGTCCTTCGCAGCCCCGTGACCCGCAGGCCCCGAAGGGCCGCCCGACGCCGAAGCGTGCTGTGGCCCAGTCGCAGCGCAAGGCCGTGGTGGCCTCGACCGGCAACCGCAAGGAGGACGCCAAGCGAGCCCGCGAGCGCCGCCGGGAAGAGATGGTCAGGCAGCGCGAGGCGCTGGCCAACGGCGACGAGCGCTATCTGCCCGTCCGCGACAAGGGGCCGGTGCGCCGGTTCGTCCGCGACTTCGTGGACTCCCGTTTCTCGATCGCCGAGATGTTCCTGCCGCTGGCCGTGGTCATCCTCGTCCTGAGCATGATCCGGGTCCCGTCCATCCAGAACATCGCGCTGATGCTGTGGCTCGGCGTGATCGTCCTGATCGTCCTCGACTCCATCGGCCTGTGGCTCCGGCTGCGGAAGGCGCTCAACGAGCGCTTCCCGGACGAGCCGCGCCGCGGCGCCGTCGCGTACGGCCTGATGCGCACCCTCCAGATGCGTCGCCTGCGCCTGCCCAAGCCGCAGGTCAAGCGCGGAGAGCGGCCCTGACCGGAGCGGCGCCCGGAGCACCGGGGGCATCGTCGGGGGAGGGCTTCTCCGAAGGAGCCCGGCTGTGGCTGGAGGGCCTGGGCGGACTGCGCAACGCCGTCCGCCAGGAACTCGTCGGCCGGCAGGTCGAGGAACAGATCACGCACCGCTTCCCGGTGGGGCAGCGGCTGCGGGTCCTCGACGTCGGCATGGGCCAGGGCACCCAGGCGCTGCGCCTGGCCCGGGCGGGACACCGCGTCACCGGCCTGGAGCAGGACGCCGCCATGCTGGCCGTCGCGCACGCGGCGCTGGCCGCGGAACCCGCCGGGATCCGCGACCGGGTCGAGCTGGTGGAGGGCGACGGCCGGGAGACCGGCGCGCACTTCGAGCCGGGCAGCTTCGACGTGGTGCTGTGCCACGGGGTACTGATGTACGTGTCGGAACCCGACGCCATGCTCGCCGGACTGGCCCGGATGCTGGCCCCCGGTGGCCTGCTGTCCCTGCTGGTGCGCAACGGCGACGCGCTCGCCCTGCGGCCCGGACTGTCGGGCGACTGGCCGGGGGCGCTGGCCGCCTTCGACACCGTCGACTACACGAACCGGCTGGGCCTGCGGGTACGGGCCGACCGGCTGGCCGACCTCACGGCCACGCTGTCGGGGATCGGCGCGCCGCTGCACACCTGGTACGGGGTGCGCGTGTTCACCGACGGCACCGAGGCCGCCGCGGAGCTCCCGCCGGACGAGGAACTGGAACGCCTGCTGGCCGCCGAGGAGCGGGCCGGCCGCACCGACCCCTACCGCGCGGTCGCCGCGCTGCTGCACCTGTGCGGGGTCCGGGGCTAGGCCGTCCGTCGTCGGCGTCGTCCGCTTCGGCGCGCCCGTACGCCAGGAGTACGCCGGAACCCCGGGCATCACCCGGGGTTCCGGCGTTTCCCGAGGCGGGCCCGGCCGGAGCTCAGGCCTCGGTGGCCGCCCTCAGGCTCATCGGGTAGATCTCCGTGCCGTCCTCGAACAGGGTCACCCGTTCCGCCCCGCCGTCCAGGAGCTCCTTCCAGACCTCCCCGATCCAGGACTCCGCGTCCCCCTGCGTGGTGAACTCCTCCGGCTCCACCGCCGGGGCCACCTCGCTGCCGTCGGCCGCCTCGAACCGCCACGTCCACGCCATGTCCGCCTCCGTTGCTCGTCCGCGATCTCACGCTTCTCGCCTTGAGTGTGCCCGCAGAGTAGCCGGGCGCGCACCACTACCGGCGACGCGGGAGGATCTCTGTGTGGAACTCACTCTGCTCGGCACCGGTACCCCTGAAGGACTGCCCCGCCCCGGCTGTCCCTGCGCCGCCTGCGCGGTCTCCGTGGGCACCCGGGCCCGCGGCGCGACCTCCGTCCTCGTGGACGGGGCGCTGCTGCTCGACCTGATCCCCGGGGCGGTGCTGGCCGGTGCCCGCGCGGGGCATTCCCTGGCCGGCGTACGGCAGGTGCTGCTGACGCACCCGCACGACGGGCCGGCCGTGGAGCTGCCGCCCGGGCTGCCCGCCGCCGGGCGGGTCCCGGACGGACGGGAGCTCGCGGTGATCAGCGGGCACCGGGTGCGGGCGGTGCCGATGGACGCGCCGGGCACCGGGTACGAGGTCACGGGCCCCGACGGCGGCCGGCTGCTGTACCTCCCGCCGGGCGGGGCCCCGGCCGGCACCGACGCGGGAGCCGCGCGCCGCCCGTACGACGTGGTGCTCGCGGACGTGCTCGGCCGTCCGGAGGCCCTGGCCCGGCTGCGCGCGAACGGCGCCGTGGGACCGGCCACCGACGTGATCGCCGTGCACCTGGACCACGACACCCCGCCCGGCCCCGAGCTGGAGCGCCGGTGCGCGGCGGCCGGGGCGCGCGCCGTGCCGGACGGCACCACGGTGGTGGCCGGGGAGTACCGCGCGGTACCGGACGTGCCGCGCCGCACCCTGGTGCTGGGCGGGGCCCGCTCCGGCAAGTCCCTCGAGGCGGAGCGGCGGCTGGCCGCCTTCCCCGAGGTGCTCTACGTCGCCACCGGCGGCACCCGCGACGGCGACGCGGAGTGGGCCCAGCGGGTCGGCCTGCACCGGGAACGGCGCCCGGCCACCTGGCGGACGGTGGAGACCTGCGAACTGGTACCGCTGCTGGAGCAGGCCGGCCCGCCCCTGCTGATCGACTGCCTGGCGCTGTGGCTCACCGACGCCATGGACCGGGCCGGGGCGTGGGACGACGCGGTGTGGGCCGCCGAGGGCCGCAAGCGGCTGCGCGCGCGGACCGACGAGCTCGTGGCGGCCCTCCGCGCGAGCCGCCGGCCGGTGGTGCTGGTGAGCAACGAGGTGGGGGCCGGAGTGGTCCCGGCGACCGCGTCGGGGCGGCGGTTCCGCGACGAGCTGGGCCGCCTCAACAGCGCGGTGGCGGGCGAGTGCGAACACGTCCTGCTGGTGGTCGCGGGGCAGGCGCTCGTCCTCAAGGAACAACCGGGGTGAAGCGGAGCCGGTACACCCCCCGGGGGAGGGTCTGGACCGCTGTAATCTCTGGCAGATGACCACGCTGAATCTCGACGACTTCTCCGATCTGATCGAACGCCCCGACGGGGGCGTCCGACGTGACGCCGAGGAGCGCCGTGAGCGGCTGGCCGTGCCGCCCGGCGCCCTGGGCCGGCTCGACGAGCTCGCCGAATGGCTGGCCGCCGCGCAGGGCCGGGTACCGGTCAGGCCGATCGAGCGGCCGCGCGTCCTCCTGTTCGCCGCCGACCACGGGATCGCCGCCCAGGGCGTCTCCGCCCGGCCCGCGGGCAGCGCCCACGAGCTGGTGCGCGCGGTCCTCGACGGCACCAGCCCGGTGTCCGTCCTGGCCGGCCGGTTCGGCGCGGGCGTGCGCGTCGTGGACGCGGGCCTGGACTGCGACCCCGGGCTGCTGCCCGAGGACGTGGTACGGCACCGCGTACGGCGCGGCAGCGGCCGCATCGACATCGAGGACGCGCTGACGGCCGAGGAGGCCGAGGACGCGCTGCGCCTCGGGATCCAGATCGCCGACGAGGAGGCCGACTCCGGTACGGACCTCGTCGTCCTCGGCGACCTGAGCGTGGGCGGAACGACGGTGGCGGCCACCCTGGTGGCCGCGCTCTGCGGGACGGACGCGTCCGTGGTCACCGGCCGCGGCGGCCTGCCGATCGACGACCTGGCCTGGATGCGCAAGTGCGCCGCCATCCGCGACTCCCTGCGCCGGGCCCGCCCGGTGCTCGGCGACCAGCTGGCGCTGCTGGCCGCGGTGGGCGGCGCCGACGTCGCCGCGATCACCGGCTTCCTGCTCCAGAGCGCGGTGCGCCGTACGCCGGTCATCCTCGACGGGGTCGTCTCGGCGGCCTGCGGCCTGGTGGCCCAGCGGGCCGCCTTCCGCGCCCCCGACTGGTGGCTGGCCGGCCAGTCCAGCGGGGAGCCGGGCCAGGCGAAGGCCCTGGACCGGATGGCACTCAACCCGGTGCTCGACCACGGCGTCACAGTAGGGGAAGGAACCGGGGCGCTGCTGGCGCTCCCCCTGGTCCAGGCGGCCGCCGCGCTCGCGGCGGAACTCCCGGAGAGGGCCGCCGCGGAACAGCCGACGGACTGAGACACCGGGCACTACGGGCCTGATCAGTCCGCAGTGCTCGCACTGCACTGCGGACCGGTGACGCCCCATATCATCGCTTTTCATGGGAGAGGTCCGCTTGACCAGCGCAGAAACCGACCGGAGCCCGCTTCAGGCTTCCGGCAAGGGTTCCAACAACAAGAAGGAGCAAGGAGGGGAAACGGCCGCGAAGCCGGAGAGCCGCAGGGGCACTCCCGGGTCGCGGCGCGGTGCCGCCTTCGCGGTCTGGTACCTGCGGGCCGTCACCTTCGTGAACTTCCTCAGCGCGGTGTGGCTCTCGCTCGGCCAGGACCTGCGCCGGCACAACACCGCCGATTTCTACACCCCGTACCTGCTGACGGCCGGCTTCGCCTCCGGCCTGTTCTCCCTGCTGCTCGCGGTCACCATGGGCCGCCGCAAGCGGGCCGCGTGGATCCTGAACCTGGTGGTCAGCGGCATGCTGCTGCTGGCCTTCGCGGTCGCCGCCTTCGCGCCCTGCACGGGCGGCGAACTGAACATGTGCTACCCGGAGTTCCGCCAGCACGCGCAGAACTGGGTGTCGCTCGCCCTCACCGCGGCCTTCGTCGTCGCCCTGCTGCTGGGCCGCCACGAGTTCTACGCGAAGGGCGACCGCTCCAACCCGAAGCTCGCCACCGCCGTGGCCGCCGTCGGCCTGCTGGTCACCTCGCTGATCGCCGCCCTGCTGGTCGGCGCCACCAACACCGCCGCCGAACGGGCCGACGCCACCTTCCTCGCGCGCTGGCGGTACGGCGTGATGCGGCTGATCACGCTGGCGCCCGACGACAAGGCCTACCGCGCGATCACCACGCCCGCCTGGGTGGACGTGTTCATCAACGTGATGTCGATGCTGCTGCTGCTCGCCGTGCTGTTCGCGGCCTTCCGCTCGCGGCGCGCCGTCGACCCCCTCACCCCCGAGGACGAGGAGCGGCTGCGGGCGCTGCTCGCCAAGCAGGGCGACCGCGACTCGCTCGGCTACTTCGCCCTGCGCCGCGAGAAGTCCGTGATCTGGTCCCCGACCGGCAAGGCCGCCGTCACCTACCGCGTCGTCGGCGGGGTCTCGCTGGCCTCCGGCGACCCCATCGGCGACCCCGAGGCCTGGCCCGGCGCGATCGAGCCGTGGCTGGCCGAGGCCCGCGAGCACGGCTGGGTGCCGGCCGTGATGGGCGCCAGCGAGGAGGCCGGGCAGATCTACGCCCGGCACGGCCTGGACGCCCTGGAACTGGGCGACGAGGCCATCGTGGAGACCGACGAGTTCACACTGGAGGGCCGCGCCATGCGCACCGTCCGCCAGGCCTACAACCGGGTCAAGCGGGCCGGCTACACCGTCCGCATCCGCCGCCACGCCGACATCCCGGCCGATGAGATGGCCGTGCTCCTGGAGCGGGCCGACGACTGGCGCGACGGCGCGACCGAACGCGGCTTCTCCATGGCGCTCGGCCGACTGGGCGACCCGGACGACGGCCAGTGCGTGATGCTGGAGTGCACCGACGGAAACGGCGACCTGCGCGCCGTGCTGTCCTTCGTGCCGTGGGGCCCCAAGGGCCTGTCCCTGGACCTGATGCGCCGTGACCGGGACTCCGAGAACGGCCTGATGGAGTTCATGGTCATCGAGCTGCTGGAACGCTCGAAGGAGATCGGCGTCACACAGGTCTCGCTCAACTTCGCGATGTTCCGTTCCGTCTTCGAGCGGGGGTCCCGGCTCGGCGCGGGTCCGGTGCTGCGCATGTGGCGCTCGCTGCTGAGCTTCTTCTCCCGCTGGTGGCAGATCGAGTCCCTCTACCGGGCCAACGCGAAGTACCGCCCGATCTGGGAGCCGAGGTTCATGCTCTTCGAGAAGAGTTCGGACCTCCTGCGGATCGGTATCGCGGCGGGTCGGGCCGAGGGCTTCCTGGAGGCACCCGGTCTGCCCAAGTGGCTGCACCGCAAACACCTGGAGACGATTCGCTGACGTCGCGGAAGACGGAGGTCCGGCAGTTCGCCCGCCGCGAGCGGGGGCCCTGCTGCGGACCGTGCGGCACGCACTCGTCCGCGACAGGTGGCGAGCCGCCCCGATGACCCTCGGGGCGGTCTGCCTGACCTCCGTCTTCCAGATCGTCCAGAACACCCCTGGGGTTTGCACCCGGTCCAGGTGGTCGGCCCCGTGATCTACGTCTGCCGGCGCTATCTGGCGTACCTCACCGCGGCCCCTGGTGATCCTCGCGGTGACCGGCGAGGTGCTGGTCGAGAACAACCTGGCGGGCAAGGAGCACTGGCGGCCATCGCCGCCGTCATGACGGGGTGCGTGGTCCGCGCCGCGCGGGGGCCGGCCCGCTCCCGGGCCCCGCTGGGCCGGCGGCGCCCGTCGCCGCCGTCCTCGCCGCGTCCCCCTGGACCCGCGCGGCTCTAGTACGAGCCCGTACCGTGTCCGGGTGACGACAGACCTCGGGCCCCTCGCCCCCACCCGGCAGTGGATGCGGGCGTACCCCCTCGCCACTGATGGCCTGCTCGCCTTCGGGGCGCTGGTCTCCATGGTCGTCGGCTCCTTCGCCGACCCGCACGGGCCGCACGGGCCCACCTTCGGCACCCGCACGCCCGAGCCGTTCTCCCTGCTGCTGATGCTCCTCGGCGCGGCCGCCCTCGTACTGCGGCGCCGACGGCCCCGTACGGTACTGGCCGTCACCTGCGGACTGGCGCTGCTGGAGCTGATCAGCGGCGACCCCCGGGCACCCGTCGCCATGAGCGCGGTGATCGCCCTGTACACGGTCGCCGCGCTCACCGACCGGCCCACCACCTGGCGGATCGGGCTGCTGACGATGGCCGGCCTCACGGCGGTGGCGATGCTGGCCGGGCCGATGCCCTGGTACGCGCAGGAGAACCTCGGGATCTTCGCCTGGACCGGGATGGCCGCGGCCGCCGGGGACGCGGTGCGCAGCCGGCGGGCCTTCGTCGACGCCATCCGGGAGCGGGCCGAACGGGCCGAGCGAACCCGCGAGGAGGAGGCCCGGCGGCGGGTCGCCGAGGAGCGGCTGCGGATCGCCCGGGACCTGCACGACGTGGTGGCCCACCACATCGCCCTGGTCAACGTCCAGGCGGGGGTGGCCGCGCACGTCATGGACAAGCGGCCCGACCAGGCGAAGGAAGCCCTGGCCCACGTACGGGACGCCAGCCGCTCGGCGCTGAACGAGCTCCGCGCCACCGTGGGGCTGCTGCGGCAGTCCGGCGACCCGGAGGCGCCGACGGAACCCGCGCCGGGGCTGGCCGTACTGGACGAACTGCTGGACACCTTCCGGCACGCGGGGCTGCCGGTGACGGCGACCGTCCAGCTCGGAACCGGCACCGGGCCACTGCCGGCGGCGGCGGACCTGGCGGCGTACCGGGTGATCCAGGAGGCGCTGACCAACGTACGCAAGCACGCGGGCCCGGGCGCACGGGCCGAGGTCAGCGTGGTGCAGGTCGGGGACTCGGTGGAGGTGACGGTACTGGACGACGGGGGCGACTCGGCGGACTCGGCGCCGGCGCAGAGCGACCCGGGCGGCGGCCACGGCCTGCTCGGCATGCGCGAACGCACCGGCGCCCTGGGCGGCTCCTGCTACGCGGGCCCCCGCTACGGCGGCGGCTTCCGCGTCCACGCGATCCTGCCGGTGTGAGGGGTGGGGGGCTTGCGCAGCCCGGGCCCGCCATCTCCCCCTCGAGGGGTGGGGCTCGGTCGGTGTTTGCCCACCCGCCCCGCACCGCAAGTCCCGCCCCTCTCAGCACGATTTGCGCCACGGCCCCAGTTCGTACTTCTTCTGCAGGGAGCTGAGCTTCAGGCGGCGGGACTGCTTGCAGAAGCGGGACGTGGGGAGTTCGTACTCCGCGTGGAAGACGGCCTTGCCCGCTTCGATGAAGGGGGTCAGCGCCTCGCACTCGTCGTACTGGGCGCACTGCTCGTTGACCGCGAAGTCGTAGACGCCGACGAGCTCCGGGATCTGGTCGAGGTCGTTCTTCAGTCCCGCCGCCAGGCCCCGGTCGTGGGCGAGCTTCGCGATGAGGCGGTTGAACTCCAGTTGGTCCTCGGCCGTGACGGGGAAGCCGGAATCGTTGCGGTAGGCGTCCATGTTGTCGGGCTCCACCGCGTCGAAGCCCTTGTCGCGGCACATGTCGAAGCGCTTGGCCATCAGCGGTTCCAGTTCGGCGGTGCGGCGGATGTCGAGCCAGCGCTCGCCCTTCCAGCCGTTGCCCTTGCCGAGCATCGATTCCGGGAAGTCGTCCTTGTCCGGGCGGAAGTCCTCCCACGCTCCGGCGGAGATGTAGCAGATGGTGCGGCGGCCTTCGGCCTTCAGGGCCGCCACCTGCTCCTTGGTGGTGTTGAACCCGTCGATGTCGTACACCGGCACGTCCACCGAGGTGTCCAGCTCGCCGCTGAGCTGCCACTGCCACGGCGTGCCGGGGCGGGGCTGCCAGCGCTCGCCCGGTGCCTGGGAGGGCCAGGCGTCGGGGCCCTGGTCGTCGTCCGGTTCGGCGGTGCAGGCGGTGAGCAGCAGCAGCGCGGCCGTGCAGGCCGCGGCCAGGGCGGTGCCGAAACGCTTCATCCGGCGGCCTCCAGGGCGTGCGGGAGGGTGCCCCACGGGTGCGCTCCGGTGCCGGGGACCGCGCAGTGCACCCCCGCGTGGCGCTCGGCCGCGAGCTGGGCGGCGGGCGCGTCCGGCGGCACCGCGTACACGAGGTGGCAGAACCGCTGGGCGGGGTGGTCGGCGGTCCACGACGGCGGGGTCGCGGCCGGGTCGCGGTAGGCGTCCCAGGGGCCCTCGAAGGTGACGAGCAGGTCGGCGAGCCGGGCGTACCCGGGGTGCGGGTGGACGCCGTGGTTCAGGACGAGGGTACGGGCCCCCGCCGCCCGCGCCGCGACGGCGAGCCGCCCGTAGTGCGGCAGTGATTCCGGGTCGGAGGCGGCCTGGTCGAGGAAGACGCCGTCGGCCCCGTACCAGTCGCGGTGGCGCAGCAGGTCCCGGACGACGGCGGCGTGCGGGCGCCTCCCGTAGTCGGTGTCGGTGTAGCCGAGGACGGGCACGCCGGCGTCCCGGAGCCGGGCGGAGACGGCGGCGAACCGTTCGTCGGGGGCCTCGCCGGGCCCGCTGTCGGGGTTGAGCACCACCGAGTGCAGCTGCCCGGCGGAGCGGATGAGCCGCTCCCAGTCCTCGGGCCGGTCGGCGGGGTGCTCGTAGAGCGGCACCAGCAGCATGGGGTCCTTCGTCTTCTCGTACGGGCGGGCGGATGGACGGGGCTCAGCGGTGTGCCGTCGCCCGGCCGAGGAGCAGGCAGACCAGCACGGCCAGGGCCGCCGCGGCGGTGCCCGCGACCACGACCTGGACCAGGCGGGGCTGTCCCGTCCCGGCGAGCAGGGCCAGGCTCTGGGCGAAGGCCGCCCCGGCGCAGACCACGGCGGCGGGCCGGACCGCGCCGAAGGACTGCAGGAGCAGCCCGGTCCACATCACGGCGCCGAGCAGCAGCAGGGTGGCGACGCGGAGCCCGGTCAGGCCGGGGGCGTGCGGCCACAGCAAGGTTCCGGTGACGCCCAGGGCGAGCAGCACCGCCAGGTACAGGGCGAGGCACCGGGCCAGGGTGAGGAGCATGCGACGCCGGAACGCCCGCGGCGAGCGGGCCGCCCGCAGCCCGGCGAGGCTGCCGCTGCGGAAGCGGTGGAGCAGCCATTCGGCGGGGCCCATGCTGAGGGTGAGGGCCACCGCGGAGGGGGCCGCGACCGCCTCGGCGGGGCCCCCGCTGAGCACCTCCCCCAGCGCGGCGTACAGCACCAGCAGGCCGGTGCCGAGGCCGAAGACCCCGTAGGGCACCGAGTCCCCGAAGCGGGGTCCGCGGCGGGCGTGGTCCTCCTCGGCGCCGCGCAGCATCCGCCAGCGCACGGGGCCGCGTTCGCCGGGGCGGCGCTCCGCCCAGCGGTGGATCCTGCGCACGCCGGCCCGTACGCCCCGGGCCAGCGGCAGTTCCCGCAGGGCGAGGGTGCACGCGGCCAGCAGGGACACCGCGAGCAGGGTGACGCGTACCGGTACGGGCAGGCCGGTGGAGAGCGCGAGGACCGCCCCGGCGGCCATGGGGGCGAGCGCCGCCAGCAGGACCTGCTCCCGGCCCAGCACCAGCAGCACGGTGGCGGCGCCGACGTACACGGCCTGTCCGGCGGCGAAGGCGTACGAGAACGGCGGCCCGCCGGGGACGGCGAAGGCGGCGGCGGTGCCGAGCAGCGCCCCGGCGGGGGCTCCGACGAGGAGGGTCCGGCCGGCGGCGGCGCGGTCGCCGAGGCCGAGCCAGGAGTAGGCGCGGTGGGACAGGCTCTGGTCCCAGACCCAGCCGATGAGGGCTCCGGCGAGCAGGGTCAGGGTGCCGGCGGGCAGTCCGAGCCGGTCGGGCGGGCCTTCCAGCAGGGGTGCGCCGAGGACGTAGGCGAGGCCGGGCAGGGCGAAGATCAGCCCGCGCAGCAGGCAGGCGGTGAGGGGGACCTTCCAGGGGTCGGGGAGCCGGTCGGGCTCGGGGAAGGAGCGGGGGACGCGGGCGTAGAGCTCCTCGGCGAGGGCGAAGGAGTCCTGGCGGCCGTAGGTGAGCCGGATGTGCTCGTCGGTCATCCCGTCGGATTCGAGGATGGCGGCGATCTCGTCGGGGTGGACGGCCGCGGCGGCGAACACGCCGATGCGCCGGGCGAGTTCGTCCATGGGGTCGGCTGCTGGCAGCCCGGGCCCGTCGGAGCGGGGCCGGGGCAGGTCGGGCAGGGTGTCGGTGCGGCCGGCGGGGGCCGGGCGGCCGACGTGGACCCAGGAGCCTTCCGGTCCGGGCGGCTTGAGCCAGAGGGATCCGCTCACCAGGTGCTCCCGTCGGCTGCCAGCTCCTTGTTCCAGGGGTCGTTGCACCAGGGGTCGGCGAGCCGCTGCGTCCAGTCGTCGCCCGCGCGGACGGGCGGCACGGGCTGGCCCGCGAGCTCGCGGTAGATGTGCCGGAAGCCGTCCACGGACTGGTGGAGGGTGAACTTCTCGACGACCCTTTTGCGGGACATCCGGCCCAGCTCGGCGCGGCGTTCGTCGTCGCGGAGCAGGGCGAGGGTGGCGCGGGCCATGGTCTCGGGCTCGCGGGGCGGGACGACCAGGCCGGTGTCGCCGACGGCCTCGCGGACGCCTCCGACGTCGGTGGAGACGGTGGTGCGGCCGCAGGACATGGCCTCGATGATGCTGAAGGGGAAGCCCTCGCTGATGCTGGAGAGCATGACGACGGAGCCGGCCGCGTAGGCCTTGGCGACCTGGTCGATGCGGCCCTCGTACGTGATGCCGTCGCCGACGCCGAGTTCGGCGGCGAGCTTCTCCAGGCGCAGCCGGTAGTCCTCGCAGCCGGCCGGGACCGGGCCGAAGAGGCGCAGGCGCAGGGCGGGCAGCTCCTCGCGCATGAACGCGTAGGCACGGATCAGGGTTTCGAGGTCCTTGATCGGGTCGATGCGGCCGCACCAGCTGAGGGTGGGCACCTCCGGTTCGGGGCCGGCCTCGGGGAAGGCGTGCGGGTCGACGCCGTTGTAGACGGTGCGGATGCGCTCGGAGTCGGCGCCTCCGCGTTCCTCCCAGCGGCGGTTGTACTGGTTGCACGGGGTGATCAGGTCGGCCTGCCGGTAGCCCTCGGAGTTCAGCTCGCGGTAGAAGCCCAGCATCAGGGCCTTGACGGGCCAGCGCTGGGCGGCGCTGCGGTAGCCGAGGTAGCGCTCGCGCAGGTAGATGCCGTGCTCGGTGAGGAGGAAGGGGACTCCGTCCAGGCGTTTGGCGGCGAGGGCGGGGAGGGTGGCGAGGCCGCTGCTGACGGCGTGGGCGACGGAGTCGGGCGGGATCCGCACCGACAGCGGGCGCAGGGCGTGTTCCAGCAGGTCGGTGGCGGTGAGCGCGTCGTGGATGGTGGGTTCGGCGGCGGCGGTGGCCAGGCCGGGGCGGGTCCATACGGTCATCAGCAGGCGCAGTACCGATTCGGAGCGCAGGGCCGGGGCGAGGCGGCCGGCGCGGGCGAGGCGGGCCAGTTCGCCCAGGGCCTCGGAGAAGCCGCCGTGCCTGGGGTCGAGCAGGGAGAGCAGGAGGTTCTCGTAGGTTTCGGTAAAGCGGCGGCGGGCCCTGCCCCGCAGGGCCGAGCGGCGGGTCCGGGCGGGGGTCGGGCCCCAGAGCGGGACGGCGGTGTGCCGGTAGACGTTGCGCGGCAGTTCCCAGGTGACCGGCTCGCGTCCGGAGCCGGTCAGGGCTATGACGTTGAAGTCGACCTCCGGCATGCCGCGTACCAGTTGGTCGCACCAGGTGCTGACGCCCCCGTGGACGTGCGGGTAGGTGCCTTCGGTGAGCATGGTGACATGACGCCCATGGCTCATGCGGTGTGTCCCCCCAGGACGGAAAAGGGGCCGGCGCCCGTGGGTGGTTCGCGGAGCGCCGGCTCTCGGTGTTACGCGTGCTGCGAGTCGTACGGGCGGTGCGGCCGGTACGCGTCGTGCGGGTGGTACGGGCGGTGCGGATCGTGCCGGAGGTACCGGCGGCACGGGCGGTGCGGGTCGTGCCGCCGGTACGGGCAGTACGCGCGGTACGGGTACCGCCGGTCGTGCCGGCGGTGCCGGCGGGTCAGAGGAGCCTGAGCGTGACCGCCGACTGGAGCGGCTCGGGAGCCGTCCAGGCGGAACGGGTTCCGGCGTAGGCGGTGCCGAAGTCGGTGGTGCCGAGCAGCATCTGCTTCTTCGTCCCGTTGGGCGCGGTGACCGGGGCGACGACGCCGGACGGCGCCTTCACCACGACGTCCTTGCCGATCTTGTAGGCGCTCACCTTGCCCGCGGCGATCGCCTGGTTCCAGGCCGCGCGGCGCCGGAGCTCGATCCCGGTGTCCTTCATGCTCTGGTTGACGATCGGCGCGCTGGGCGCGTAGAGCGAGCGGTAGGTGTCGAGGACCTGGTTGAGCACCGGGTAGAGGGTGCGGTCCTCGGCGAGGTTGGACTGGTGGACGTAGTGCGGACGCGGGTCGTTGGCCAGTACGTGGCGCAGGGCGGTGCGCGCCTCGGCCGGGACGATGTGGTCCAGGTAGCCGGTGTCGGTGTCGAGCGGGGCCGGCAGGCAGGTGGAGGTGTCCGGGTTGTCCTCGCAGATGCCGCTGCCGCCGTGGGCGCGGCTGGTGTAGATCCAGTTGTACTCGTCGGCCATCTCCGCGTTGGTGCCCGTGTTGTAGTACACGTTCATCGGGTGGCGGGGGACGGTGAGGGCGGCGCCGAGCGCCCGCTGGTCGGGCTCCCGGGAGTTGTCGCTGCCGGCCCATTTGACGCCGTTGTCCGCGAGGGCGCCGGCCAGGTTGGGGTTGTCCTGCGGCTGCTGCGGGAGGGTCTTGAGGCCGGAGTGCTCGCCGGTGACGAGTTCGGAGCGGTCGGTGGTGATGCCCTTGGCGAGGGCCCAGTTGTTGTTGTCGCGGATCTGCGCGGAGATCTCGGCGCGGCTCATCCATTTGACGGCGCCCTGGGCGTCCTTCGTGCAGGTCCAGGGGTTGATGCTGGTGTCCTGGACGCAGCCGAGGAAGGGGTGCGTGTAGGTGTGGTTCATCCAGCGGTACTTGGCCCGGTCGGCGACGAGCTGGGCGGTCAGCGCGTCGGTGCCGCCGTTCTCGGCCTTCCACTCCTCGCCGGCGCCCGCGTTGAAGAGCATGTCCAGCTTGAAGTTCTTGGACGTCTGCCACTGCGCCGCGTACTGGGCGTCGGCGGCCGTCATCCGGATCGTGCTCTCCTTGCCCTGGCCGCCGGCGCAGGCGTAGTCGCCGGGCGTACAGTTGAGCTCCGTGCTCCAGCGGGCGTCCGGGGCGAACACGTCGTCGACGTGGACCGCGAAGTAGCTGCGCTCCTGACCGAGGTGGACGCCCTGGGTGAGCCAGTCGACGATGCCCCGCGCCAGCAGCCGGAACTGCCGCTGGTGCTGGTTGTAGCCGAAGGTGACCACCAGTTCGCTGCGGCCGTCGTGGGTGTACTCGCCGACCAGCGAGGCCCGTCCGCCGCTGACGGGGGCGTCGAGGTAGCTGGTGTAGCCGGCGCGGGGCCTGCCCATGAACCCGAAGCTCTCCGGAACCACGGCGGAGTTGTCCTCGAAGGTGACCTGTCCCCCGAGGTAGCCGAAGGGGCCCGCCTTGCCGGCCGCGGTGACGGCGGCCTGGGTGCCGTCGAGCTGCCCGCTGTACCCCCCGTTGTCCGTGTACTCGAGCCCGACCCCCGGATGGGCCCAGGTGTAGGCGTCGACCTGGCGGATCCCGTACGTCGTCTCGTACGCGGTGAGCGCCGCCATCTCGGCGGAGCCCTCGCCGAAGGGGTTCTCGTTGGGCAGGACGACCCCCTGGTACTTGGCCCGGGGCCGGCCGTCGACGGTGTCGGCGAGGAACGCCGCGTTGATGACGGGGCGGCCGGCACTGGCCAGATCGACCCGGGTGTAGGGGACCCCGGTGTCCTTGAGCTGCGCGGTGATGGCCCCCACCGAGCTGCCGCCGTCGTCGACGACGAGCACCTTCAGGTCGATGCGCGGTGTCACGACCGCCGCCCGGGCGGTCGCGGCGGGTACTGCCACGGACATCAGGGCTGCCGCGGCCATCGCCGCGGCGACCCTGTTCATCCGGTTCTTGTTGACCATTTCGGCCTTCCCCCCGCAGGCATCCCTCGACGTCGGCCCGTGGCGGAAGGCCGGGCCGGGGAGGCACTGTGGAAATCATGCAAAAGGACCCCACGTCCCCTTGCGAGAGTGACCCGAGTCTCCTGGACCTCGTCAGGTCTAAGGGGCAAACCTGGAGCAGAGTCCACAGATGGGTGAACCTGACGCCGTATTGATCGAACAACTTGACAAACCCTGGAGTGACGTACGGGCGAGTACGTACGCGTAGGCTCATTTCCGGCGGCCGCCGGGCCCTCATACGATCGCTGCGGAGCGGCCGGTGACCCCGACGCGACCCAAGCGCCCACTTACACAAACGGAAGCGAGACCTCACCACCGTGACTGCTCTGACTCTCAGCACTGCCGGCGCCGCGACGCTGCGCGCCGACGCCCTCGTCGTCGGCGTGGCGAAGGGCCCGAAGGGGCTCGTCGTGGCCGCCGGCGCCGAGGCCGTGGACAAGGCGTTCGACGGAAAGCTCGCCGCCGTGCTCGACTCGCTGGGCGCCACGGGCGCCGAGGGCGAGACCACCAAGCTGCCCGCCCCGGCCGGCCTCAAGACCCCGGTCGTGCTGGCGGTCGGCCTCGGTACGGCCCCGGAGCAGGACGAGCCCTTCGACGAGGAGGCCCTGCGCCGCGCCGCCGGCTCCGCCGCCCGCGCCCTGCACGGCTCGAAGAAGGCCGCCTTCGCCCTCCCCCTGGACGACGCCTCCGCCGTCACCGCCGTGGCCGAGGGCGCGCTGCTCGGCGCGTACGCCTTCACCGCCTACCAGGGCGGCGAGAAGAAGGCCTCCAAGAACGGCGGCCCCAAGCAGCCGCTGGCCGAGGTGGCCCTGCTCGGCGCCAAGCCGCGCGACAAGGAGCACAAGGCCGCGGCCGAGCGCGCCGTCGTCGTCGCCACCGAGGTCAACGTCGCCCGCGACCTGATCAACACCCCGCCGAACGACCTCACCCCCGAGGCCTTCGCCGCCGTCGCCTCCGCGACCGCGAAGGAGAACGGCGTCAAGGTCCAGATCCTCGACGAGAAGGCCCTGGTCAAGGGCGGCTACGGCGGCATCATGGGCGTCGGCAAGGGCTCCGAGAACCCGCCGCGCCTGGTGAAGCTTTCCTACACCCACGCCAAGGCGGAGAAGACCCTCGCCTTCGTCGGCAAGGGCATCACCTACGACTCGGGCGGCATCTCCCTGAAGCCGGCCGGCCACAACGAGACGATGAAGTGCGACATGGCCGGCGCCGCCGCCGTCTTCGCCGCCGTCATCGCCGCCGCCAAGCTGGGCCTCCAGGTCAACGTCACCGGCTGGCTCGCGCTCGCCGAGAACATGCCCTCGGGCTCCGCCACCAAGCCGGGCGACGTGCTGCGCATGTACAGCGGCAAGACCGTCGAGGTCCTGAACACGGACGCCGAGGGCCGCCTGGTCCTGGGCGACGCCCTGACCAAGGCCTCCGAGGACAACCCGGACGCGATCGTCGACGTCGCCACCCTGACGGGCGCGATGGTGCTGGCGCTGGGCGACCGCACCTTCGGGATCATGGCCAACGACGACGCCTTCCGCACCTCGATCCACGAGATCGCGGAGGAGGTCGGCGAGGCCTCCTGGCCGATGCCGCTCCCCGAGGACCTGCGCAAGACCATGGACTCCCCCACCGCCGACATCGCCAACATGGGCGTGCGGATGGGCGGCGGTCTGGTGGCCGGCCTCTTCCTCCAGGAGTTCGTCGGCGAGGGCATCACCTGGGCCCACCTGGACATCGCCGGCCCGGCCTTCCACGAGGGCTCCCCGTACGGCTACACCCCGAAGGGCGGCACCGGCTCCGCCGTGCGCACCCTGGTGCGCCTGGCCGAGCGCACCGCCACCGGCGACCTGGGCTGACGTACCGCCCCCGTCGCACCGGCGCCCACGTACCACCCCGTGAGACGCCCTTGTGACGCACACCGCGCCCCGGGACCGCGATCACGGTCCCGGGGCGCGTTCGCCCTGGAAGAAACCTAGGGAATCAGTAGGTTTCTACGCAGCGGTAACCCGGATCTCGGGCAGAACCACGGTCCACACCCGGGGCCCGGCGTCCCGCGTCCCCCCGACAAATGCGAAGATGGGTTCTCGGCAGGACAGGGCCCCCACCACAGGGCCGAAGAAACAAGCGGCCGATTACCAGCCGCCGCCCGGTCACAGAGGACCGGTGCCCGGCGCACATGCATGGAGGACGTGACGTGGCGAACGACGCCAGCACCGTTTTCGACCTAGTGATCCTCGGCGGTGGCAGTGGCGGTTACGCCGCGGCGCTCCGCGCATCCCAGCTGGGTCTCGACGTTGCGCTGATCGAGAAGAACAAGCTCGGCGGCACCTGCCTGCACAACGGCTGCATCCCCACGAAGGCTCTGCTGCACGCCGGTGAGATCGCGGACCAGGCGCGCGAAGCCGGACAGTTCGGCATCAAGGCCTCCTTCGAGGGCGTTGACATCGCCGGGGTGCACAAGTACAAGGACGAGGTCATCTCCGGCCTGTACAAGGGCCTGCAGGGGCTGGTCGCCTCCCGCAAGGTGACCTACATCGAGGGTGAGGGCCGCCTCTCCTCCCCGACGTCCGTCGACGTCAACGGCCAGCGCGTCCAGGGCCGCCACGTCCTGCTGGCGACCGGCTCCGTGCCGAAGTCGCTGCCGGGCCTGAACATCGACGGCAACCGCATCATCTCCTCGGACCACGCTCTGGTCCTGGACCGCGTGCCCCAGTCCGCGATCATCCTGGGCGGCGGCGTCATCGGCGTCGAGTTCGCCTCGGCGTGGAAGTCCTTCGGCACCGACGTCACCGTCATCGAGGGCCTCAAGCACCTCGTCCCGGTCGAGGACGAGAACAGCTCGAAGATCCTCGAGCGTGCCTTCCGCAAGCGCGGCATCAAGTTCAACCTCGGCACCTTCTTCGACAAGGCCGAGTACACGGAGACCGGCGTCCGCGTGACGCTGGCCGACGGCAAGACCTTCGAGGCCGAGGTGCTGCTGGTCGCCATCGGCCGCGGTCCGGTGTCCCAGGGCCTGGGTTACGAGGAGCAGGGCGTCGCCATGGACCGCGGCTACGTCCTGGTCGACGAGTACATGCAGACCAACGTGCCGACGATCTCCGCGGTGGGCGACCTGGTCCCCACCCTGCAGCTCGCGCACGTCGGCTTCGCGGAGGGCATCCTCGTCGCGGAGCGCCTGGCCGGTCTCAAGACCGTCCCGATCGACTACGACGGTGTCCCGCGCGTCACGTACTGCCACCCCGAGGTCGCCTCGGTCGGCATCACCGAGGCCAAGGCCAAGGAGATCTACGGCGCGGACAAGGTCGTCGCCCTGAAGTACAACCTGGCGGGCAACGGCAAGAGCAAGATCCTCAAGACCGCGGGCGAGATCAAGCTCGTCCAGGTCAAGGACGGTGCCGTGGTCGGCGTCCACATGGTCGGTGACCGCATGGGCGAGCAGGTGGGCGAAGCCCAGCTGATCTACAACTGGGAGGCCCTGCCGGCCGAGGTCGCGCAGCTCATCCACGCGCACCCGACCCAGAACGAGGCCCTCGGCGAGGCCCACCTGGCCCTGGCCGGCAAGCCGCTTCACGCACACGACTAATCGTCACGGGCGCGACGACCACTTCCGCACTTTCGTTAGGAGCAACTGAAACCATGCCGGTTTCCGTAACCCTTCCGGCGCTCGGCGAGAGCGTCACCGAGGGCACTGTCACCCGTTGGCTCAAGGCCGAGGGCGAACGCGTCGAGGCCGACGAGCCGCTGCTCGAGGTCTCGACCGACAAGGTCGACACCGAGATCCCCTCCCCCGTCTCCGGCATCCTGGCCTCCATCAAGGTCGCCGAGGACGAGACCGTCGAGGTCGGCGCCGAGCTGGCCGTCATCGACGACGGCTCCAGCGCTCCGGCCGCTGCCGCCGCCCCGGCCGCCGAGCCCGCCGCGGCTGCGGCCCCCGCCGCCGAGGCACCCGCCGCCGAGGCCCCGGCCGCCCCCGCACCGGCCGAGACCCCGGCTGCCGCCGCTCCGGCCCAGGCCGCCTCCGGCACCGACGTCGTGCTGCCCGCGCTGGGCGAGTCCGTGACCGAGGGCACCGTCACCCGCTGGCTGAAGGAGGTCGGCGAGTCCGTCGAGGCCGACGAGCCGCTGCTCGAGGTCTCCACGGACAAGGTCGACACCGAGATCCCCGCGCCGGTCTCCGGCACCCTGCTGGAGATCCTGGTCGGCGAGGACGAGACCGCCGAGGTCGGCGCCCGTCTGGCCGTCATCGGCGTCGCGGGCGCCGCTCCCGCCGCCGCCGCTCCGGCCCCGGCCGCCGCCCCGGCTGCTCCGGCCGCCCCGGCTCCGGCTCCGGCCGCCCCGGCTCCGGTCGCCGCCCCGGCTGCTCCGGCCCCGGTCGCCGCTCCGGCTCCGGCCGCTCCGGTCGCCGCCCCGGCTCCGGCCGCTCCGGTCGCGGCCCCGGCCGCTCCCGCTGCCGTCTCCGGCGACGAGGGCGCGTACGTGACCCCGCTGGTGCGCAAGCTCGCCTCGGAGTCCGGCGTCGACCTGTCGGCGGTCACGGGCACCGGCGTCGGTGGCCGTATCCGCAAGCAGGACGTCCTGGCCGCCGCCGAGGCCGCCAAGGCCGCCGCTGCCGCCCCGGCTCCGGCCGCCGCCGCTCCGGCCGCCGCCAAGGCCCCGGCCGCGGTGTCCGAGCTGCGTGGCCAGACCGTCAAGATGACCCGCATGCGCAAGGTCATCGGCGACAACATGATGAAGGCCCTGCACTCGCAGGCGCAGCTCAGCTCCGTGGTCGAGGTGGACATCACCAAGATCATGAAGCTGCGCGAGAAGGCCAAGGCCGGCTTCCTCGCCCGCGAGGGCGTCAAGCTGTCCCCGATGCCGTTCTTCGTCAAGGCCGCCGCCCAGGCGCTGAAGGCCCACGCGGTCGTCAACGCCCGGATCAACGACGACGAGGGCACCATCACCTACTTCGACTCGGAGAACATCGGCATCGCCGTGGACTCCGAGAAGGGCCTGATGACCCCGGTCATCAAGGGTGCCGGTGACCTCAACCTGGCGGGCATCTCCAAGGCGACCGCCGACCTGGCCGCCAAGGTCCGCGGCAACAAGATCACCCCGGACGAGCTGTCCGGCGCGACCTTCACCATCAGCAACACCGGCTCGCGCGGTGCGCTGTTCGACACGGTGATCGTCCCGCCGAACCAGGTCGCGATCCTGGGCATCGGTGCCACGGTCAAGCGCCCGGTGGTCATCGAGACCGCCGAGGGCACCAACATCGGCATCCGGGACATGACGTACCTGACCCTGTCCTACGACCACCGTCTGGTGGACGGCGCGGACGCGGCCCGGTACCTGACCGCCGTCAAGGCGATCCTCGAGGCCGGCGAGTTCGAGGTCGAGCTCGGCCTGTAAGGCCCCCGCGCAGCATCGTCTGTCGCACCGCGGCGCCCCCGACCGGGATCTTTCCGGTCGGGGGCGCCGTCGTTGTAACGAGCCTCACCCTGCGTCCCTGACCACGAACGCATCGCAGCAGGCCACGGCGGCCTTATTGTCTAGGCATCAGGCCCCGCGTGTCCGCACACACAGGAGTTGAACCCCGATGATCACCCCACCCGTCGTGCACTCGCTGCGCGAGCAGATCCGCGAGCACATCGTGGAGGGGATCGTCAGCGGCCGCTGGAAGCCGGGTGAGCGGATCGTCGAGCGGCGGATCGCCGTGGAGCTGGAGGTCAGCCAGACGCCCGTGCGCGAGGCCCTGCGCGAGCTGGAGACGCTGCGGCTGATCGAGTCGGCGCCGAACAAGGGCGTGCGGGTGCGGAACCTCTCGGCGGCCGACCTGGAGGAGATCTACCCGGTCCGGGCCGGCCTGGAGCAGATCGCGGCCGAGCTGGCCGCGCCGAAGCTGGCCACCGACTGCTCGGCGCTGGAGCCGCACGTGGCGGCCCTGTGGGAGGCCGACCGCGCCCAGGACGGCACGGCGCAGGTGCGGCACACGGTGGGCTTCCACCGGGAGATGGTGCGGGCGGCCGGGAACAGCGTGCTGCTGCACACCTGGGAGAGCCTGGGGATCGAGGTGTTCACGGCCCTGTCCATCCGGTGGCTGGGAACGGTCCAGAAGTCCTACGCGGAGGAGCACGAGGCGCTCGTCGCGGCGTTCCGCAGTCAGGACCCGGACATCGGGGTTCTGGTGAAGCGGCATGTTCTGGGCTGCGCCCCGCGTAGTGCCTGACCTGCGGTTTTGAGCGATCCTCCAGGGGATCGCCAGCTCCTTGTCGTGTACTCATGAAACCGGCACGGCGTGCCTGCGTTCATGGCACGGGGTGCCGACTTTCGTCTCATCGTCGAATATTCGTCACTTTTATTTGATCGATCATCGATCAGGGACTTACAGTCACTGCGGGCCCCACCCGGGCCCATCGACCCTGTCCTGCCCGTCAGGGTTTTCTTCACCACCTCCTCTCCTTTGTCCGGAAGGCGGCGCACACCGATGTCCGACCCCGTAGGAAAGCTTCCGAGCGAGCTCGACCAGCTCCCGGACCGCGACACCGAAGAGACCGCCGAATGGGCGGCCTCCCTCGACGCCGTCGCCAAGGCCGCCGGTACGCGCCGCGCCGAATACCTGCTCCGCCGCACCCTCCAGCACGCCGAGGCCGCCGGCCTCGCCCTGCCGAAGCTGCTGGAGACGGACTACGTCAACACCATCCCCACCTCCGCCGAGCCGGCCTTCCCCGGTGACGAGGAGATGGAGGCCAGGATCACCGCCTGGAACCGCTGGAACGCGGCCGCCATGGTGACCCGCGGCTCCAAGTACGGCGTCGGCGGCCACATCGCCACCTTCGCCTCCGCCGCGTGGCTGTACGAGACCGGCTTCCAGCACTTCTTCCGCGGGAAGGAGGCCGACGGATCGGGCGACCAGCTCTACATCCAGGGCCACGCCTCCCCCGGCATCTACGCCCGCGCCTTCCTCGACGGGCGCGTCTCCGAGCAGCAGCTCGACAACTTCCGCCAGGAGTCCGGCGGCAACGGCCTGCCGTCCTACCCGCACCCGCGGCGCCTGCCGTGGCTGTGGGAGTTCCCCACGGTCTCCATGGGTCTCGGCCCGCTCTCCGCGATCTACCAGGCGCGCTTCAACCGCTACCTGGAGAACCGCCGGATCAAGGACACCTCCAACTCGCACGTCTGGGCCTTCCTCGGCGACGGCGAGATGGACGAGCCCGAGTCGACCGCCGCCCTGGCCCTGGCCTCCCGCGAGCAGCTCGACAACCTGACGTTCGTCATCAACTGCAACCTGCAGCGCCTCGACGGCCCGGTCCGCGCCAACTTCCGCGTGGTCCAGGAGCTGGAGGCGCAGTTCCGCGGCGCCGGCTGGAACGTCATCAAGACCCTGTGGGGCACCGCCTGGGACGAGCTGTTCCAGCTCGACACCACGGGCGCCCTGGTACGCCGCCTGCGCGAGGTACCGGACGCCCAGTTCCAGACGTACGCGACCCGCGACGTGGCCTACATCCGCCAGCACTTCTTCGGCGTCAACGCCGAGCTCGTGCAGCTGGCCGGCGTGCTGTCCGACGCGAAGATCGCCGAGTGCTTCCACACCTCCCGCGGCGGCCACGAGCCCCGCAAGGTCTACGCCGCGTACAAGGCCGCCCTGGAGCACAAGGGCGCGCCGACGGTCATCCTCGCGCAGACCGTCAAGGGCTACACGCTGGGTGCCGGGTTCGAGTCGAAGAACGCGAACCACCAGATGAAGAAGCTGACGACCGACGAGTTCAAGGACATGCGCGACCTCCTCGGCCTCCCGATCCCGGACAGCGCCTTCGCCGACGGCCAGGTCCCGTACGGCCACCCGGGCGCGGACAGCCCCGAGGTGCGGTACCTCAACGAGCGCCGCGCGGCCCTCGGCGGTCCGGCCCCGGCCCGCAAGGTCCACCACGTGGCCCTGCCGGCGCCGGCCGAGCGCTCCTTCGCCCCGCTGATCAAGGGTTCCGGCAAGCAGGAGATGGCCACCACCATGGCCTTCGTCCGCCTCGTCAAGGACCTGATGCGGGACAAGGAGACCGGCAAGCGCTGGGTGCCGATCGTCCCCGACGAGGCCCGTACCTTCGGTATGGAGTCCCTCTTCCCGTCGGCCGGCATCTACTCGCCGCTCGGCCAGACGTACGAGCCGGTCGACCGCGACCAGCTGATGTACTACAAGGAGGCCAAGGACGGCCAGATCCTCAACGAGGGGATCACCGAGGCCGGCGCCATGGCCGACTTCATCGCCGCCTGCACGTCGTACGCGACGCACGGCGAGCCGATGATCCCCTTCTACATCTTCTACTCGATGTTCGGCTGGCAGCGCACCGCCGACCAGATGTGGCAGCTCGCCGACCAGCTCGGCAAGGGCTTCATCGTCGGCGCCACCGCCGGCCGCACCACGCTGACCGGTGAGGGCCTCCAGCACGCGGACGGCCACTCGCACCTGATCGCGTCCACGAACCCGGCGTCGCTCAACTACGACCCGGCCTTCGCGTACGAGATCGCGGTGATCGTCAAGGACGGCCTGCGCCGGATGTACGGCGAGCAGCCGGAAGACGTCTTCTACTACCTGACGGTCTACAACGAGCCGAAGGTGCAGCCGGCCATGCCCGAGGGCGTGGAGGAGGGCATCCTCAAGGGCCTGTACCGCTTCAACCAGGCCTCGGACCTGGGCGAGGCCGCCCCGGCCGCCGACGCCCCGAAGATCCAGCTCATGGCCTCGGGCACCGCGATCCACTGGGTCCTGGAGGCGCAGCGCCTGCTCGCCGCCGACTGGAACGTGGCCGCCGACGTCTGGTCCGCCACCTCGTGGGGCGAGCTGCGGCGGGACGCGCTGGAGTGCGACGAGGCGCTGCTGCGCGGCGAGGAGCGCACCCCGTACGTGACCCGCGTGCTGGAGGGCGCCCCGGGCCCGGTCCTGGCCGTCTCCGACTGGATGCGCCAGGTCCCGGACCAGATCAGCCAGTGGGTGCCGCAGGACTACACCTCGCTGGGCACGGACGGCTTCGGTCTGTCCGACACCCGTGAGGGCGCGCGCCGCCACTTCGGCGTCGACGCCCAGTCGATCGCGGTGGCCGCGCTGGCCCAGCTCGCCCGCCGCGGCGAGGTCCCGGCGTCCGCCGTCAAGGAGGCCCGGGAGCGCTACGGCCTCTGAGCCGTGTGCCGCTGACGTACCGGAGGCCGGTGTCCACCCCCAAGGGGGTCGGGCACCGGCCTTTGGCCGTATGAGCGGTGGCGGCGCGGGGGCGCACCCGTGATGCTGGAGCGGTGATGGACGAGACGGAGTTCTGGGAGATCGTCGACCGTACCCGCGAGGCCGCCGAGGGCGACCCCGAGGAACACGCCGAGCTGCTCGTGGAACGGCTGGCGCAGCTCGATCCCGACTCCGTGCTGGACTTCGCGCGGCACTTCGAGTCCCGGTACAACCGGGCGTACACCTGGGACCTGTGGGGCGCGGCCTGGGTGCTGCTCGGCGGGGCGAGCGACGACGCGTTCGACTACTTCCGGTGCTGGCTGATCGGGCAGGGCCGGGAGGTCTTCGAGGGCGCGGTGCACGATCCGGACCGGCTGGCGGAGCTGCTGGACGATTTCGACGAGGAGGTCGACGGGGACGGCGAGGAGCTCGGGTACGCGGCCGACGAGGCGTACGAGCAGCTCACCGGGGCGGTGGCCCCGGATCTGGGCGTCCCGTTGCAGGCGGAGGAGCCGGAGGGCACCCCGCTGGACTTCGAGAACGAAGCCTTGCTGGCGGAGCGCTTCCCCCGGCTCTGGGAGCGGTTCGGCGGTCAGTAGTGCGTGCCGCCGTCGATGCGGATCTCGGTGCCGGTGATGAAGGCGCCGTCCTCGGACCCCAGCATGGCGACCACCCCGGCGACGGTCTCCGGGCCGGCGAAGCCCTGGCCGAGGGCGGGGGCGAGCTTGGTGAACAGGCTCCAGTCGGTGTCCTCGGGCAGGCCGGGGCCGGTGCCGGTGGTCATGCCGCTCTCGATGGAGCCGGGGGCCACGGAGACGAAGCGCAGGCCCTGCTTGCTGTACTCGGCGGCCAGCGCGTGGGTCATGGACTGGATGCCGCCCTTGCTGGCCGCGTAGGCCGACATGTAGGGGTGGGCGAAGCTCGCCGAGGTGGAGCTGAAGTTGACCACGACGGGCTGCTCGCCCGCGAGCAGTGCGGGGAGCGATTCGCGGATCATCAGGAAGGTGCCGGTCAGGTTGACCGAGATCACCTGGTTCCAGAGGTCGAGCGTGGTGCGGTGGGTGTGCGCGGAGCGCAGGATGCCCGCCGCGTTGACCAGTACGTCGATGCCGGTGAGGGCGTCGACCGCGGCGGCGACGCCCGCCCGGACCGCGGCCTCGTCGGATATGTCCAGGACCGCGGTGGTGAGCCGGGCGGCCCGGCCGTCGGTGGCGGCCTGCTCGGCGGTGGCCTTCAGTCCGGCCTCGTTCACGTCGACGGCGTGGACGCGGCCGCCCTCGGTGAGAATGCGGTGGACGGTGGCCCGGCCGATGCCCGAGCCGCCGCCGGTGATGAGGACGCGGCGTCCTTCGTAACGGTTCATGGGGGGAGCGTACCGAGTGCGTGACACGATTTGCCAGACTGGCATGAAATGCATGGGCGTGCTACTCCTGGCGTAGGCTGCACCCGTGAGATCTCCCCGCCCGTACTCCCCCCAGAGCGGCCCCGGAGCCCAGTCGCTGACCGAGCGCCGCAAGGCCGCCACCCAGCTGGACATCGCCCGCGCCGCCTGCGAGCTCTTCGCCGCGCACGGCCCCGACGGCACCACCGCGGAGGACATCGCCCACCGGGCCGGGGTCGCCCTGCGCACCTTCTACCGCTACTTCCGCAACAAGCAGGAGGCCGTGGCCCCGCTGCTCGCGGGCGGCGGGGACGCCTGGCGCGCGCTGCTCGCCGAGGAGCACCCGGGCACCCCCCTCGCGGAGGCCCTGGAGCGTGCGGTGACCCGCTCCCTGAGCGACTCCCCGTCCGTCGAGGAGGGGCTCCGGGTCACCCGCGGCCTGCTGCGCGCGGCCGCCTCGGACGCGGCCCTGCGGGCGGTCTGGTACCGGGTCAACCAGGACTCCGAGGAGCGCCTGGTCCCCGTGGTGGCCCGGCTGGCCGGTCCGGAGGCGGACGAGATGTCGGTACGCCTCCTCGCGGCGGCCGCCACGGACGCGATCCGCGTCTCACTGGAGCTCTGGTCCGCCGGCGACGGCCCGGTCTCGGGCCCCGGCTCCCCGGCGGACCTCGCCGTCCGCGCCCTGCGCGAGCTCACCGGCGCGATGCCCCTGCTCCGCTGAGCCGCGGAGCAGGGGCATCGTGAGGACAGTCAGGTGTGCGGGTCAGCGCCACCCGCCCCAGTCGTCGTGCCAGTCGCCGTGGTGGTGCCAGCCGGCGTGGTCCCAACGACCCCGGTCGTCGTCCCAGCCGCGGTCGTGGTCGTTCCAGTGGCCGTTCCCGCCACAGCCGTCATCCCAGTGGTGGCCGGAGTGACGGTGGTCGGAGCGGGAGTCCCAGCCGCCGTCGTGGGCGGAGGCATTGGTGACGGGCAGCAGACCCATGGCGAGTCCGGCGGCTCCGGCGACAACGGCTCCAACGATCCTACGGCGCATCTTCATGCACCTCCGAACATGTCGGGTTTATCGGGCTTTTACTTCCTATCAACCGTTGCGCGGGCGGAGCGGCCTGTCAAAAGCAGAAGGCCCCCCGCCGCTCTCCACTGAGAGCGGCGGGGGGCCTTCCATCAGGCACGATCCCGTTTTTTAGAGGTCGAAGTAGAGCTCGAACTCGTGCGGGTGCGGGCGCTGCGCGATCGGGGCGATCTCGTGCGTGCGCTTGTAGTCGATCCAGGTCTCGATCAGGTCCGGGGTGAAGACACCGCCGGCGAGGAGGTACTCGTGGTCCTCCTCCAGGGCCTTGAGGACGTCCTCGAGGCTGGTCGGGACCTGCGGGACGCTCGCGTGCTCGTCGGGCGAGAGCTCGTAGAGGTCCTTGTCGATCGGCTCCATCGGCTCGATCTTGTTCTTGATGCCGTCGAGGCCCGCGAGGAGCAGGGCCGAGAAGGCCAGGTACGGGTTCGAGGACGGGTCCGGCGCGCGGAACTCGACGCGCTTGGCCTTCGGGTTCGAGCCCGTGATCGGGATGCGCATGGCGGCGGAGCGGTTGCGCTGCGAGTACACCATGTTGACCGGCGCCTCGAAGCCCGGCACCAGGCGGTGGTACGAGTTCACCGTCGGGTTGGTGAAGGCGAGCAGCGACGGGGCGTGCTTGAGGATGCCGCCGATGTAGTAGCGGGCGGTGTCCGACAGGCCCGCGTAGCCGGCCTCGTCGTAGAAGAGCGGCTCGCCGCCGGCCCACAGCGACTGGTGCACGTGCATGCCCGAGCCGTTGTCACCGAAGATCGGCTTCGGCATGAAGGTCGCGGTCTTGCCGTTCTTCCAGGCGACGTTCTTCACGATGTACTTGAAGAGCATCAGGTCGTCGGCCGCGGCCAGCAGCGTGTTGAACTTGTAGTTGATCTCGGCCTGGCCGCCGGTGCCGACCTCGTGGTGCTGGCGCTCGACCTGGAGGCCCTGGGCGTCCAGCTCGAGGGAGATCTCGGCGCGCAGGTCGGCGAAGTGGTCGACCGGGGCGACCGGGAAGTAACCGCCCTTGTAGCGGACCTTGTAGCCGCGGTTGTTCTCCTCGGAACCGGTGTTCCAGGCGCCGGCCTCGGAGTCGATGTGGTAGAAGCCCTCGTTCGCGGAGGTCGCGAAGCGCACGCTGTCGAACACGTAGAACTCGGCCTCGGGGCCGAAGAACGCGGTGTCGGCGATGCCGGTGGAGGCGAGGTAGGCCTCGGCCTTCTTGGCGATGTTGCGCGGGTCGCGGCTGTAGGCCTCACCCGTGATCGGGTCGTGGATGAAGAAGTTGATGTTGAGCGTCTTGTCCTTGCGGAACGGGTCCAGACGCGCGGTGCTGATGTCGGCACGCAGCGCCATGTCGGACTCGTGGATCGCCTGGAAACCGCGGATCGAGGAACCGTCGAAGGCAAGCTCCTCCGCCGGGTCGAACGCTCGCGCCGGGATGGTGAAGTGCTGCATCACACCAGGCAGGTCGCAGAAGCGGACGTCGACGAACTTGACGTCGTTCTCCTCGATGTACTGCTTCACTTCGTCGGCGTTCTTGAACATCCAACTCCTCCTACTCCCGGTCCCGGGGCAGGGACGGGCTTTATAGCTCGTGGCGCGTCAGTGCGGTGCCGCACGCTGACCCGACCATAAGCAGACGGGATTTCCCAAGCATGACCCATTTGTTTCGCACAAGTTAACCAGGGTCCGGTCCAGGTCCCCTGGAGGAGCACCGGTACCGTGGTGGAGTGGACAACAGGCAAGCAATCGGTTCCTGGCTCTCCGGCCCGCGCGCGGCCGCCGAGGAGATGGGCGTCGACTTCGGCTATCCGGGCCAGCGGCTCGGTCTGCCCCGGTCGGGCCCGGGCTCCGCGGCCCGCTTCGGACGCCGGCTCGGGGCCGTCGCCATCGACTGGATCGGCTGCCAGCTGATCGCGTACGGGCTCATCACCCACGGAGACCTGGCCGCCGCGGGCAACTGGACGCTCGCGCTCTTCTTGTCCCTGACCCTGCTGACCGTGGCCACCGTGGGATTCACCCCCGGCAAGCGGATCCTCGGGCTCCGGGTGATCGGGCAGGACGGCGGCCGCCTCGGCATCCCCCGCGTGGTGCTGCGCACCCTGCTGCTGGCCCTCGTCGTCCCGGCGCTGGTCTGGGACCGTGACGGGCGCGGACTGCACGACCGCCTCGCGGGCGCCGTCCAGGTCAGGATCTAGCGGTACACCACCGCCTTCGCGTAGAGGCGTTTCCGCGCGGGAGCGCTGGCTCATATACGCCGCTCGTATACACAAAGGGGCGCCCCCCGGCCATCCGGCCGGGGGGCGCCCCTTCATGTCTCTCCGCGTCCCTCCGTGTGTACGAGGAGACGGTCAGCGCATCTTTCCGCCGCGCGGCATGCGCATGCCCTTGGGCATCGGCCCCTTCGGGACCGGCATGTTGCTCATGAGGTCACCCATGGCCCGGAGCTTGTCGTTGACCTGCGTGATCTGCGGGCCGGACAGGACGCGCGGCAGCTTCAGCAGCGTCGTACGGACCTTCTTGAGCGGCACCTCGCCCTCGCCGGTGCCCACGATGAAGTCGTGGACCGGAATGTCGGGCATGATCCGGGCCAGCTTCTTCTTCTCGGCCGCGAGCAGGGTCTTGACCCGGTTCGGGTTGCCCTCGGCGATCAGGACCACGCCCGCCTTGCCGACGGCCCGGTGGACGATGTCCTGGTTCCGGTTCATCGCGACGGCCGGGGTGGTGGTCCAGCCCCGCCCCACGTTGTCCAGTACGGCCGCGGCAGCGCCCGGCTGCCCCTCCATCTGCCCGAAGGCAGCCCGCTCGGCCCGACGCCCGAAGACGATCGCCATCGCGAGGAACGCCACCAGGAAGCCCAGGATGCCCAGGTAGACCGGGTGGCCGATCAGGAAGCCGATCGCAAGGAAGACACCGAAGGTGACGATTCCCACGCCCGCGACGATGAGACCGACCTTGGGGTCGGCCTTGCGCGTCATCTTGTACGTCAGGGCGATCTGCTTCAGTCGCCCGGGGTTCGCAGCAGTCTCTGCGTTTGACTTCCTCGCCATGAGGCGAGTTTACGTGCCCTGCGGGGTCCGGGTCGCCGCGGCCTCGAGTACGTGCTCGGTTTCCACCCGGTCCTTCGCCCGGCGGCGGTCCTCCAGGACGGCCGCCCAGGCATTGCGCCGGGCACCGCTCATGAGCAGCGATTCCAGGCCGCGGAAGGCCTCGCTGAAGGACGGGATGGCGATGGCGCGGACTGGCGCGGCCTGCATGATGTCGACCCCTACTCTCGCTGCTCGCTCTGTGGCGTGTGCGGTGCGTGGATCCAGCGTCACCCACTGGTGTTACCAGGGCATGGCCGGTCGGTCAAATGTGATGGACACGTTGCAAACAAAGACGCGGCCCGCCGGGCTTCTCACACGAAAGAAGCCTAGGGGCCGCGCCGATGCGGTGTTACCGATTGGTAAGCATTGTGCGTGAGTTCACACGCACACGGAGTCAGGCCGACTGCGCTCCGCTCCGGGCGCGCTTCTCCATCGCCTGGTTGTACAGGCGTCCGGCGCGGTACGAGGAGCGGACCAGCGGGCCGGACATGACGCCGGAGTAGCCGATCTCCTCGGCCTCCTTCGCCAGCTCCACGAACTCCGCCGGCTTCACCCAGCGCTCCACGGGGTGGTGCCGCGGCGAGGGCCGCAGGTACTGGGTGATGGTGATGAGCTCGCAGCCGGCCTCGTGGAGGTCCTTCAGCGCCTGGCTGACCTCCTCGCGCTCCTCGCCCATGCCGAGGATCAGGTTCGACTTGGTGACCAGGCCGTACGCGCGAGCCTTGGTGATCACCTCGAGGGAGCGCTCGTAGCGGAAGCCGGGGCGGATCCGCTTGAAGATCCGCGGCACCGTCTCGACGTTGTGCGCGAAGACCTCGGGGCGGGAGGCGAAGACCTCCTCCAGCAGCTCCGGGACCGCGTTGAAGTCGGGGGCCAGCAGCTCGACCTTGGTGTGCCCGGCCTCGCGGCCGGCCGTCTGCTGGTGGATCTGGCGCACGGTCTCCGCGTACAGCCACGCTCCGCCGTCCGCCAGGTCGTCGCGGGCGACGCCGGTGATGGTGGCGTAGTTCAGGTCCATGGTGACCACGGACTCGCCGACGCGGCGCGGCTCGTCCCGGTCGAGGGCCTCGGGCTTGCCCGTGTCGATCTGGCAGAAGTCACAGCGCCGGGTGCACTGGTCGCCACCGATGAGGAAGGTGGCCTCGCGGTCCTCCCAGCATTCGTAGATGTTCGGACAGCCGGCTTCCTGGCACACCGTGTGCAGTCCTTCGCCCTTCACCAGGGCCTGCATCTTGGTGTACTCGGGACCCATCTTCGCCCGGGTCTTGATCCACTCGGGCTTGCGCTCGATGGGGGTCTGACTGTTACGGACCTCCAGGCGCAGCATCTTGCGTCCGTCGGGTGCGACTGCGGACACGACCGGCTCCCTGTGACTTCGATTCTTCGGCGCCCACCAGGGTACGCCCGTAAATTCGTACGCTCTTACGTCCGCCAACCGGGGGCCGGCCGGACGCATTCCCCCGCCGGGTCAGGCCCCGGCGGCTTCGATCTCGCGGGGCCGCAGCTCGGCGTTCTCCAGCACGTCCCTCAGGTGCCGTTCGACGACCGGCAAAACCTCGGCGATGGTGATCTCCCGGCCCAGTTCGTACGAGAGCGAGGTCACACCGGCGTCCCGGATCCCGCAGGGGATGATCCGGTCGAACCAGGTGCTGTCCGGGTTCACGTTCAGGGAGAAGCCGTGCATCGTGACGCCCTTGGCGACGCGGATGCCGATGGCGGCGAGCTTGCGGTCCTCGCGGCGCTGGCCGGCGTTGGACGGGGCGTACTCGGGGCCGTGGAGGCGTGCGTCGAACTCGTCGTCGCCCGTACGCGGGTCCGTGGCGGGCACCGTGAAGTCGAGGGAGAGCCCGCCGATCGACGGGCGCTGCTCCACGGGGTCGCCGAGCACCCAGACGCCGGAACGGCCCTCGATCCGGGTGGTCTCCAGGCCGAAGTCGGCGGCGGTGCGGATGAGGGCGTCCTCGAGGCGGCGCACGTGGGCGACCACGTCGACGGGACGCGGCAGCTTCATGATCGGGTAGCCGACCAGCTGGCCCGGGCCGTGCCAGGTGATCTTGCCGCCGCGGTCCACGTCGATGACCGGGGTCCCGTCGAGGGGGCGCTCGCTGGGGTCCGTGCGCCGGCCGGCGGTGTAGACCGGCTCGTGCTCCACCATCAGGCAGGTGTCGTCGATCTCGTCGGCGAAGCGGGCCGCGTGCACCCGGCGCTGCTCTTCCCAGGCCGCGGTGTACTCGACGGATTCCGGCCCGAAGCCCAGATGGACAAACCGAAGCTCAGTCACCGCAGCGCCTCCTCGTTGAACCTGCTGTGTGTGGAACCTGCTGTGTGCACGCATCGCACCCCGGTCAAGAGTACGGCGGCCCGCGCGCGGCCCCTCAGGCCCCCGGCGCGGACCGTCCCGCGGGCCCGGCGGCGGGCTCCGGGGCGGGCCCGGCGGCGGGTTCCTCAGTGGTTCCGGCGGCGGTCCCGGCGGTGGGCTCCGCGTCGGTGTCCCTCGGCCGGAGGGCCGGCAGCCGGCGGGGCCGCCTGCGGCCCGCGGGCGGCCGGTCGGGGTCCTCGTCGGCCCTCGGCAGCCTGCGGTGGCCCTCGGAGTGGTCGTTGACCCAGCCGCAGACCCCGCACGCGTAGCGCCCGTCCAGGCCCGCGATGTAGGTGCCGCAGCGGCGGCACTCCGCCTCGGTGATCTCGGGGGCGGGCAGCGGGGCGGTGGATTCCGCGTACGGATCGGGGCGGTGTGCCTCGTGGGGCCGACGGGTCATGTGGCGCAGCGTACGCGGACCGAGTGGACCGGTCCGTAAAGAGCCCTACCCATTCTGCACACGATCGGATGAATGTGGGGCAGAGAGGGCGGTCTGAGGAGAGTTCGCCGCTACATTCACGCCGTTCACAGGGCCGGGACCCCGGTCCGTCACGTACGGAAACCGTGGAGCCGATGACCGAACGACCTGCCCAGCGTGTCCCCAACCGGCAGCTCGCGGCACTGATCGCGGAAGCCGGCTTCTCCAACGCCGGGCTCGCCCGCCGTGTCGACCAGCTCGGTCTGGAACACGGTCTGGACCTGCGGTACGACAAGACGTCCGTGACCCGCTGGCTACGCGGCCAGCAGCCCCGCGGCACCACCCCGGCGCTGATCGCGGAGGTCTTCACCCGGCGCCTGGGGCGGCGGCTGTCGGCACAGGATCTGGGCCTGGACGCGTGCGCCCCCGTGTACGCCGGGCTGGAGTTCGCGGCCACCCCGGAGGAGGCCGTGGACATCGCGAGCGGGCTGTGGCGCAAGGACTCCGGCTCCCACGCCGAGCTGCGCAAGATCGCCTTCACCCCGGCCGGGCTGGTGGTGCCCAGCCGGGACTGGCTCATCGGACGCGCCGACGAACGCGTCGCCCGCGGCGCCGACCCCGCCGCGCACCGGGTCCCGGCCCAGGGCCGCACCACGGTGCCCCGGCAGCGCCAGATCGACCGGGGGCCCGGACAGCGGGTGACCAGCGGGGACATCGCGGCGCTGCGGTCGGTGAGCGAGCTCTTCCGGACCCTGGACCACACCTACGGCGGCGGGCACGCCCGGCAGGCCCTGGTGCGGTACCTGGAGCACGAGGCCGAGCCGATGCTGCGCGGCACCTACGGCGAGACCACCGGGCGCCGCCTGTTCGCCGCCGCCGCCGACCTGACCCGGCTCGCGGGCTGGACCTCGTACGACATCGCCGCGCACGGCCTCGCCCAGCGGTACTTCGTCCAGGCACTGCGGCTGGCGCAGGCCGCCGGGGACCGGCAGTACGGGTCCTACGTGCTGATCACCATGAGCCGTCAGGCGGTCTACCTCGGGCACGGCCGGGAGGCGGTTCAGCTGGCCCGGGTCGCGCAGCAGGGCGTGGGCTCGGGTCCGCCGCCGGTGGTGCAGTCGCTGCTGCACGCCTCGGAGGCGCGGGGGCACGCGGTGCTCGGCGAGGTGCGGGCGGCGACGGCCTCGCTGGTGCGGGCCGAGCGGGCGCTGGGCGCGGCCCGGCCGGGGGACGACGTACCGCACTGGGCCCGGCTGTTCGACGAAGGGCAGCTGGCGGACGAGTTCGGGCACTGCCACCGCGACCTCCAGCAGTACCGTGCCTCCGCCCAGCACGCGGAGCGCTCGCTTCAGCTGCGGGCGCCGGGCTTCGCGCGCTCGCGGCTGTTCTGCCGGGTGGTGCTGGCCACGGCGCGGCTGGGGCTCGGCGAGCTGGACCAGGCGTGCGCGCTGGGGGCGGAGGCGGCGCAGCAGGCGATGGAGATGCGGTCGGTGCGCGCGGTGGAGTACGTACGGGACTTCGAGCGGCGGCTGGAGCCGTACCGGGACGCCTCTGCGGTGCGGACGTACAGGGACCGGGTGTCTGCGCTGTCCTGACCGGGTGTCGGCGCCGACCGGTTGGGCCCGGCCCCTCGCGGGGACCGGGCCCGGTCCTCGGGCGTCGTGCCGTCAGGCCGCCGCCGGCAGCGCGGGCTCCCGCTGGGCCGGCAGCGGGATGCCGAAGTCGCGCAGCAGGGAGGTGGCGGCGCGGCGGGCGGAGTGCAGGGCCCCCTCGACGGTGTTGGAGTCGCGGTGGTCCCCGCACACGTAGAGCCCGGCCAGGACCCGTACCGGCCGCTGCCGGTCGTGCGGCGGGGGCATCGCCGGGACGGCCTCAGGGGTGTGGTGGACGGTCAGCAGCTCCCAGTCCCGCGTCGAGGTGTCGTACAGCCGGGCCAGGCGGGAGGCGACCGTCCGCAGGGGCGGCGGCGGGCCGTGCACGGTGGTGGTGACCAGGCTGCGGGCGGCGGGGGCCCGGGTGGGGTCGACCGCGCTCATCACGGTGGTGTGGGCCAGCGGCCACTTCGGGTCGGCGTCCAGGAGCAGCGAGCCGTCCCAGGGCAGGGGTCCGGGGGTGGCGTGGTGGATGACGGTGACCTCGTGGAAGGCCGGCACGCGCAGCCCCGGGAGCAGTTGGGCGGCGGCCCGGGCGCCGGTGGCGAGCAGGACGGCACGGCAGCCGAACTCCCCGTGCTCCTCGGTGGTGACGAGGTTGGTCGCCACCGACCGCACCCGGATCCCGGTGCGTACCGTGCCGGGCGGCAGGGACGCCGCGAGCAGGCCGGGCAGGGTGGCGGCGCCGCCCTCGGGCACGGCGAGGCGGCCCCTGGCGAAGGTGCGCAGCGCCAGGTCGGCCACGCGGCTGGACGTGGTGAGCTCCGGGTCGCGGAGCAGGGCTGACAGCAGGGGCCGCAGGACGCCGGACACGGTGCGCGGCGGCAGGCCGCGGGAGCCGAGGGCGGCGAGGGCGGTGCGCTCGGGCCGGGCGAGGACGCGTTCCACGGGCAGCGCCGCGAGCCGCCCGAGCGCGGCGCTGAAGCGGGCCTGGTCGAGGGAGCCGCTGGCCAGCGCGCGGGCGGGGGTGAGGGCCCCGGCCCGCTGCTGCCTGCCGTCGGCGCCGTGCACCAGCACCCCGGGGGCGAAGGGGCGCAGGATCAGCCCCGTGAGGCCCGGGGTGCGGGCCGGTTCGGTGTACGCGGTGCTGAGGAGCTGGCCGACCCGGTCGAGCCGGAACCCGTCGGCCGATTCGGTGGCCATGCGGCCGCCGGGGTCGTCGGCGGTCTCCAGGACGCTGACGGTGACCCCGGCCGCGATCAGGTGGTGCGCGGCCGCGAGTCCTGAGACTCCGGCTCCTACGATGACGACGTCCGCGTGATGTGCGGCATGGTGTGAGCTGCTGAGCACGTGCCCCTCCCCGAGGTCGGCGCGGCTGTGTGGGGATCCTCCTTCCCCCAACGGACTCCGGGAGAACCCCACTTGCGGTGGGGATTCCGTACAACTCCGGTCGCACGACGGTCGCACACGGGTCACGAACGGTCGCACACGATCGTGAGTCTGCGCCGTCTACGGCTTGAGCGCCGCCCTGATCGACTCCTCGATGCCGGGGTACGCGAACACGAACCCGGCCTCCGTCAGCCGGGCCGGGCGCGCCCGCTGACTGCCCAGCACGTCCTGCGACAGCTCGCCGAGCACGAGGCGCAGGGCGGGGGCCGGGACGGCGAACACGGCCGGGCGGCGCAGTACGCGTCCCATCGCGGCGGTGACCTCCCGGTTGGTCAGGGGCTGCGGGGCGGTGAGGTTGAAGGGACCGGAGAGGCCCGGGGTGTCGATCAGGAACCGCAGGGCGGCGACCTCGTCGTGCAGGGAGATGAACGACCAGTACTGGCGGCCGCTGCCGAGCCGGCCGCCGATGCCGGCCCGGAAGACGGGGAACATCCGGCCCCACGCCCCGCCCCCGGCGGCGACCACCAGTCCGGTGCGGGCGAACACGGTCCGGATCCCGGCCTCTCGGGCGGGGGCGGCGGCGGCCTCCCACTCGACGCAGACCTCGGGCAGGAACCCGGTGCCGGGGGGAGCGCTCTCGTCGACGGCCCGCTCCCCGGTGTCCCCGTAGTACCCGACGGCGGAGCCGCACACGAGCACGGGCGGCGGGGTGTCGAGGGCGGCCATGGCCCGGGCGACGGCGGCGGTCCCGAGCACCCGGCTGTCGCGGATCTCGCGCTTGTACGCGTCGGTCCAGCGGTGGTCCCCGACGCCGGCCCCGGCGAGGTGCACGACGGCATCGCACCCGCGCAGCCCGTCGGGGTCGACGTACCCGGCCCGGGGATCCCACCGCGCCTCACCGGGGGCGGCGGGGGCGCGGCGCACGAAGCGGACGGTGCGGTGGCCGTCGGCGTGGAGGGAGCGCACGAGGGCCTGGCCGATGAGTCCGGAGGATCCGGTGAGGGCGATACGCATGGGGCCAGTTTCCCCGTCGGTTGCCCTGACCGGGCCTCTGCCCTGGCCGGGCGGTTCGGTGGTGGCGGGGCCCTTGCGCAGCCAAAACCAGCCCCGCCGGCGTTTGGGGCGCGGGAGTCTGGGGGCGGAGCCCCCAGTAGGGGGTCCGGGCACAGCCCGGGGAACGGGCGAAGGGCGGGTAGGGGACTCCGGTACCGGCGGCCCCGCCGGGCTCAGGCTCCGCCCAGCCAGGTGCCCACCGCGTACGTGACCCCCATGGCAACACCCCCGCCCACCACGTTCCGCAGCACCGCCCGGTACGCAGCGGCCCCGCCCAGCCGCGCGCTGACCACCCCGCACAGCGCCAGCGCCCCCAGCACCGCCACCACCGTCACCGGCACCCGCCACGACGCCCCCGGCAGCACGACCGCCAGCAGCGGCAGCACCGCCCCCGCCGTGAAGGCCACCAGGCTCGCGAAGGCCGCGTGCCACGGGTTCGCCAGCTCGTCCGGCTCGATCCCCAGTTCCACCCGCGCGTGCGCCCGCAGCGCGTCCCGTTCCGTCAGCTGTTCGGCGGCCTCCCGGGCCACCTCGCGGCTCAGGCCCCGCGCGCCCAGCAGCTCCGTCAGCTCGTCCAGCTCCGCTTCCGGCTCCTCCGCCAGCTCCTTGCGCTCCACTTCCAGCGCCGCCCGTTCGGAGTCGCGCTGCGAGCTGACCGACACGTACTCCCCCGCCGCCATCGACAGCGCCCCCGCCAGCAGCCCGGCCACGCCCGCCGTGAGGATCACGGTGCGCGAGGTGGTGGCGCCTGCGACGCCGACGACGAGGCCCGCGGTGGAGATGATGCCGTCGTTGGCTCCGAGCACCCCCGCCCGCAGCCAGTTCAGCCGGGTGCTGATCGCCGCGCTCCGCACATCCGTCACGGGACCACTGTCGCCGCCCGCGCCCGTCGGGGCCACCCGGCGTGCGCGGCCCGGGCGGCCGTACCAGGGTGGAGGGGTGAGACGCGGACGGGAGGAGCCGGGCCGGCTGCAGGGGGCCCCGCCGCCGCGCTGGGCCCGGATCGCGCCCGCGGTGGCCATGGTGGCGCTCTGCCTCACCCAGTGGACCACCCGCACGGCGGAGCTGGCCTACTTCCTGGCGGCCCTGCCCGCCGTGGCCGCCTTCGCGTACGGGCCCGCCGGCACCGCCGTCTTCGCCGGGCTCGTGCTGCTCCTGCTGGGCATTCCCGGGCTCGGGGTGGGACAGGCCCGCGGCAGCGACCTGGCCACCGTGGCCACCGTCGGACTGCTCAGCGTGATCATCGCCTGGGTGCGGCGGCGCCGGGACGCCCAGCTGGTCAGTGTGCGGACGGTCGCCGAGGCCGCCCAGCTGGCGGTGCTGCCGCCGGTCCCGGAGCGGGTCGGCCGGGTGCGCTGCGCCGGGCTGTACCGGGCGGCGCAGCGGGGCACGCTGGTCGGCGGCGACCTGGTCGACGTACGTGCCGGGCCGTACGGGGTGCGGGCGGTGGTCGCGGACGTGCAGGGGCACGGGCTGGCGGCCGTCGGGACGGTGGCGTCGCTGCTCGGCGCGTTCCGCGAGGCGGTCCTGGACGACCCGGCGCTGGCGGCGGTGGCGGCGCGGCTGGACCGGCGGCTGACGGCGGACGCGGCCGCGGACTCCGTCGCGCATCCGGAGCTGTTCGCGACAGCGCTGCTGCTGGAGTTCCCGCCCGGGCTGGCCGTCGTACGGGTGGTGTCGTGCGGGCATCCGCCGGCGCTGCTGCTACGGGGCTCCGCGGTCACGGAAGTGGCCGTGGAACCGGGGCCTCCGCTCGGTCTGGGGCTGGCCGGGCCGGCCGGTGCGGTGGTGGCCGAGGTCCCGCTGCTGCCGGGCGACCGGCTGCTCGCGCACACCGACGGGGTCACCGAGGCGCGGGACGCGGCCGGGAACTTCTACCCGCTGTCCGTCCGGGTGCCGGTGCTGGCGAACGATCCGGCCGGGCTGGTCCCGGCCGTCTGGCGGGACCTCGCCGCCTTCACCCGGGGCGGCCCGCGCGACGACGTCGCGCTGCTGCTGCTGTCCCCGGACCACGAGATCCGTACGGGGCGTCATCGTCCATGAGGTACGGGAGGAATCATGTCCATGCTGATCATCAGGGGAACTTTCCGGGCGAAAGGCTTCAAGCCGGACGGTGACACCGTCTCCTTCACCCCGGACGACGTGGCGGACTGGAAGCTGGTGCCCGGCGTCCACCGGATCCTGCCCAAGGCCGACGGCCGCGCCGCCATCCGGTTGGAGGGCGTCGACGCGCTGGAGACCCACTACGGGGACGACGAGTCGGGGGTGCGGCACCAGCCCCTGCCGCTGGCGCACCAGGCCGCGGACGAACTGCTGAAATGGCTCGGCTTCACCGACTTCCACCGCGACGACGAGGAGACCATCACCTCGACGATCCCCGACGCGGTGCCCGGCTTCGTCCTCACCGGCGGCGCCGACGTCTACGGCCGGTGCGTGGCCCTGGTCGGCCGCCGGAACCCCCCGGCGTTCAACGGGTACGAGATCGACGTCGACGTCGACCAGCTGAAGAAGACCGCCAACCACCACCTGGTCAAGGAGGGGCTGGCCTATCCGACGTTCTACACCGGCTTCCCGGACCACCTGCGCACCGCCCTGGCCGTCGCCGCGAAGGCGGCGAAGAACGCGGTCCCCAAGAAGGGCGTCTGGGCCCAGGACGTGACCACCGACGGGTTCAAGGTCACCGACATGGACTCGATCACCGCCGACAACGGGGCCGTGATCCTCCCGAAGCTGTTCCGCCGGCTGAAGGACTACCTGGACCTCGACCTGAAGGGCCCGGCCCTGGCCTGCCTCCCCGCCTTCCTCGCCGGAGCCGGCGACGGGTTCTACCTCCAGGGGAAGGCCGACCGGCTCACCGGCCTCCAGCGGATCGTGAAGGTGGACGACGACGGCGAGACCATGAGGATGACCCGCCCGGTCGAGGAGATCACCTTCGACGAGAAGTGAAGCGGGGCGGCCGGCCGGCACACGGGCCGGCCGGCCGGCGCGTCAGCCGCCGTTGGCGACGATGAAGGCGCGGACCATCCTGCAGGTGACGTTGGACGGGCGGCGGATCCCCACGCGCACCGCCATCGTGCGTATCTTGCGGTTGGTGGCGCGCTTGGCGTCGTACGTCCCCGTGTCGAGCAGGGAGATCGCCAGGCGCATGGCCTTCAGACGGCGGTTGTGGTTCTCGTACCACTCGCGGGGCAGGCCCGCCGGCAGCGGCTTCTTCTTGGGCATCGAAATGATCGCGGCAGCGGCCATCTACAGCCTCCCAAACGGTAGTTGGCTTCCTGTCGTGCTCCTTCGATTTTAGTGGGGGGCACTGACAAAAGCCCTGGCCGCGCGGAGTCTGACTACCCTGGCCGGCATGGAGATCTGGATCAATCCCGCCTGTTCGAAGTGCCGGAGCGCGCTGACCCTGCTGGACGCGGAGGGCGCCGACTACACGGTGCGCCGCTACCTGGAGGACGTACCGTCCGAGGACGAGATCCGGGAGGTGCTCGGACGGCTCGGGCTGGAGCCGTGGGACATCACGCGCACCTCCGACGCCCTCGCGAAGGAGACCGGCGTACGGGATCTGCCGCGCGAGGAGACCGACGAGGCACGGGCCCGCTGGATCGCCCACCTCGCCGCCCACCCGAAGCTGATCCAGCGCCCGATCATCACCGCCGAGGACGGCACGGCCGTGGTCGCCCGCTCCGAGGAAGCCGTCCGCGACGCCCTCTCCCGCACGGGCGGGGCTTCCTAGGCCGGGGCCAGGAGCCGGGCGATCTCGGCGGGCGCCGTCAGTGGCAGCGCGTGGTGGGAGACGCCGGGCAGTACGCCGACCCGCGCGCCCGGCAGTGCGGCGCGCGCGGCGTCGGCGGCCCGGCGGGGGTCGTGGCAGCGGGCCCGCCCCGCGAAGAGGACCTCCACCGGCAGCCCGCCGAGCCCGGCCGGGTCCGGGCGCGGGCCGGTGACCGGCCGCACGGTGGGGAAGGCGGCCGTCTCCTCCTGGAGCCGCGTCCAGGCGGGGTCGAGCGGAACCCCGCCGGTCTCCCAGGCCAGGAAGGAGCGGATCCGGGCCGGGGTGGGCCGTAGCAGCATGGGCAGCGCGCGGAGGACGTAGCCGGGGCGCAGCCCGGTGAACACCTGGGTGGGGTCGAGCAGGACGAGCCGACCGAGGCGCCCGGGCCGCCGCGCGGCGGCCCGGGCGGCGGCGTGGGCGGCGATCCAGGCCCCGTAGGAGTGCCCGGCCAGCGTGACGGGCCCCCCGTCGAGGCCACCGAGGTCGCGCAGGCCGTCGAGGAGCGCGTCGAGCCAGCCCGCCAGGTCCGCGACGGTACGCATCTCCCGCCCGGGCGCCGGGACACTGAGCCCGGGCTCTCCGACCAGGTCCACGGCGTGCACCCGCCGGGTCCGGGCCGGCCCGGCGGCGACGCAGGCACCCCACACGGTGGAGGTGGCCCCGCCCCCGGGCAGCAGCACGAGCGGCGGCGCCCCGACGGGACCGCAGCTGTTGACGCGGGTGACTCCGTACGGCGTGGGCACGTCGAGGGCCTCGACGGGACGGGGCCACTGGCGGAGCACCTCGTCGTAGGCGGCACGGAAGGACGTCCGGGACATGGCTGGCTCCAATGCCTCGCTGGGCGATAATCTCGCTCAGCGAGAGATCCTAGGCGGGTGCGATGCGGGAGGCAATGTGGACGGTGACATGTCCGGCGACGCGGGCGATGACGTGAACGGCAACGCGGGCGGCAACCTCGAACTGGTGCACCTACTGCGCGCGGTGGCCGTCGAATTCGGCCTGCGCCAGGCCGAGTTCGCCGCCGCCAACGGCATGCACCCGACCGACGTACGGGCCCTGACCTGCCTCCTCGACGCCGCCCGCGCCGCCGAACCCGCCACACCGGGCCTCCTGCGCACCCGGCTCGGCCTCAACTCGGCGGGCACCACGAGCGTGATCGACCGCCTGGAACGCCTGGGCCACGTGGAACGCGTCCGCGATCCCGCAGACCGCCGCCGCGTCCTGCTCCGAGTCCGGCCGGAGGCGGTCCGACTGGGCCAGGCGTTCTTCGGGCCGGCGATCGACACCCTGCTCGGCGCCCTGGCCCCCCTCTCCCCCGCCGAACGGACCACGATCCGCGACTTCCTGACGGCAGCCCGCGAGGCGTTCACCCCCTGAGGGCGCATTCGGCCCAGACGGTCTTCCCGACCAGCCGGTCCGAACCCCCCCAGGCGGCGGCAACGGCCCCGACGAGCTGGAGCCCGTACCCGCCCCCGCCCGAGCGGCGTTGGCGGCGAGCTCGGCGATGACGAGCTCGGCGTTGGCGGAGACCCGGCCGCCGCTCCTCACGGCATCACGGCGGCCGGCTGACCCTGAGCAGAATCAGAGACGGTTTGGGGGTTTCCCGTCAGTCCCATCGTCCTTCCGGTTCGTGCCGGCCCGTCAAGGGCGCTCACTTCGTTCGCGTCGCTTCGCGATGGCCTTCGGCCACCCTTGACCGACCGTCCCGCCCCGGAAAGACAAGGACTGCCGGGAACCCCCCAAAAGAACGGTCACGGGGCAGGAATGGAGGGGCGGGTCCCTCAGTGATGAGGCGAGGGGCCCACGGCCGTGTCCCGCATCCGGGCCCGTGCACTGCCAGGCCAGACCGGGGGCCCGGCTACCCGCACCACATGACGATCACAGCCCTGTCCGGGACCGGTGGGCGCATCGGATCGCTAAACGCTTCTCCCGGCTTGGCGTCCGACGGTCGTCTTCGGCTGATACCTGCACCACATGACGCACAGGGCAGCATCCGGGACCGGAGGACTCAGCAGATCGCTACGCGCTTCCCTCGGTTCGGCGTCAGGCGGCCAGGTGCCGGTAGAGCGCCTGGTGGCCTTCAGGGGTGGGGTGTACGCCGTCGGCGAGCAGGTCGGGCTTGTCCCGGAGCGGCTCCCACATGTCGACGAAGTCGATGTGGTTCTCCTCGCACCACGTCCGGAGGGATTCCCGCAGGGTCAACGCCCGGCTTTCCGTGAAGCGCAGGCCCTCGTAGTCGCCGGTGCGCTCTTCGTCCAGCCAGATGGGGCCCAGGACGACGAGGCGGGCGTTGTGCGCGTGGGCCGTCGCGGCGAGCGCGTCGAGACGGTCGGCGAGGTGCAGGAGACCGTCGGCGTCCGGGGCGGAGAGCGGTACGGCGGAGTCGTTGATGCCTGCGGCGAGCAGGATGGTGTCGGGCAGTCGAGGGGCCAGCAGGGCGGGTGTCTGGTCGCTGACGTCCGCCAGGGTGCTGCCGGGTATGGCGAGGTTGAAGACCCGGTGGGCCGTCTCGTTCTCGGTGATGTGGGCAGCCGCCAGACGGGCCGCCCATCCGCCCTGCGGATCGCAGCGGCCGTAGGCGATGCTGTCGCCCACGATCACGATCCGCGCCGCCGGGCGCAGCGGATTCGCGTCCAGATAGGCCCAGGCGCTTTCCCCGGACGAGAGGACGACGCGCCGGCGGGTGTAGTCGTCGACCTCGTAGGCGTCGGCTGCGGCGAGTTCCCGGTCGGTGAGGTGGAGAACGGCTCCCTCGACCACGCTGCCGAGCTTGCGCTCCAGGATCAGGTGTACGTCAAGGCCACTGGCTGCGATCACGTCCGGGTCGGTGATCTTCAGCGGCCTGGTCGCGTACCCGGCCAGCGACGCGGGACGGCTGGGCGCGACCTGGCCGAAGAGGGTCTTCTGCACCTTCGGGTCCATCAGCGTGCCGAAGGAGAACAGGAGGTGGGGGCGCGATTCGCTCACGATGGGGCTTTCTCCAGGAATCGATCAACTGTGTTGATCAAGGTAGCCACTCCCCTCCCCGCTGTCCGTAGCGGTCTGATGCGCCCACCGGTCCCGGATGCCGCCCTGATCACCATGTGGTGCGGGTATCGGCCACGGGCGGCCGCCGGACGCCAAGCCATGAGGAGCGCGTAGCGATCTGACGCGCCCACCGGTCCCGGATGTCGTCCTGGTCAACAGGTGGTGCGGGTAGCCGGGCCCCCGGCCTGGCCGGGCAGTGCACGGGCCCGAATCCGGGACACGGCCGTGGGCCCCTCGTCTCGTCACTGAGGGACCCATTCCTCCATTCCTGCCCCGTGACCGTTCCTTCGGGGGCTTCCCGGCAGTCTTTCGGCTTTCCGGGGCGGGTCGGTCGGTCAAGGGTGGCCGAAGGCCATCGCGAAGCGACGCGAACGAAGTGAGCGCCCTTGAGGGGCCGGCACGAACCGGAAGGACGATGGGACTGACGGGAAACCCCCGGACCTCCCTGAGACGGCCTCGCCGCACCCCGCCGCCCAGCACCCCCCAACCCCGCTCTTCACGCCGCCCCCACGCCCCGCCCCACTAGGGTGACCAAAGGAGCAAACGCAGACAAAACGTACCAAAGGACCGGCACCGTGACGGAGCAGCAACCCGACCCCAACCCCACCACCAGCTCCCGCTACCCCATCGCCCCACCCCGCCGGGGCACCGACTGGATGTTCGGCGGGGTGTACGGGACCGTGCTGGCCAGTGGGCTGCTGGCCGCGCTGGAGCAGCAGGGTGAGGCGTACACCCCCTTCTACGACGCCAGCTGGGTCCTGGTCACCGCCGTCACCGCCGCGCTCGCGCACGGGTACGCGCACCACATGGCCGACCACCGGGCCGGCTCCGCCGCGCACCGGTGGCGGTTGCTGGGCCGGGCCCTGTGGAGCGAGTGGCCGATGATCGCGGCCACCCTCCCCGCCGTCCTGCTGCTCCTGCTCGCGGGGGTCGCGCACTGGGAGCCGTACGGGGTGACGGCCGCCGGGCTCGGGCTGAACACCGCGCTGCTGTTCGCCTGGGGGGCCTTCGTCGCGATCCGGGTCGGCTACCGGATCGCCTCGGCGCTGCTCATCGGCCTGGCCGACGCCGCGATCGGGCTGGCCATCATCGTGGCCAACGCCCTCCTCAAGTAGCCAGCTGCCTCTCCGCCTCGGCCAGGATCCACGTCAGCCGGGCCCCGAACTCCGCCCCGCGCGGGTCCGGCACCCCCGTGCGGGCGGCGTCGAGCAGCGCGTCCAGGGCGCGCCCGTAGGCGCCCGGTACGTCGCTCCAGTCCGGCAGCGCGAAGACGCCCTCGGCCCCGCGCAGTTCCAGCCCCACCCCGGCGGCCGCGTGCGGCGCGCTCAGGCTGAGTACGGCGGTGCTGACGGCCCCGGAGGCGTGCCGCAGGGCCAGTTGGACCAGGTCCGACGGGCCCCGGGTGGCGGAGACGGCGGTGACCTCGCCCAGGACCGGGATGAGGACGGACAGGGCGTGCGGGCCGACGTCCCACAGCCCGCCCTTGGTCTTGCGCCAGGGCGAGTCGGCGTACGCGCTGGGTTCGCCGGCCGGCGGGAAGACCGCGCCGAGCCAGTGCGCGGAGGCGGTGAACCACCCGGTGCGTCCGGCCTGTTCGAGGACCCACCCGGCCGTGGGCTCGGCGAAGCGGAGGGTGAGGAAGACGACGGAGGCGACGCCGTGCGCCGCGGCGGCGTCGGCGACGGCGCGGGCGTCCTCCACCGTGGTGGCCACGGGCTTGTCGAGCAGCAGGTGGCAGCCGGCGGCGGCCGCGCGCACGGCGAGCGGGGCCTGTACGTCCGGCGGGAGGGCGAAGGCGGCGACGTCGCAGTCGGCGAACAGCGCGTGGGGGTCTTCGTACACCTTCACCCCGTACGCCTGGGCCAGCTCGGCCGCGGCTTCGGAGCGCCGGCCCCAGACTCCGGCGAATTCGGAGCCGGTGTGCGCGGCGAGGGCGGGGGCGTGGGTGCGGCGGGCCCAGGGGCCGGTACCGAGCAGGCCGACGCGGGGACGGGGGCGCGCGGGGCCGTCGCCCGGGCCGTCACCGTAGGAGTTCAAATCGTACGAAATGCTCACCCGCTTAGTGTGCCCCACTCGGACGGATGTACAGGCACCGACCCGAACAAGCCACCCGACCTGCGGCGTAAACGCCGGTAACACGGGGTTCACACCTGGGCAACCGATGAGAAATCGCCACGGGGCACGCTGCCGTCAACACCGCAGCGATCCGCAGCACCCGCAGAGTCAGGATGGTCCCGTGAGCTACAAGGCTGAATACATCTGGATCGACGGCACCGAGCCGACGGCGAAGCTCCGCTCCAAGACGAAGATCCTGACGGGCGGCGCCCCCGCCGACGTCGCGGAGCTGCCGATCTGGGGCTTCGACGGTTCGAGCACGAACCAGGCCGAGGGCCACGCCTCGGACCGGGTCCTCCAGCCGGTCTTCTCCTGCCCGGACCCGATCCGCGGCGGGAACGACATCCTCGTGCTGTGCGAGGTCCTCGACATCGACATGACCCCGCACGCGTCGAACACCCGTGCGCTGCTGCGGCCGGTCGCGGAGAAGTTCGCCGGCCAGGCGCCCATCTTCGGCATCGAGCAGGAGTACACCTTCTTCGACGGCATCCGCCCGCTGGGCTTCCCGGCGGGCGGCTTCCCGGCGGCGCAGGGCGGCTACTACTGCGGCGTCGGCGCGGACGAGATCTTCGGCCGTGACGTCGTCGAGAAGCACCTGGACCACTGCCTGGCGGCGGGCCTGGAGATCTCCGGCATCAACGCCGAGGTCATGCCCGGCCAGTGGGAGTTCCAGGTCGGCCCGCTCGGCCCGCTGGAGGTCTCGGACCAGCTGTGGATCGCGCGCTGGCTGCTGTACCGCACGGCCGAGGACTTCAACGTGTCGGCGACGCTGAACCCGAAGCCGGTGAAGGGCGACTGGAACGGCGCCGGCGCGCACACCAACTTCTCCACGAAGGCGATGCGCGAGGACTACCGCGCGATCATCTCGGCGTGCGAGGCGCTGGGCGAGGGCAGCAAGCCGCTGGACCACGTCAAGAACTACGGCGCGGGCATCGACGAGCGTCTGACGGGGCTGCACGAGACGGCCCCGTGGAACGAGTTCAGCTACGGCGTCTCCGACCGCGGCGCGTCGGTCCGCATCCCGTGGCAGGTGGAGAAGGACGGCAAGGGCTACATCGAGGACCGCCGTCCGAACGCGAACGTGGACCCGTACGTGGTGACCCGCCTGATCACGGACACCTGCTGCACGGGCCTGGAGAAGGACGGCCTCGTCTGACCGCGGCCTGAAGACGGCCCGGCCGCCGCGGCCCAAAGACGGCCTCGGCCCAACCGCGGCCGCTCAGCGCTCACGGTGGCGCCCGCCTCCTCTCCCGGGGGCGGGCGCCGCCGTCGTTGTCAGTGGCGGCTGTCACGGTGTCCGTATGCATCCCACGCACCCCATCACGATCCAGCCGGTCAGAGTCCACACCGAGCCGGGCGGCTTCCACGACCTCTCCGGCTCCGGGAGCCGCGAGCCGCTGTCCGCGCTCGTGGCCCGCATAGGCGGGGCGGGTGACCGCTTCCTCGTCGTGAACCGGGTCCCGGACGATCCGGACGTCTACGTCCAGGTCTGGCACGAGACCGGCGGCGACTACCAGCTGGAGCACCGCGCGGGCACTCCCGACCGGCACTTCCAGGCGTTCGTCGAGACGGCGGACGAGGTGGTGGAGGTGATGCTCCGCTGGGCGGCCGGGGAGGCGGGCTGGGACCGCGGACCGGCCTGGGAGCGGCTGGACTTCCCGGCGGAGGAGGTGGTGCCGCTGGACCCGGAGGTCGAGGAGGAGCTGACCGGGGCCGTGCGCGGCTGGCTGCGCTGCGGGTACGACGACCGGGCGGCCCTGACGGAGAACGCCGAGGAGTACTTGGTGAAGGGCGACGACCGGCCGGTGTCCCGGGCGCAGGCCGCGCAACTGGTGGACCGGCTCTGGCGGGAGCGGGTCGCCGAGCAGGCCGGGTGGGCGGGTGAGACCGATCCGGAGCGGCTGGCCCGGGCCTTCAGGGCCCTCGACGCGGGCGGGATCACCGCGCGTGAGAACTTCGCCTGCTGCCGCTCCTGCGGTTTGGGGGAGATCCGGGCCGCCGGCGAGGAGGACGCGCGCGGGTTCGTCTTCTTCCACGCTCAGTGCACCGAGGGGGCGGCCGAGGGCGGGGACCTGTACCTGCTCTACGGGGGTTTCGCCCCCGGCGAGGAGCTGACCGTCTCCGTGGGCCGGGAGGTGGCCGCGGCGCTGGACGGCGTGGGGCTGTCGTGGGAGTGGGACGGTTCGGCCCACGATGCGATACGGGTGACCGGGCTCGACTGGCGGAAGCGGCTGTCCGGCTGACGGTTTGTCGGGAATGTGGCGGACCGACGAAGAGTTGACGACAATATGTGAGATATCGATCCACCAAGTGAGATGAGGCATGCCCCGGGCCCCCGTTTCTGCTTCAATGGCGCCCATGGCCAGCCATCCGTACTCCCCGACAGGTCGCAGCGACCTGGAGCCGTTCTGGCCGTCCCGTCAGGACCACGACTTCGACCGGGTGTGTTGCCGCGCCGAGAACGCGCCGGCCCTCTAAAGCTTCCGGGACCTCTCACCAGACCCGCCCGGGGCCTTCGGTCTGCGCGGTACGCAACGACTACGTGCACATGCACACGTACGTCTTCTGCCGACCCCTCCGCGTGAAAGAGCTGACCACTCATGACGAGCACCCGTTCCTTCGCTCCTGCCGCCTCCGCTGCGACCTCCGCCCCCCTGCCCTTCTCCGCTCCGCGCCACCGGCTGCGGGCCGTGGACCGGGACGAGGTGGCCCGGGTCGTGGACCTGCTCCCGCCCGGCGCCACCTGGCTGCCCGCGCCCCAGCACGCCGTTCCCGCGCTGCCGGGCCAGCCGCCGATGGTCGGCTACCTGGTCCTCGTACCGGCCGACCAGCAGCCGATCGCCTTCGCCCCGCAGTCCGTCCCCGCGCCCGTCACCGGAGCGGCCGCCGGACCGGTCCCGCACTCCGCCCGCCCCGCGCCCGCGTCCCCGCCGGCCGACGGCGACGCGCTCGTGCGGATCGACGCCGCGCAGCGCACGGCCGAGGTCGACGGCGAGCAGCTGGACTTGACCTACCTGGAGTTCGAGCTGCTCGCCCACCTGGTGGCCCACCCGCACCGGGTGCACAGCCGGGACCAGCTGGTGACCACGGTGTGGGGCTACGGGCACGTCGGTGACGGCCGCACGGTCGACGTCCACATCGCCCGGCTGCGCCGCAAGCTGGGCGCGGCGCACCGCGGGGCGATCCAGACCGTCCGCCGCGTGGGCTACAAGTACACGCCCTGACACCCGGGACGACGGTGGGCCCGCACGCGGGACAGCGCGTACGGGCCCACCTGTCTCCGCGCCCCGCTTATACGGTCCGCGCCCCGCGCCGGCGCGCGACGAACCCGGCGGCCAGGTCGATCACGAGGAAGGCCAGCAGGCTGATCCCCAGCAGCGGGACGAACCAGCCGACGACCGCCGTCGCGCAGGCGGACGGCAGCAGCACGGTCACCGGCAGCCTGCGCCAGGCGCCGCGCGGCTGGGCCCGGCCCACCGAGAGCCGGCTCTCCTTGGTGGGGCGGCGCATCCACCACATGCGGTAGCCCCACACGACCAGGAACATCACCGCCACGGCGAGCGCGGCCAGCGCGAGCTGGTTGGCGATGCCGAAGGTCAGGCCCATGTGCAGGTCGATGCCGAAGCGGGTGAGCTGGGCGAGGAGCGGGTAGTCGGCGAAGCGCAGGTCGTCCATGATCCGGCCGTCGGCGGGGTCGACGGCGACCGAGTCCAGGTGTACCGGGAGCGTCTTGTCGTTCTCCTTGACGACGTAGCCCTTGCCCTTGGCGGGCAGGGTCACGCGCAGGCTCTCGGTGACGCCGGCGGCGCGGGCGGCGGCCACGGCCCTGTCGATGCCGACGTCGGTGACGGGGGCCGGCGGGGGCATCTCCATGTCGTCGGTCATGACGTGCCCGGCGTGTTCGTCGCCGCCGTCGGCGCCCGCGGCCGCGCCGGGCTGGAGCTTGGCCGCGACGGCGGGGGTGGCGCCGCCGAGCCGGTCCTGGAGCTGTCCGATGTTCTCACCGGCGTAGTTCGACCAGGTCAGGCCGGTCACGGAGAGGCCGACGAGTCCGACGGCGGCCCACAGGCCGACGGTTCCGTGCCAGGAGAGGGTCTTGCGGCGGCCGGTGGCCTTGCGGTCGGGCAGGACGAGGTCGGCCTTGCGGCCGCGGCGGCGCCCGATCCACAGGGCGAGGCCGCCGAGCGCGACCACCCAGAGCCAGCTGGCGGCGAGTTCGCTGTAGTTGCGGCCGAACTCCCCGAGCTGGAGGCTCGCGTGGAACTCGCTCAGCCAGGCCCGCAGGGGCAGCGCGTCACCGGAGGTGGTCAGCTGTCCGCGCACGTCGGCGGTGTAGGGGTCGACGAAGACGGTGAGGGTCTCGCCCTCGGCCAGGCCCGGGTTCTCCATGATCACGCGGGTGGTCGCGTCGTCCTCGGGCGCGGGCCACACGCCGAGCACCTTGCCCTGGGGTGCGGCGCTCTGGGCGGCCTTCACCTGGGTGCTGAGCGGCACGGCCCGCTCGCCGACGCTGTCGACGGTCAGCTCGTGGGAGTAGAGGATGCGCTCGGCCTGCCAGGAGCCCGCGTACAGCAGGCCGGTGGCGGCCGCGAGGAAGAGGAACGGGGCTATCAGCAGCCCCGCGTAGAAGTGCACGCGCAGCAGCAGCGGCCGCAGTGCGGCCCAGCCGCCGGCGGTGCGGCGGGCGGGTCCGGCCGGTGTTCCGGAGTCCTGCGCGGGGTGTTCTTGAAGCTCGTCAAGGGACATGTCGGTCCTGGGGTTCGGCGAAACGGGGGACCGGCCCCAGGTCTCGTCCGCCGCCCGGGAACGCGACGGTCAGGCGCGCGCGGGGTGCGGGACGGGTGCCGCCGGAAGGCCTCCGGCCGCCCTGCGGGCGGGGCCGGTGGTGCCCGGTGCGTGCGCGCGCGAAGGGGCGCACCGGCGGCTCGCGGCGACGCGGTGGGCGTACGCGGCGGGGGCCGTCGGCCGGGCGGGGCTCTGGCGGCACGGCCTCGGGGCCGTGGTGCGGGTGTCTCGCCACCCGGGCGGGCCGCGGCGGACCGCGGTGTGGGCGTGTACGGCTCCGCGCAGCCGGCGCGGGCGTTCGTACGGGGGGTGGTGCGCGGGCGGGACCGGTACGGGGGCCACCCGGGTCCGCAGCAGCGCGAGCGCGCGGGCGACCGGCCGGGCGGCCAGCAGCGCGGTGGCGCCGAGGGCCCCGGCGAGCCGGAAGACGGCGGCCTCGCCCCAGGCGAGCCAGGCGGCGCAGAAGAGCCCGGCGAGGACGTGCGCGGCGATCATCCCGAGGCCGCCGTGCCCGGCCATGTCACCCATGCCGGCCATGTCACCCATGCCGGGGAGGTCGGCCGCGCCCGCCACCGGGTCCGTGCCGGCGGTGGCCGTGGCGCCGCCCAGGGGGGCGTCCATCGGCATGCCGGGCACGTGGTGGTGACCGGGCATCGGCTCGGGCACGGCGGCCGGCTCCGGCGCGGGGGCGGTGTGCCGGTGGCCCGGGGCCTGGCCGGCGGTGAAGGCGAGGTGGAGGACGCCCTGTACGGCGAGCAGCGCGGCGGTGATTCCGGCCGGGCCGCAGCGTCGTCCGGCGGCGGCCCAGGCGAGGGCCCCGGTCAGGGCGAAGGCGACCAGAAGACTACCGAAGGGGACATCCATCCCGGACATATACGAATGCCCCATCGCACCCAATGCCACGCACACGGCCGCGAACATCGCGGCCCGCGTGCCGCGCATCGGCGCACGGGAGGGGGATCCAGTCATGTTCCGGTCATGGTCTCACGGGGCCCGCCGCCGCGCGAGGGAGGGCCGTACCCGATCATGGACCGGTGAATCCATCGCCATGGTCATGGTCAGTGCCGCTGGGAGCGGTCTACGCGGGCGCGGTCCAGCTCGGGGCCCACGCCCTCGAACGGCTGGATCCGGTCGAGCGGGAACGGGTACTGCGCGGCTGCTCGACGAACGTCGACAACCTCGACGCCGGCCGCTGGGAGACGCTGCTGAGCAGCGCCTGCGTGGTCGAGGAACCCATGCCGCTGCCGTACGCCCTGCTGCTGGTCGCGGTGCTGGGCTACGCGGAGTACGCGTACGGGGCGTGGTGGACGGCCGCCGTCTTCCTCTTCGGGCACGCCACGGCGACGCTCCTGGTCTACGGGGCCCTGCGCCGCACCGCGGACCGGCAGACCCGCCGGGCCCTGGACGTGGGCACGAGCTACGGCTTCAACGCCGTCCTCGGCGCCCTGACCTCGGCGCTGCCGCGCGGGGCGGTGCGCAACAGCGCCCGGGCGGGCCTGCTGGCGGTCGCCGCGCAGCCGGTGCTGCGGCGCGGGCGGACCTTCACCGACGCGGGCCACCTGGTGGCGCTCGGCCTGGGGATAGGCCTGTCGGTCGCCTTCGATTGTCTTTCCGGTTCGAAACATCGGAAAATCGCTCACATCTGACCCAATTGTCCCGATCGGGAGGGGCGGCGTGACGGCACGCGCACACGCCACCCCCCGAGCCGGCCACCCCCGCTCCCCTCCGCGCACGCCACCCTCCCCGAGCACTCCGTCCCGCGCACGCCACTTTCCCGAGCAAGCCACCCCGCTGGAGCCGCCACGATGACCGCCACCCCCTCCACCACCGTCGCCAACCTCCGCGACCTCGGGGGCACCCCGCTGGCCGGCGGCCGCACCGTCCGCCCCGGCCTCGTCCTGCGTTCGGGCGCACTGGACCGGCTCGACCTCGACGCCGACCCGGCGGTGGCGGCGCTGGGGCTGCGGACCGTCATCGACCTGCGCAGCGACGCCGAGCGGGCGGACCACCCCGACCGGATACCCGACGGGATCCGGCTGCTGGTGCGCGACGTGCTGGCCGACAAGATGAGCGACCACCGGATGCCCGCCGCCACCCAGCTCAAGGACCTCCTCGCCGACCCGATCGTGGCCGAGGAGCACCTGGGCGGCGGCAAGGCACGGGCCCTGTTCGGGACCGTGTACCGCTCCTTCGTCAGCACCGGCTCCGCCCACACCGCGTACCGCACGCTGCTCACCGAGGCCGCCGACCCCGACGCGGGCCCGCTGCTCTTCCACTGCACCGCGGGCAAGGACCGTACGGGCTGGGGCGCGACGCTGATCCTCGCGCTGCTCGGCGCCGACGAGGACACCCTGATGGCCGAGTACCTGTCGGTGAACCCGGCGGTCAAGCAGGCCTTCGCGCCGCTGATCGAGGGCTTCACCGCCGCGGGCGGCGACCCGGACATCGCGCTGGCGCTGATCGGGGTGTTCCCCTCCTACCTGGAGGCCGGCCTGGACGAGATCCGCGTCCGCTACGGCTCGATGGAGAAGTACGTGCACGAGGGTCTCGGGGTGTCCGAGGAGACGGTCGCGGCGCTGCGCGCCAGGCTGACGGCCTGAGCCGCTCCGGGTGCGGAACCTCGTACACCTCGGAGCGCGGAATTCACTCGAACGGGCAAGCGAGGGTGGGTGACCATCCGATGATTCGCTCGTTCTGCTGAACGTGACTGCGCCGGATACCGCCACCCGACCCCTGACCCCCGACGTCGAGCAGGCCGAGGCCGCGATCGTCGAGCACTATCCGCGGCTGGTGCGGCTCGCCTACCTGGTGCTGCCGCCCTCGCTCGGCCGCAACCGGCGGGTGCTCACCGCCCATTCGCTGACCCAGCGGGCGCTGCCGCGCGGCCGGCGCGGCTCCGACCCGGCAGCCGTGCAGGGCGGGGTGCCGGCGCAGCGCGGCGGGCTGGGCGGGCCCGAGTCCGGTTACGCGTACGTCCGGCTGCGCGTGCTGCGTTCCGCCCTGGAGGCGGGGATCCCGCTGACCTTCAAGGCGCTCCCGCTGCGCGGGCAGCTGCCCGCGCTGCTGCCCCAGGTCTGGGGGCTGCGGCTGTTCCCGCGCGCGGGCGGGGCCGAGGAGCTGGCCCTGGACCAGTGGCTGGCCACCCTGAACGGGCCGGGCCGCGCCGCCTGCGTGCTGCGGGCGCTGGAGGGGCTGGCCGAGCCGGACGTGCTCCGGGTGCTCGCGGAGGCCGGGGTCGCCGACCCGGCGGCGGCGGTCGCGGAGTCCGGGGACCCGGCGCACGACGGGCTGTTCGCCTCCCCCGAGTTCGACCCGTGCGTGCTCCAGGCCCGGCCCACCGACCTGCTGCGGCGGCGGCGGTTCGCGCGGGCCGGGCTGGCGGCCGCGGCCGCGCTCGCGGTGTGCGGGGCGCTGCTGGCGCTGCCGGGCGGGGGCTGGGGCTCGGACGGCCCCTCCGCCCCGCTGTACGCGCGCAACGCCGCGGCGGAACAGGCCCTGGATCCGGCGCAGCTGGTGCGGGTCGCGCCCACGGTGTGGCGTACGTCCTCCCGTACGGACTACTCCGCCTGGCCGGCGCGCGGCGACCGCGCCCAGGACGCGGAGCTGCTGCGCCGGGCGCTCGCGGTGTGGGCCCGGCCCGGAGGGGAGGTGGTGGTCTCGGCGACCCCGGGCACCCCGTCGGGGCCGCCGATGGGACCGGCGCAGCTGCTGTTCGCGGGCACGGTCGACCAGGCCGTGGTGGTCCTGCTGTACGACGGGCTGCGCGTGGTGCGGTACGCGGAGCCGCGCAACGGGACGGCGGGCGCCGCCCTCGACTTCGCCCGGGCCGACGGGGCGACGGCGGACACCGCGACCGCCCTGGTCCTGAGCCGGGTCGACGGCAACGTCCGCTATCTGACGGCCCCCTGGGTGACCGGCGCGGCCCTGCGCGACCTGCTCAAGCCCGGGGAGCAGGCGGCCCCGCTGAAGCTCACCCCGGACGGGGTCACGCCGCCGGTGCTGGGTCCCGCCCCGAACGGCGACTGCACCAGCTGGAGCGCGCTGTCGCTGACCGGCGACGGCGCCACCCGGCTGGTGACCGACCTGGGCGAACTGACCGCGGCCCGGCTCACCTCGGGCGCGCCGGGCGCCGCGCGGGACGTGACGGAGGCGGCGGAGCTCGGCGAGTGGTCGAAGACGGCGTGCCTGCTGCCGTCGGTGCGCTCGCACGGGGTGCGCTCCGTCAACGCCTGGACGTACGCGAAGCAGCCGCTGCCCGAGGGCGACGGGACGGCCACCTGGCTGTGCACCCGGGCCGAGACCTGGCAGGGCACGGCGGACCGGGTGCAGGCCCAGTTCCTGGCGCCGGGGGCACCGCTGGCGGCCCAGGCGGCCAAGGCGGAGGGGTCCCCGGCGTGCGGGCCCCGGGAGCCGCGGGTGCTGGCGGGCGTGCTGTGGAAGTCCCGGGCGGGGCAGTGGTACGTACTGGCGGCGGGCAGCGCGCAGTTCACCTCGCTGTCGGCCTCGGGCGCCGGCGTGAGCGGCAGTACGAACGGCAACCGGCTGGCCCTGAAGGCGCCGGAGGGCGCGCAGGTGGACCTGTCGGGCAAGCTCACGGACGGCAGCAAGGCGGGGGTGCTCCGCTAGAGCGTCGTCACGGTCCCGCGCGGGCCTCGCCGCCCGGTTCTCCGGCCACCCCTTGCCGGACCTATCGAATCTCGATAGGTTTCCATCGTGACTCGATGGAAGGACATGCCGTGGGAAAGCTGACGGTGGGTGCGCTGCGCGCCGTGCTCGCGGTGGTGCTCACCGGCACCGTGTTCGTCCAGGTGTCGATGGTCTGGGCGCTGGCCTCCGATCCGGAGGACGGGTCGCTCCCGCTGACCCCGCTGCGGGTGATCACGATCCTGGGCATGGTGGCGGCCCAGGTCGCGCTGGTCTGCGTCGGGCGGCTGGTGACGATGGTGCGCCGCGGGACGGTGTTCTCCGACGCCGCCTTCCGGTACGTGGACGCCGTGATCGGCGCGATCGCGGCGGCCGCCCTCCTCTGGTTCGCGGTCACGGCCCTCAACGCACCCGGCCAGCGGGAGGACCCGGGCGTCACCGTCATCATGGGCGGGGTCGGGGTGGCCATCCTGGGGGTGGCGCTCATCGTGCTCGTGCTGCGGATGCTGCTCGCCCAGGCCGTCGCGCGCGACGTCGAGGCCTCACGGCTGCGGGCCGAGCTGGACGAGGTGATCTGATGCCGATCACCGTGGACATCGACGTCATGCTGGCCCGGCGGAAGATGTCCGTGGGCGAGCTCGCGGACCGGGTGGGGATCACTCCCGCCAATCTGGCGGTGCTCAAGAACGGCCGCGCCAAGGCGGTGCGCTTCGCGACGCTCGCCGCGCTGTGCGAGGTGCTGGAGTGCCAGCCCGGCGATCTGCTGCGCTGGGAGGCCGAGGACACCGGGGGCGGATGACCCGCCCCGGGGGCGTACCGGGCGGGGCGATCCGGGGACGCAGAGGGGTTTTCCTGACGGGTACCCATCAGTACATTGACGCCATGTCTAATAGGCCGCCCGCCCCAGCCCCCGCCCCCGTGGCGTCGGAACACACGGACCTCGCGCCCCGCAACGTCTCCTTCTCCTGGGAGGACACCCCGCTGCACTGGCTGCCCGGCGAGCCCTTCGCCGGGCACACCATCAACGTGCTGCACCTGCTGCTGCCCGCCGGCGAGCGCTGGTTCGTACACGTCTACAAGCAGGCCCTCCCCCACATCGAGGACGAGCGGCTGCGGGCGGACGTCATCGGCTTCATCGGGCAGGAGGCGATGCACGCCGCCGCGCACGACGACGTCCTCCCCCACCTGAGGCGCCTCGGCCTCGACCCGACCCCCTACACCGCCCAGGTGGACTGGCTCTTCGAGAAGCTCCTCGGCGACCGGACCCTGCCCCCGGGCCGGGCGCGCACGTGGTGGCTCAAGGAACGGGTCGCGATGATCGCCGCGATAGAGCACTACACCGCGTTCCTGGGCGACTGGGTGCTCAACGCGAAGGAACTGGACCGGCGCGGCGCCGACCCGATGATGCTGGACCTGCTGCGCTGGCACGGCGCGGAGGAGGTCGAGCACCGGTCGGTCGCCTTCGACCTCTTCATGCACCTCGACGGCAACTACCGCCGCCGGGTGCGGACCTGGGCCACCGGCTTCGCCGCCCTGCTCTTCCTCTGGCAGCGCGGCGCCCGCTTCTTCATGGAGAACGACCCCCACCTGCCGGGCGCCAAGGCCTCCTACGGGCAGTTCCTGCGGGCCGGCCGCAAGGGCGTCCTCCCCTCGGCGGGGGCGATGGCCCGCTCCATCCCGACCTACCTCTCCCGTACGTACCACCCCTCGCAGGAAGGCTCGACCGCCCAGGCGCAGGCCTACCTGGCCTCCTCGCCCGGCGCCAACGGCGGAGTGCGGCCGTGAGGCGGGCCCTGGCCGTCACGGCGGTGGCGGGGGCCGCCGTCCTGGCCCGGCGCGCGCTGCTCCAGCGGATCGGCCGCTCCCCCCTGTGGCCCCTGCCCGCGCTGGAGAACCCGGTGTCGGGATACTCCCCGCGCCGGGCACTGCACGCCGTGGTCGTCTCGCGCACCGAGCCCGCCGAGGGGGTGCTGCGGCTGGTGCTGGAGTCGGAGGAACTGCCGTCCTGGACCCCGGGCGCGCACGTGGACCTGACCCTGCCGTCGGGGCTGGTGCGCCAGTACTCGCTGTGCGGGGACCCCGCCGAGGCGGGGCGCTGGACGATCGCCGTCCGGCTCGTCGAGGACGGCCGCGGCGGCTCGCGCGAGGTGCACGACCGGCTGGTGGAGGGCACCCGGCTGCGACTGCGGCCGCCGCGCAACCGGTTCGAGCTGGAGCCCGCGGACTCGTACGCCTTCGTCGCGGGCGGCATCGGCATCACCCCGGTCCTGCCGATGCTCCGCGCGGCGACCGCCGCCGGCGCCGACTGGACCCTGCTGTACGGCGGCCGCTCGCGCGCCTCGATGCCGTTCCTGCCCGAACTCGCCGCCTACGGGGAACGGGTGACGGTCACCGCCGAGGACGAGGCGGGCCTGCCCGACCTGGGCCCGCTGGCCGGGATCCGGCCCGGCACCCTGGTCTACTGCTGCGGCCCGGAACCCCTGATGCGGGCCGTCACCGCGGCCGTCCCGGATCCGGGCGCGGTCCGGCTGGAGCGCTTCGCGGCGGCGGCCCCGGCCGCGGCGAAGCCCTTCACGGTGGAACTCGCCCGCACGGGCGGCACCGTCGAGGTCGCCCCCGACGAGTCCACGCTCGCGGCGGTGCGCCGGGTCCTGCCCGACACCCCGTACTCCTGCGGGCAGGGCTTCTGCGGAACCTGCCGGCACCGGGTCCTGGCGGGCCGGGTGGACCACCGCGACGAACTCCTCACCGACGGGGAGCGCGCCGGCTCGATGCTGCTGTGCGTCTCCCGCGCGGCCTCGGACCGGCTCGTGCTGGACCTGTAGCGGCGGGGTCCTCACCCGTACGGCCCACCCCCGCACGGGAAGTAGGGTGTCGGCATGACAACCGGGGTGCGACGCAGGATGGGTGTCGAGGAGCGGCGGCAACAGCTGATCGGGGTGGCCCTGGAGCTGTTCAGCCACCGCTCCCCCGACGACGTGTCGATCGACGAGATCGCGGCGGCCGCCGGGATATCCCGCCCGCTCGTCTACCACTACTTCCCGGGCAAGCTCAGCCTGTACGAGGCCGCCCTGCGGCGGGCCGCCGACGAGCTGGCGCAGCGTTTCGTCGAACCGCAGGAGGGCCCGCTGGGGCTGCGGCTGCTGCGGGTGATGGGGCGGTACTTCGCGTTCGTCGACGAACACGGGCCCGGCTTCTCGGCGTTGCTGCGCGGCGGTCCGGCGGCGGGCAGCAGCCGGGCCAACGCGATGATCGACGAGGTGCGGCAGGCCGCGTACGAGCAGATCCTCGTCCACATCGGCGTACAGGACCCGCCGGCCCGGCTGGAGCTCGTCGTGCGGTCCTGGGTTTCGCTGGCCGAGTCCACGGCGCTGCTGTGGCTGGACGGGCGCCGCATCCCCCGGGGCGAACTGGAACTCCAGCTGGTGCACGACTTCGCCGCGCTGGCGGCGGTGAGCGCCGCGTACGACGCGGAGATGGCGGGGATCCTCGTACGGATCCTGGCGGACGAGCCGGCCGACGGGCCCTTCGGGGAGCTGGTCGGGCGGCTGGCGGCGCTGGTGCCGGGACCCCGCCGGGGCGAGTGAACGCCGCTGGCGATAATGCCAGGCGTGATCATTGACGACGGGATGTTGTTCCGTGCGGCCGCGGAGAAGGACGCCGGCACGCTGGTGAAGCTGTACGACCAGGCCGCCCGGTGGATGCTCGGGCGGGGGATCGACCAGTGGAAGCCGGGAGAGAAGGACGCCGAACACTTCCGCGCGCGCATGCGCGACGGTGAGGTCTGGCTCGCCGAGGACGCCGACGGGCGCGTCGTGGGCGCCTACGAGCTCTGGTGGTCCGACGAGGAGGCCTGGGGCGTACAGCCCCCCGTGGCGGGATACGTGCACCGGCTGATGGTGGAGCGGAAGGCCGCGCCGGCCGGGGCGGGGATGCGGATCCTGGAGCACGCCGAGCACCGGATCGCCCGGACGGGCCGGGAGCGGGCGCGCCTGGACTGCGTGTCGAGCAACCCGAGGCTGCTGGCGTACTACCGGAGTGCGGGCTACCGGGTGGTCGGCGAGTTCCCCTCGAAGCAGGCCAAGGACGGGCGGGTGTACGGGGTGGTCCTGCTGGAGCGGCGCCTCGACGTCTGAACCGCCCGCCCGGGACGCGGAACGGGGGGGGGGGGGGGGGGGGGGGGGCGGGGGCCTCTGTTGTTCCCGTGGGGGTTACGCTCCGTCTTCGCCCACCCATCC
>NZ_JBVHWK010000022.1:0-13935 GCF_055569445.1 Streptomyces sp. NPDC029122 | reverse complement strand
CCCCTCAAGACGGGCAAAGGGGGGGGGGGGTGAGGGGTTGTCCTTGTGGGAGCGGCGCTTGGCTGCCTAAACCGCCCGCAGGGGAAGAGAAAGGGGGGGGGGGGAGGACCCCCGACCCCGCCGTCCTGTCGTGCCCGGGTGGCGGTCAGGCCCGCTTGAACACCGCGACCGTGCGCGCCGGGGCGGTGAACTCCCCCGTCGCCGGGTCGTACGCCGACCGCTTCACCGCCGGGTCCGAGCCGCCCGCCTGCACCGGGTGCAGGGCGTAGCCGGTGCCCGCGAGGGCGGGGACGCGCTGGTGCTGGTCGGCGGGGGTGGCGTTGAAGACCACCACCAGGTCGCCGAGGGCCATGGTGAGGACGCCCGGGGTCTCCTGCGGCCCGGAGAGCGGGAAGGACAGCCGCTGCTGCACCGCCTCGGCGGTGGTGAGGGCGAACGCGCTTTCCGTCGTACGGATCCGCAGCAGGTCGCGGTAGGCGGCCGAGGCGCCCCGGATCTCCGCGCAGCCGGGGACCGGGCCGCTCAGCAGCGGCTTCGCGTAGGGCCACTTGGCGCGGTTGTCGGCGGCGGGCGGCAGGCCGAGGCCGAAGCCGTTGCCGTCGCGGCAGTCCCAGTGCAGGGCGTTGAACCAGTCGCCGCTGTCGTAGGAGTTGCGGTCCAGCGACTTCGAGCGGAGCAGGTCGGTGCCCGCCTGGGAGAGGGCCGGGCCCTGGGAGAGCGCGGCCGTGGCCATGGCCAGGACCTGCATGCGCGCCCGGTCGGCGGTGGAGGTGGCCGCGGGCAGCTTGTAGGCGAGGGCGTCGTACAGGGACTCGTTGTCGTGGGCGTCGGCGTAGGCGAGGGCGTCTCCGGGAGCCGCCGCGTAGCCGGCCGGGGCGCCGTTGTAGTCGACCTCGGAGCCCTTGGTGCGGCGGCCCGCGGAGTCGGTGAAGGCGTACCCGGCGAGGTTGCCGGAGAGGCCGACCTTCAGCAGGTCCTGGGCGTGCAGCAGGCGGGTGCGCTGCTCGGCGGGGCTGCCGTTGGCCGGGGAGCCGTTGGGGTCGGTGAACAGGCCGGAGGCGAAGCCCTGGACGCGGGGGTCCTCGTCGAAGGGGCCGCCTCCGCGCACGGCGTCGCGGGCGCGGTCGGAGAAGGTCGCGATGCCGGTGCCGGCCATGTTCTTCTGCGTGGCCTGGACGAAGCGGGCGTCGTCGGCGACCTCGCCGAAGTTCCAGCCCTCCCCGTAGAGGACGATCTTCTTGCCGTCGACCCCGTCCTTGGCGGGCGTCAGCTCGTCGAGGGCCTTGCGGACGGCGAGGATGTTGGCCTTCGGGTGGTGGCCCATCAGGTCGAAGCGGAAGCCGTCGACCTTGTACTGCTTGGCCCAGGTGACGACGGAGTCCACGACGAGGCGGCCCATCATGGCGTTCTCCGGCGCGGTGTTGGCGCAGCAGGTGGAGCTGGCGACGGTTCCGTCGGGCAGGAGGCGCTGGTAGTAGCCGGGGACGATGCGGTCGAGCACCGACTTGTCCGACTGGCCGGAGGCCACGGTGTGGTTGTAGACCACGTCCATCACGGTGCGCAGGCCGGCGCCGTTCAGGGACTGGACCATCCTGCGGAACTCGACGGTGCGCGCGGTGCCGTTCGGGTCGCTGGCGTACGAGCCCTCGGGGACGGTGTAGTGCAGCGGGTCGTAGCCCCAGTTGTAGGCGTCCTTCGCGGCGGCGGCGGCCACGCAGGCCTGCTGTTCCTCGGAGTCCGGTGCGTACGCCTCGAGGTCGCAGGCGGGCTGGGTGCGGTCCTTGGGGTCCTCGGGGATGGTGCCGATGTCGAAGGCGGGCAGGAGGTGGACGTACGAGGTGCCGGCGGCGGCCAGCTCGCGCAGGTGCCGCATGCCGGCCGAGCCGGTGTCGGTGAAGGCCAGGTACTGGCCGGGGTGCCCGCTGGTGGCGTCCGCGACGGAGAAGTCACGGATGTGCAGCTCCTGGATCTGGGCGCCGGTGAAGGGGACGGGAGCGGGCTTGCGCAGGTCCTTCCAGCCGGGCGGGGCGAGCCGGGGGTCGGCCAGGTCGACGGCCAGGCTGTGGGTGGAGTCGGTGGTCAGGGCGGTGGAGTAGGGGTCGGTGACCAGGTTGCGGACGACCTGGCGGGTACTGGGGGCCCAGACGGTGACGGCGTAGCGGTAGGGCTTGCCGGTCCAGGAGCGTTCGCCGCGCACCGACCAGATGCCGGTGGTGTCGTCGCGGCGCATGGGGACGGTGCGGCCGTCGATCTCCAGGGAGACCTGCTGGGCGGTGGGGGCCCAGACGGAGAGGGTGGGGCGGCCGTCCTTGAAGACGGGGCCGAGGGCCTTGTCGCCGGCGTTCGCCGCGTAGAGGTCGTCGAGGGCTCCGGCGAGCTGGACGCCGGTGGCGGCGAGCACCGCCCCGTTCGCGGTGCGGGCGCTCGCGACGAGCTGGCCGCGCAGGGCTTCGCGTACCCGGTCGCGGTCGCGGGGGTCGACGGTGAGGGCGGTGTACGCCGCCAGGTGCGGGAACTTCTGCTTCTGGGCGGGGGTGAGCTGGGAGCGGGCCAGCCGCAGCCACTGGGCGCCGTTCTCGCCGAGGACGCCGTTCTGGGCGGTGATCCGGCCGTCGCGGGAGGCGAGGAGCTGGAGGGAGGCGGCCGCCTGCGGGGCGTTCCAGGCGAGGGTGTCGCGGTCGATCCAGACGGCCTCCGCCTTGGTGAGGTCCAGGGCGGCGGCGGAGCCGGCGGGCTGCGGGAGGAGGTACTTCTCGCGGCCGCCCAGCATCCACACCTCGTGGCCGGTGGCCTTCAGGTCGAGGGACTGGTCGGCGGGGAGGTCCTTCTGGTCGCCGTTGTGGAGGATGTAGCTGAGGCTGGTGGCGCCGGGGGCGAGGGGGACCTCGTAGACGGCGCCGTAGGAGTCGGTGCGCGCCGGGAGCAGCGGCCTGGACCAGTCGGTGGGGGTGGCGGCGCCGGTCCACACGTGCAGGCCCCAGCCGTCGTAGGCGCCGTCGGGGCGCTGGTAGTGCAGGACGGCCTTGTTCCGGTCCTGGGGCGGCTGGGCGGGGCGGTCGGTGCGGACGGCCTCCTTGCCCTGCTCCAGCCAGATCTCGCCGGTCTTGGTGACGTCGAGGGTGCGGTCGGCGGCGACGTCCTTGTTGCCGTCCTTGTCGATGACGAGGTAGCCGATGGAGGAGGCGCCGGGCTTGAGGCGGACGTACGCGAAGGCGCCGTAGGCGTCACGGCCGGTGAAGGGGTGTCCCTCGGGCCAGGGGGTGGCTTCGCCCTCGGCGATGTCGCCCCAGGCGTAGAGCCGCCAGCCGGTGTAGTCGCCGTCGGGGCGGTTGTAGTGGACGACGGCGTAGTCGCGCTGGGTGGCGGTGGGGACGGTGGGCGGCGGGGTCTGCCCGGTGGCGGACGCGGCGAGGGCGGCGGCGGTGCGGCCGGCGGAGTCGACGGCGACGGCCTTGTAGCGCAGGGGGGTGCCGGCCGGGGTGGCCGGGTCGATGGTCTGGGTGACCTTGTACGGGGCGTGGTCGGCGGAGCCGAGGACCTCCCAGCGGCCGGTGCCGGTCTGGGCGGCGAACACGACCCGGGTGAGGGCGCCGGGGCCGCCGCCGGTGACGTCGGCGGACAGCTCGACGGTGCCGGTGGCGCCGGGGGCGGGGGCCTTGAGGGTCAGGGCGGGCCGGGCGGCAGGGGCGGGCAGGGGGGCGGTGGCCTGGAGGACGACGGCGCCGAGGGCGGGCAGGTTCACGGTGAGCTTGCCCGCGGGCGAGGCGGTGACCGGGGCGGGGCCCGCGTACGGGGTGCCGCCGGGGCCGGTGGCTCCGTAGAGGGGGCGGTAGCGGGCGCCGGGCGGGGCGTCGATGTCGACGGTGCGGGCGGTGCCGCTGTTGTTGGTGGCGACCAGGTACTCGGTACGGGTCTTGGGGTCGGTGCGGGCGAAGGCGTAGGCGGAGCCGTCGGCGAGGCGCTCGCTCTGGATGCCGTCGCGGAGGGCCGGGTGGGCCTTGGTCAGCTTCGAGAGAGCACTGATCTGCGTGTAGAGCGGGTGCTCCGGATCGTAGGCGTCGCTCCCGTGCGTGCGTGCCGTTCCGAGCTGGTCGTCGTCCAGGTAGTCGGCGACGCGGGTGGCGAACAGGGGTGCGCGGGCGTCCTTGTCACCGCCGGAGCCGGTGAAGCCCTGCTCGTCGCCGGAGTAGATCACCGGGTTGCCGCGGGAGAGGAACATCAGCTCGTTGGCGAGCCGGTAGCGGTCGAGCAGCTCCCGCTCCCCCGCCGCGGGCCGGTCCTGCTTCAGGAAGTGGGCGAAGCGGCCCATGTCGTGGTTGCCGAGGAAGGTCACCTGCTCGTAGGCGTTGGCCTTGTCGGTGGTGTACCGGTAGTCCTCGGCGAGTACGGAGCCCAGCCGGCCGGCGGGCGCGCCCTGGGAGGCGTACGCGCGGATGGCGTCCTGGAGCGGGAAGTCGAGGGTGGCGTCGAGGCGGCCGCGGGTGACGTACGGGGAGGTGACGGCGGTGTCGGCGGAGTACACCTCGCCGAACATGAAGAAGTCCTCACGGCCGCGCTTGGCGGCGTACGTGTCGAGGGCGGTGGCCCACTGGGTCCAGAAGGCGGTGTTGACGTGCTTGACCGTGTCGATGCGGAAGCCGTCGATCTCGTAGTCCCTGACCCACTTCTCGTAGATCTTCTCCATCCCGCTGACGACCTCGGGGCGCTCGGTCCACAGGTCGTCGAGGCCGGAGAAGTCGCCGTGCCCGGAGGATTCCCCGGCGAAGGTGGAGTCGCCCCGGTTGTGGTACATCGCCGGATCGTTGAGCCAGGCGGGGACCTTGAGGTCCTTCTTCGCGTCGGGCACGAAGGGGGTGCGGGGGAAGGAGCCCGGACCGGTGGCGGGGAACTTCTTCTTCCCGTCGGCGTAGTCCGCGTCGTCGAAGGGGACCCCGTCCTTGGTCAGGTAGGGGAAGGCCCCCTTCGACAGGTACTCGTGCGAGCCCTCGCGGTAGTCGACGACGTCGGCGGTGTGGTTGGTGATGACGTCGAAGAAGACCTTCATCCCCTTCCCGTGCGCCTTGTCGATGAGCCGTTCCAGGTCGGCGTTGGTGCCGAAGTGCGGGTCGACCTGGGTGAAGTCGGTGATCCAGTAGCCGTGGTAGCCGGCGGAGGCTTCGGCGCCCGCGCCCTGCACGGGCTGGTTCTTGAAGATCGGCGCCAGCCAGATGGCGGTGGTGCCGAGCCCCTTGATGTAGTCGAGCCGGTCGGTGAGCCCCTTGAGGTCCCCGCCCTGGTAGAAGCCCTTGTCCGTCGGGTCCAGGCCGGTCTCCAGCCGGCCTCCGGTCAGCCCGCCCCGGTCGTTGCGCGGGTCGCCGTTCGCGAACCGGTCCGGGAGCACGAAGTAGAACTGCTCCCGGGTCAGGTCGTGGCGGGCGGACTCCGCGGCGAGTCTGGCGTCCGAGGGTGGTGCCGGGGCCTGCGCGGCGGCGGCCGCGGGGAGGGCGGGCAGGAGCGTCACGGCCAGGGCGGCGGCGAGGGCTCCTGCGGCGGGGCGTATCAAGGGGTCTCCTTGGGGTCGGGCTGAGGTGCCGGGAGGGGTCAGTTGCGCCAGGTGTCGGTCAGCGTGACCTTGCCGTTGGCGGGGACGGTGGCGTTGCGGTTGGCCCCGCTCTCCCAGGTGACGTTCCCGGAGGCGTCCTTGCGGACGTACTTGTAGGCGAAGGAGGTCCCGGCCGGGAGGGCCACGTCGAGCTTCCACACGGGGTAGGCGGCCGGGTCGAGCTTGAGGGCGGCGGCGGTGTTCCAGCCGCCGAGTTCGGGGCGGTCGCCGGTGATGTGGATGTTCTGGCCGGGGACGGTGGTGGCGTTGACGGCGAACGAGGCGCCGGTTTCGGCGGCCGGCGGGGTCCCGGTGCACGTCTTGGCGTTGACGTGCAGGGCGAGGGCGGTGCCGGCTCCGAGGGTGGCGGTGAACCGGCCGGCGGAGTCCACGGCCACGGCGCGGCCGCTCTGCACGTCGCAGTAGGTGCCGGCGGGCAGGGAGCTCTGGAAGGTGCGGGTCAGCTCGCCCGTCTCGTGGTTGATGGCGACGTACGCCTTGGAACCGCGTCCGAAGGCGATCTGGTCGCCGCCGTTGTCCCACCAGTCGGTGACGCCCTGTCCGCGGGCGGTGTTGCGGAAGCCGACCATGGAGGAGATCTCCGGCCAGGCGTGCTGGCACTTCCACCCGTCGGAGTAGCAGGCCTTCACGGTGCCGCCGTTGGGCGGGCCGGCGTCCTTGTCGGTCCACTCGTAGCCGGAGTGCACGTCCGGGGAGCCGTAGGGCCAGGCCAGCATGAAGACGTTGGCGAGGGTGTACGGGGAGCCGTTCTTGTAGGTGAGGGTCTCGCCGTTGCGTTCGGTGTCGTGGTTGTCGACGAACACCCCGGACTTGCCGGATGCCATGTACCCCCAGCCCTCCCCGAAGTTCTTCAGGTGGGCGAGGCTCTCGTTCTGGAAGACGCGCTTGAGGTCCCGGGCGTACCGGAACTCCTGCACGTCACCGTTGCCGAGGTACTCGGACGGCGATACGGCCTCCCCGGCGCCGAATATCGCCTCCTGCTTCCAGTAGACGGAGGGGTTGCCCAGCCGGGACTTGATGTCGGCGAGGTCGGCGGCGGGCATGTGCTTGGCGGCGTCGATCCGGAAGCCGTCGACGCCGAGGGAGAGCAGGTCGTTCAGGTACGCGGCGATCCGCCCGCGCACGTACGCCTCGCCGGTGTCGAGGTCGGCGAGCTTGACCAGCTCGCAGCTCTGGACGTTGCCCTTGTCCTGGTAGTTCGAGATCTCCGCCCGGCAGTCGTCCATGTCGGCGCCGGAGTAGAGGCCGGGGTAGGCGTACTTGCCGTACGTCGACCCGCCGGTGCCCGTGAGGGTGGCGCCGGGGTCGGCCGGGCCGGCCATGTGGTTGATGACGGCGTCGGCGACGACCTTCACGCCGGCGGCGTGGCAGGTGTCGACCATGCTCTTGAAGGCGGCGCGGTCACCGAGCCGCCCGGCGATCTTGTAGCTGACGGGCTGGTACGAGGTCCACCACTGCGAGCCCTGGACGTGCTCCTGCGGCGGCGAGACCTGGACGTACCCGTACCCGGCGGGCCCGAGGGAGGACGTACAGGCGGTGGCGACGTCGGCGAACCGCCACTCGAACAGCACGGCGGTCACGTCCTTCTCCCCCGGCGGGGCCGCGGAAGCCTGCGGCGCCTGCGCGGTGAGGGTGGCGGCGGCGAGCGCGGCCGCGGCCAGGGCGGCTCTCGCGGCGCGCGGGGAAACGGATCGAGCCATGTGGGGGTCCTCCTGGCGGGAAGGTGGGGATTGCACGCGACCGTAGGGGGCGCCCAGGAGTGTTGCAAGAGTTTGCGCAAGAGATTGCAGAATTGTTTCCGGCCGTCACCCGGCGGGAGGTGGTTCCGGATGCGCGCCCGGCGGTCTCAGGAGGGTTCGGGGCGGTCCCTCGGCGCTGTCACGAGGGACCGGGCCCGGCCATGGCCCGGATGCGGGCCCCGCCGGCGGGATTCCGGCTCGGCGGGGCCCGTGCCCGCGTCTCGGCACCCGGCGGCCTGCGGCCGTACCGGGCCGGCGCCCGCACCGGAGGCGGCCGGAAGCGGCTGCGGTCAGCCGGCGCGGGGCTCTCGGCCTAGCGGGCGAGGAAGGGGAGGAGCGCCGCGGTGAGTTCGGCGGGGGCGTCCAGCGCGATGAGGTGGGCGGCGGTGGGGAATTCGACCAGCGTCGCGCCCGGGATCCCGGAGGCGTAGCGCCGGCCGATGTCCTGGAAGTCGGCGACGTCGAGCTTGCCGGTCCCCACGAGGGCGGGGACGGAGATGCCCGCGATGTCCCCGGCTCCGGGCCCTTGGGCGTGCTCGTCGCGGACCGCCATGTTCACGAGCGACGTGCGCATGGGCTCACGCACCCGGTCGGCCAGGCCGGGGGCGACGTCCTCCCAGCCGCGGGCCGGTCCGCGCAGCCACATGTCCAGGTTGATCGCGGTGGCGGCGTCCACGTCGCCCGCGGCCAGCGCGGCCGTCTCCGCCCCGTCGTACGCGTGCATCTCCGCGGACCAGTCGTAGCCCGGCCACGGTGCGGCGAACAGCGCCAGGGAGTGCACCCGGCCCGGGTGGGCCAGGGTGAAATCCACGGCCACGCGGCCGCCCCAGGACGCGCCGACGAGCCGTACGCGCGCGTGGCCGAGGTGGTCCAGGAGGCGGCGCAGATCGTCGGTGTCGCTGTACGGGCCGGCCGGCGGGGCGGATTCGCCGAAGCCGCGCAGGTCGTAACGGATGACGGTGTACCGCTCCGCCAGACCGGGCACGACGGCGTCCCACATGCGGTGGTCGGCGACGCCGGCGTGCACGAGGACGAGCGGCGGCCCGCCACCGGTGACGACGTAGGAGAGGTGGCCGAGGTCATCGGCAAGTGTGATCATCCGCAGATGCTTGCACGGGCCACGCGGCAAGGGAACAGCCGGTCGGACGGGTTCATGGGCGCGGAAACGATTCAGCTACCGGCATTGGAGTGAACGTCCGTTCCCAACAGCGCCCTTGGACGGTTGGACCGGCCGACGCGCAGATCAACCAGCGCGTCCGTCCAGTGATCCTTAGGGGAGTCATGCGTATTCGTTCTGCTGTCACCGCGTCCGTCCTGGCTGCCGGCATCCTGCTCGGCGGGGCCGGTGCCGCCCTGGCCGACGGGGTCGAAATCGACTACTTCGACGGTGGCCGCAAGGCCTACTCGTCGAACTGCTCGACGTTCGCCGCGATCCCCCACAACCTCCCGGCGTTCGCCGGCCCGGTCTACAACTCGACCTGCCTCAAGGAAGGCGCGAAGGAGTGGGCGGAGGGCTCCCACCTGGGAGCCTGACCCGAAGCACTTGACCCCGTGGGGGCGGCCCGACAGCAACGTCGGCCGCCCCTGCGGCATTACCGCAGCGTGAGCTGCCTGCCGCGCTCCCGGGGCGTCCACCCGTGCTCGTGGAGCGCCCGGCGGATGGTCGCCGCGACGAGCCCGGGGCCGATCACGACTCCGTGCTCGACCCACCTCACCAGGCGCTGCCCGTTCACTTCACCGTGCACGATGACGAGGGCCAGCCCCGGCTCGTCATCGGGCGCGACCACCCAGCGATAGCGGTCCCCGCCCACGACGATCGTCCGGGTTCCCTTCTTCGCGATGCTCATGCGGCGCAGACTCTCACAGCGAGCCGGACGCCCGGCCGGCCGGCGCCGCCCCCTACCCCCGTGCCGTGCCCGTCGAGCCGCGGACCACCAGCTCCGGCTGGAAGACGTACTCCGTGCGCTGGACCGGGGTGCCGGCCACCGCCTCCAGGAGGGCGCCCACCGCGGCCGTGGCCATGGCGCGGACCGGCTGGCGGATCGTCGTCAGCGGGGGGTCCGTGAAGGCGATCAGCGGGGAGTCGTCGAAGCCGACCACCGAGACGTCCTCCGGCACGCGCAGCCCCCTCTCCCGCGCGGCGCGGATCACGCCGAGCGCCATCATGTCGCTGGCGCAGACCACCCCCGTGCAACCCCGGTCGAGCAGGGCGCCGCCCGCCGCGTGGCCGCCCTCGACGGTGAACAGCGTGCGCTGGACGAGCCCTTCCTCCGCCGCCTCGGGCCGCGCCGCCAGGAAGCCCTGCTCCTTGCGCGCCGAGGGGACGTAGCGGGTCGGCCCGATGGCCAGGCCGATGCGCCGGTGCCCCAGTTCCTCGAGGTGGCGCACGGCCATGTCGGCGGCCGCCCGGTCGTCCGGGGAGACGAAGGGGGCGCTGATGGCCTCGTTGAAGCCGTTGATGAGGACGAACGGCAGCCCCCGGGCCGCGAGCCGCTGGTAGCGGGACGGGTCCTGGGAGGCGTCGGCGTGCAGGCCGGAGAGGAAGACGATCCCGGTGACGCCGCGTTCCTCCAGCTGCTCGACCAGCTCGTCCTCGGTGGCCCCGCCCGGGGTCTGGGTGCACAGCACCGGGGTGTAGCCGTGCCCGGCCAGGGCCTGCTCGATGACCTGGGCGAACGCCGGGAAGATCGGGTTCGTCAGCTCGGGGATCAGCAGCCCCACCAGCCCGTTGCTGCGGCGTTTCAGCCTGACCGGGCGTTCGTAGCCGAGCAGGTCCATGGCGGCCACCACCCGGTGCCGGGTGCCGGCCGCCACGCCCGCCTTGCCGTTGAGCACGCGGCTGACGGTCGCCTCGCTGACCCGGGCCTGGGCGGCGATGTCCGTCAGCCGGAGGGGCGAGGTCACCCCTGCCACCACACCGCCGTGTCGCCGGGCAGGACGTCGGGGTCGGCCAGCGCGCCGCTCGCCAGGAGCACGGAACCCGGCGCGGGTATGCGTACGGCTTCGCCCGTCGTGTTGACGGTGCACACGAAGGCGCCCCGGCGGAACATGAGGACCCCCTGCGGGGCGTCCAGCCACTCCACCGCGTCCCCCGCGCCGAGGTCCGTGTGCTCGCGCCGGATCCGCAGGGCGGTGCGGTACAGCTCGAGCGTCGACTCCGGGTCGCCGGTCTGCGCGGCGACGCTCAGCCCGGCCCACTCGCGCGGCTGCGGAAGCCAGCTGCCACCGCCGCCGAAGCCGTACGGGGCCTCGTCGCCCGACCAGGGGAGCGGTACGCGGCAACCGTCGCGCAGCCCGTCCTGGCCGTTCTCCTTGAAGAACGAGGGGTCCTGGCGCACCTCGTCCGGGAGGTCGGTCACCTCGGGCAGGCCGAGCTCCTCGCCCTGGTAGACGTACGCGGACCCGGGCAGGGCCAGCATCAGCAGCGCGGCCGCCCTCGCCCGGTCCAGGCTGCCGAACCGGGTGCGGTGGCGGACCACGTCGTGGTTGGACAGCACCCACGTCGTGGGGGCTCCGACGGGCCGCATCGCGTCGAGGGAGTCGTCGATCGCGGCGCGCAGCGCGGCCGCGTCCCAGCCGGTGCTGAGGTAGTGGAAGTTGAAGGCCTGGTGGAGCTCGTCGGGGCGCAGGTAGAGCGCGGTCCGGTCGGCGCTCGGCGTCCAGGCTTCGGCGACGCCGATGCGGTCGCCGGCGTACTCGTCGAGCACCGTCCGCCAGGACCGGTAGATCTCGTGGACGCCGTCCTGGTCGAAGAAGGGCAGCACCTGGTTGCCGAGCAGCTTCAGCTGTTCGTCGCGCCCGAGGTCCGGCAGTCCGGGGGCCTTGACCAGCCCGTGGGCCACGTCGATCCGGAACCCGTCGACGCCGAGGTCGAGCCAGAAGCGGAGCACGGAGCGGAACTCGTCCTGGACGGCCGGGTGTTCCCAGTTGAAGTCGGGCTGTTCGGGGGCGAAGAGGTGCAGGTACCACTCGCCGTCCGCCACGCGCGTCCACGCCGGGCCGCCGAAGATGGACTCCCAGTCGTTGGGCGGGAGTTCGCCGTTCGCGCCCTTGCCGGGCCGGAAGTGGAAGCGTTCGCGCAGGGTGCTGCCGGGGCCTTCCCGCAGTGCCTGCTTGAACCATTCGTGCTGGTCGGAGCAGTGGTTGGGGACGAGGTCGACGATGATCCGCATGCCGAGCGCGTGCGCTTCGCGGATGACGGCGTCGGCGTCGTGCAGGGTGCCGAACATGGGGTCGATGGCCCGGTAGTCGGCGACGTCGTAGCCGGCGTCGGCCTGCGGGGAGGCGTAGAAGGGGCTGAGCCACACGGCGTCGACTCCCAGGTCGCGCAGGTAGGGCAGGCGGCTCCGGATGCCTTCGAGGTCCCCCATGCCGTCGCCGTTGGAGTCGGCGAAGCTGCGCGGATAGACCTGGTAGATCACCGCGTCTCTCCACCAGCCGGGCTGGGTCCCGGTCGGGGTGGGGAGCGCGTCGGCGAGGTGCTGGGTCATGGTGTCCTTGGAGAGATCGGGCCGGTGGAGCGGGGCGGGCGCGGGTGGTCAGCCCTTGGTGGCGCCCGCCGTCATGCCGGCGACGAGGTGACGCTGGGCGAAGAGGAAGAAGACCGCCGCAGGGATCGCGATGAGGACGGATGCCGCGCTCATGGCGCCCCAGTTGGAGGTGTACTGCGTGACGAAGGTCTGCAGCCCGCCCGCGAGGGTCAGGTTTTCCTCACCGACCATGAAGGCGGAGGCGTACGCGACCTCGCCCCAGGCGGTGATGAAGGCGTAGAAGCCGGTCACGGCGAGGCCGGGCCTGGCGAGCGGCAGGATCAGGCGCCAGAAGGTGCCGAAGGGGTTGAGTCCGTCGACGCGGCCGGATTCGTCGATCTCGACCGGGATGGTGTCGAAGAAGCCCTTCATCATCCAGGCGCAGAACGGCACGGCGATGGTGAGGTACGTGATGATCAGGCCGAGCGGCTGGTTCAGCAGCCCGAGCTCTCCCATCAGGTTGTAGAGCGGGACGATCAGGATGGCCATCGGGAACATCTGCGTGATGAGCAGGGTCCACATCAGCGGCTTCATGCCCGGGAACTTGAAGCGGCTGACCGCGTAGCCGGTGGTGGCGGCGATGAACACGCCGAGCACGGTGGTGATGCCGGCGACCAGGACGGAGTTCGCGAACCAGCTGAGGAAGTGGCTGGACTCCAGCAGGTACGCGTAGTTCGAGAGCGTGGGCTCCTTCACGAAGTCCGTGGTGATCGCGTGCTCGGCCGGCTTGAGCGAGGTCAGCAGGATCCACAGCACGGGGAAGACGGCGATCACGGACGCGACGACGAGCGTGGCGTGCAGGCCGAAGGAGGCGAGCGGGGAGCGGCTGCCGCGCGGGCGGGCGGTGGCGCGCTGCCGGCCCGAGCCGTTCTGTGCGGCGCCCTTGTGCCCGGCGCCCTCCAGCCCGGTCGCCTGCTCGGCGTCCGCCCGCCGGGCGGCTGTCTGCTTGGCGGAGGTCACGGTCACCACACCTCTCCCTGCTTGCGCAGCGAGCGCCGGTAGACCAGCGCGAAGATCATGAGCAGGGCGAGGATGAGCACGCCCCACGTCGCCGAGCCGGCGAAGTCGCGCGGGCTCGCGATGAAGGCCTCGCGGAACGCCTGGGTCACCAGGATCTCGGTGGAGTCGCCGGGGCCGCCCCGGGTCAGCAGGAAGATCACCGGGAACATGTTGAAGGTCCAGATGGTGGAGAGCAGGATCACCGTCATGCTCACGGCGCGCAGTCCGGGCAGGGTGATGTGCCGGAACCGCTGCCAGGGTCCGGCGCCGTCCATCTCGGCGGCCTCGTACAGCTCGCCGGGGATCGACTGCAGGCCGCCGAGCAGGGCGACCATCATGAAGGGGATGCCCAGCCAGACGTTGACGGCGACGACGGAGAGCTTGGCCCAGGTGGGGTCGTCGAGCCACGGGACGGCCGCGATGCCGCCCCCGTCGAGGATCTTGTTGAGGATGCCGTTGTCGCGGTTGAAGAGGAACCGCCAGGCGAAGACCGAGACGAAGCCGGGCACGGCCCACGGCAGGATGAGCGCCATCCGGTAGGCGGCGCGGCCCCGGAACCGCCGGTTGAGCATGGTGGCCAGACCGAGGCCGAGGGCGAAGGTGAGGGACACGCAGGCGACGGTCCACACCACCGTCCACACCAGCCGCTGCCAGAAGAGGGGGTCGCCGAGGACCGCCGTGTAGTTGTCGAGCCCGACGAACTCGTACGTGGCCTCGATGTGGCGCACGCCGATGGTGCGGGCGACGTTGCGCTCGTTGGCGTCGGTCAGCGACAGGTAGACGCCGCGTACGAGCGGCCAGCCGACGATCACGCCGAGGACGAGCACGACCGGGGCGACCATGGCCCAGGCGTACCAGTGCGTGGCGAGGGCGCGGGCGAATCCGCCGCGCGGGCTTCCGGGGGCAGTCGTGCGGCTGGGGGGGGGGGGGGGGGGGGGGGGGGGGGGGGGGGGGGGGGGGGGGGGTGTCGGGGGGGGGGGGGGGGGGGGGGGGGGGAGGAGGGAGGGGGGGGGGCTGGGGGAGGCAGGGAGTACACCCTCCCAGCGCGAGACAGAAGCCTATCGCT
>NZ_JBVHWK010000021.1:93668-138155 GCF_055569445.1 Streptomyces sp. NPDC029122 | reverse complement strand
CCCCCCCCCCCCCCCCCCCCCCCCCCCCCCCCCCCCCCCCCCCCCCCCCCCCCCCCCCCCCCCCCCCCCCCCCCCCCCCCCCCCCCCCCCCCCCCGGGACCCGTCGGCGCGGTCAGGATCCGCGAGCGGAACATCGGGCGGTATCGGCGGTATCGGCGGTATCGGCGGTATCAAGGCCTCCGCTTCAGCGAGGCGACCCCGAGCGCCAGCGCACCGGTCACCACCAGGCTTCCGATCACGACCATGCCCACGCCGATCACGAACAGCCCGCTCCCGTCGTCCGACCAGTCGACGAAGGCGGCCGCGCCCAACCCGGCGCTGGTGCCGAGCACCGCGGCCAGGACGTACTGCCGGGCGGCCGCCCAGTACACCGGCACCAGCAGGGTGAGCACGAGCCCGATCACCTGCCACGCCCCGTAGGGGCCGGTCGTCGAACCGTCGGGCTGGACGTCCCGCTGCTGGTCCCACCCCAGCCAGGCGGCCCAGGCCGCCATCGCCACCCCGGCCAGCACCAGGGCCGCCGACAGTTCGTGAGCCGGTCCGTGCGTTCGCTTGTTCATGCCTCCAGTGTTCGGCCGGCCCGGCCGCCCCGGCAGAGCGCGGATACTCACCCCCACCCGAGTAGGAACGCTGTCTTCCGCCCCGGCCGCGTCGGGCGGTCTCCCGCCCCGGCCGGGTCAGGCGATCCTGCGGGCTCCCGCCGAGGGCACGGCCTCCAGCACCGCCGGGGGAGCGAACCCGGCCGCCGCGAAGGCATCCGTCACGGCCCCGCCCACGGACGCGGCCCGCTCCGCCGGGACCAGGGCGATCACGGAGCCCCCGAACCCGCCGCCGGTCATCCGGGCACCCAGCGCACCCGCGGCGACGGCGGCCTCCACCGCGAGGTCGGTCTCCGGGCAGGACACCCGGTAGTCGTCCCGGAGGGAGGCGTGCCCGGCGGTCAGCAGCGGGCCCAGGGCCTCCGGCTCGCCCGCCGCCAGACGCTCGACGGCCCGGCCGACCCGGCCGTTCTCGGTGACCACGTGCCGCACCAGCGGGACGAGTTCCCCGGGCAGCTCCGTCAGGGCCTCCGGCAGCTCCGTCTCGGCGAGGTCCCGCAGGGCGGGCAGGCCCAGCAGCCGCGCCGCCCGCTCGCACCCGGCCCGCAGGGCGGCGTACGCCCCGTCGGCGAGGTCGTGCTTGACCCGGGTGTCCAGCACCAGCAGGGTCAGGCCGTGCCCGGCGAGGTCGAAGGGGACCTGCCGGACGTCCAGACCGCGGCTGTCCAGGTACAGGGCGCCGCCCTCGGCACAGCACAGCGAGGCCATCTGGTCCATGACCCCGCACGGCACACCGGCGAAGGCGTTCTCCGCGTGCTGCGCCACCCGCGCCAGCTCCGGCCGGGACAGCCCCAGCCCGTACAGCTCGTCGTACGCGACGGCCACCGCGCACTCGAGGGCCGCCGACGAGGACAGCCCCGCACCGGTGGGCACCGAGCTGTCCAGGTGCAGGTCGGCACCGCCGACGGCCAGACCCCGCTCGCGCAGCGCCCAGACCACTCCGGCGGGATAGCGGGCCCAGCCGCCGCCCCCGCCCGGAGCGAGCTCCGCCACCGCGAACTCGCTGACCCGCCCGTCGCCCTGGGCGCTGTGCACCCGCAGCACGCCGTCGTCGCGGCGGCCGGCGGCGAGCACCGTGGTCTGCGGCAGGGCCATGGGGAGGGCGAAGCCGTCGTTGTAGTCGGTGTGTTCACCGATCAGGTTCACCCGGCCCGGGGCGGCCCAGACCCCCTCCGGGGCACGGCCGTGGATCCGCTCGAAGTCCCGGCGCACCCGCGTGCTCACCGGACCTCCCGCAGTCGCCGGGCCGCGGTCTCGGGAGCCACGTCGTTCATGAAGGCGTCCATGCCGGATTCGGTGCCGGCCAGGAACTTCAGCTTGTCGGCGGTCCGCCGGACCGTGAACAGCTCGAGGTGCAGGGCGAGTTCCCCACCGCCCACGAGCGGGGCCTGGTGCCAGGCGGAGATGTACGGAGTGGGCTCCGCCAGCCCGAAGAGCCGGTCGAAGCGCCGCAGCAGGTCCAGGTACAGCCCGGGGAACTCGGCCCGCTCCGCTTCGTCGAGGCCGGTCAGACCGGCCACCCTGCGGTGCGGGTACAGGTGGACCTCGTAGGGCCAGCGGGCGGCGTACGGGACGAAGGCCGTCCAGTGCTCCCCGGCGAGGACCACGCGTTCGGTGGCCGCGCGGGCCTCGCCGAGCAGGTCCTCGAAGAGGTTGCGCCCGGTGGCCGCCCGGTGGGCGGCGGCAGCGGCGAGGTGCTTGACGGTGCGCGGGGTGGGGGCGGAGAAGGCATAGATCTGGCCGTGCGGGTGGGGGAGGGTGACGCCGATCTCGGTGCCCCGGTTCTCGAAGCAGTAGACCTGGTGCACGCCGGGACGGGCCGACAGTTCGGCGGTGCGGTCGGTCCAGGCGTCCAGCACCAGCCGGGCCCGCTCGGGGGTGAGGGCGGCGAAACCGGCGTCGTGCTCCGGGGTGAAGCACACCACCTCGCAGCGGCCGGCCCGGCCGGAGAGCGAGGGGAAACGGTTCTCGAAGACGGCCACCTCGTAGTCGGCGGCCGGGATCTCGCTCGGCCGGCCGTCCCGGGAGGGACAGAGCGGGCAGGCGTCGGCGGGCGGGTGGTAGGTGCGGGACTGCCGGTGGGCGGCGATGGTGACCCAGTCGCCGGTGGCCGGATCCCGGCGCAGCTCGGGCGTGCTCTCGACGGGGTCGAGCGGCCGCAGGTCCTTGGCCTCGCGGTCCCGGCCGGGGGCGCTGTCGTAGTAGATGAGCTCGCGGCCGTCCGCGAGTTCGGTGACGGTCCTGTGCACGTGCAGGTCCTCGCCTCTGTGATCGTGGAGTTCTCGGACGGCGCCCGGGGCCGCGGCGGCAGGCGTGCGCGGCCCTCCCCGAACGGGGCCGACCGGGCTCGATCATACGGCCGTCCGGGAATGGATCACCCGTGCGATACCGGGCGGACGGCGTGTGCTGGCGGTGGTCCGGATGCCCGCCGCGGCACGCCTGGGTCCGCACGCCGGCGCTCCCCGACGCCCCGGGCGGGGACCGCTGCCCGGGCACCGGCCCGCTCGCGACGAACGGAACCCGGGTGCCGACCCCGCCAAGGCCGCGGACGGGGTGACCGCGCCCGCGCCACCCCGTCCGCGGGCTCCCGTCACACCGTCACCGAGCGGGTCGGCCGGCCTCCTCACGGCCGGCCGCGCGGACGCACTCGATGAGGTAGTCGCCGCTCCCGGGATCCACCGACACCCCGTGGGCCTCGCTGTGGAAGCCCGGGAAGGCCCGGTCGAAGGCCTCCAGGGCCCGCAGGTACCTCAGCAGCGGCCCGTCCTCGGCGCCGGTGGACTCCCCGGGCATCAGCACGGGGATCCCCGGCGGGGTCACGGTCACCATCGCCGCGGCCACCCTTCCGGCGGCGTCCGCGAGCCGTACCCGCTCGGTGCCGCCCCGGATCAGCTGCTGGTAGCAGTGGCGCGGCGGGGCCACCGGCTCCGGCAGTTCCTGGAAGGCCGCGTCCAGGGCGGTGATCAGCTCGGCCCGCGTGAGGTGCTCGTGCATCTGCCGGCACAGGCCGGCGAGGGTGGTGCGCCCGTACCGCAGCGGGAACTGCTCGACCAGTTCCGGAAGCACCCGGTCCAGCGGGGCGTCCGCGTCGTACAGCCCCTTGAAGTCCATCAGGGCGTCCATCAGGGTGCCCCACTTGCCCTTGGTGATGCCCATCGAGAAGAGGATCAGCGTGGTGTAGCTGTCGGTCTTCTCGACGACGATCCCCCGGCCCGCCAGGTAGGCGGTCAGGATCCGCGCCGGAATGCCCCAGTCATCGGTCTCGCCCGTGGCCGTCACTCCGGGGCAGGTCAGGGTGACCTTGACCGGGTCCAGCAGGCAGTAGCCCTCGCCGAGGCCGGCGAAACCGTGCCAGTCGGCGCCCGGCTCCAGGTGCCAGCAGGCCGGCTCCCGGCTCAGCAGGGCGGCGGGGGCGTCCGCGAACCCGATCCGCGCCCCCGTCGCCGGATCGACGACCGTCTCCGGCTGCCACACGCCGAAGAACCAGCCCGGCCGGTCCCCGGCGGCGGCGATGCGGCGCCCGGTGCGGACCACGGCCTGGCGGAACCGGATCGCCTCCGTCACCGCCTCGTCGATCAGCCACTGGCCCTGCGGACCGTCCATCATCGCCGTCGCCACGTCCAGGGAGGCGATCGCCGGGTACAGCGGCGAGGTGGTGCCGTGCATCATGAACGCCTCGTTGAACCGCTCGTGTTCGACGGGGGCCCGCGGCGCCGACTTGACGTGCACCATCGCGCACTGCGAGAGGGCGGCCAGCAGCTTGTGCGTGGACTGGGTGGCGAAGACGGTGGGCCGGCCCGGCCCGGCGTCGCTGCCTGCGTCCGTGCCGGTGCCGGTGCCGGTGTCGGTGTCCGGGAAGGTGTCCGGCCCGACGGCCATGCCGTAACGGCCCGCGTACAGCGGGTGGAAACGGGCGTACGCGAACCAGGCCTCGTCGAAGTGCAGCCGCGGCGTGCTCGGCGCGAACGCCCGTGCCGTCGCCACCGTGTCGTAACACAGGCCGTCGTACGTGGAGTTGGTGACCACCGCGTACTGCGCCTCCGGCGAGAGCGCCCCGGCCGTCAGCGGGTTCGCCGCGATCCTCGCGGCCACCGCCGCCGGGTCGGTCACCGCGGGCGGCAGCGGGCCGGCGAGCCCGTAGCCGTTGCGGGTCGGCACCAGGTAGACGGGGCGCGCCCCGGAGATCACCAGCCCGTGGAGCACCGACTTGTGGCAGTTGCGGTCCACGAGCGCGATCTCGTCGGTCGTCACGCTGTAGTGGCCGACCATCCGGTCCGCGGTGGAGTCGCCGTGCAGGACGAAGTACGTGCGGTCGGAGCCGAAGACCCGGGCGGCGTTGCGCTCGGCCTCACCGATCGGACCGTTGTGCTCGAAGAGCGACCCGAGCTCCCCCACGGAGATCGACAGGTCGGTGCGGAACAGCCGCTCTCCGTAGTAGTCGAAGAACGCCCGCCCGGCCGGGGACTTGAGGAAGGCGACACCGCCGGAGTGCGCGGGAGTGTGCCAGGAGTACTCGTGGGAGTCCTCGAAGCGGCGCAGCGCCCTGAAGAACGGCGGCAGCAGGTCCCGGTGGTAGCCGCGGGCCGCCGTCGCGACCCGGCCGGCGATGAAGGAGGGCGTGTCCTCCAGCGGCCAGATGTAGCCGACCACCGTCTCCGACACCCACAGCGGCAGCCGCTCCAGGTCCTGGTCGGAGTCGTCCGCCATCACCAGGAAGACCGGCAGGTCCTTGAAGCGGCTCCCCACGTACCGCAGGACCTCCCCGCCACCGCCCTCCTCGCTCGGGCCGCCCGCCGTGCGCGGCAGGTCCCAGGAGACCACGGCCGCCGCGAGACCGGCCTCGGTGTGCAGGGCGGCGCGCGCGTCCCGCGCACTGGGCGCCCAGCGCAGTTCCAGCCCCTGGTTCTCCAGCTCCTTGCCGATGCGCCGCAGCTGCTCGGCACTGACACCCCCGCCCATGGGGTTCTCCCGCAGTGCCAGCAGGACCGTGCCGTTCGTCATCTCATCCGCTCCACGCGTTCATGGGTACGCGAGCCCGTACCGGCGCCCAGTCTTCCGGCCGCCCGGGCGCCCGGGCCGGTCGTGGAGGAGACTTCACCCGCAGGTGGGCGTGGCGGCGACCCTGCGTGATGCCCGGGGCCGAGCCGCCGCTGCGTCTTCCGCCGGGTCGCCGCGCCGCCTCGGCGACAGGGCCTATCCGCCGTCGGACGAGAAGTGCTGGTAGTCCGGGCGGGACCACCAGTCGCCGCCCCAGTGCCAGCCGACCCGGCGGAACGCCCTGGCCACCACCCCGTCCGCCGTGATCATCCCGGGGCGGACCGGGTCCCGGCGCAGATAGGCCCGGCCCGCCGCCGGATGCACCACCCCGTGCCGGTCCACGTACGGGTTCTCGACCGGGTTGACGTCGACCGCGAGACCCCACGAGTGCCGCGAAAGCCTCCCGGAGTCCCCGGTCACCTGCCTGCAGTTGAAGGCCGAGGTGTTGTCGTCGGCCATCGCCGCGCGGTCGTCGCCGCCGTAGTGGGCCGTCACCCGCATCCGCCGGATCGGGAAGCGGGCGTCCAGGGCCCGGCCGAACACGTACAGCAGGGGCCGCACCGCGTCCCGGTGGACGACCAGCTCGCCCCGGTGGACCTTCCCGTCGAAGCCCCAGTGGTTCATCCGGATCAGCCGCAGCCGGTCCGCCGTCACCGGGCACCCGGCCCGCATGCTCGCCCCCAGCTTCCCCGCCGGCACCTCCGTCACCTGCGCCGCGAGCACCGGCGCGGCAGCCCGTACCGGCGCCCCGGAGCGCTCGCGGGCGGCGGGCGCGCAACCGGGCGTCGCGCTCGCGTACAGCACGGCGACCGCGGTCAGGCAGGCGGACACGGAGCGCGTGGGGCGCACCCCTCCACGCTACGGTCCGAGGTCCCCGAAGACCTCCAGCGGTACGCCGTCCGGGTGGCCCTGCAACCCCTGCTCCGACCAGATGACCTTGCCCTCGGCGGTGTACCGGGTGCCCCAGTGCTCGCTGAGCTGCGCCACCAGGAACAGCCCGCGCCCGCCCTCGTCCGTGGTGGCCGCGTACCGCAGGTGCGGGGCGGTGCTGCTGCCGTCCCACACCTCACAGGTCAGCGTGTGGTCGTGGATCAGCCGGACCCGGACCGGCGGGCCGCCGTGCCGCAGCGCGTTGGTGATCAGCTCGCTGAGGATGAGCTCGGTGGTGAAGGCGAGCTCCTCCATCCCCCACTCGACGAGCTTCGCGGACGCCAGGTTCCGTACGACGCCGACCCCGCTCGCCCGCGGCGGCACCTCCCACTGCGCGACCCGGTCGGGGCCGAGGGTCCGGGTCCTGGCGATGAGCAGGGCCACGTCGTCGGTGGGCCGGGCCGGCAGCATGGCGTCCAGGACGGCGTGACAGCTCTCCTGCGGGTCCCGGTCCGGGTGGCTGAGCGCCGCGCGCAGCAGCTCCAGCCCCTCCTCGATGTCCCGGGTCCGCTGCTCCACCAGGCCGTCCGTGTACAGCACGAGCTGGCTGCCCTCCGCCAGGCGTAGCTCGCTCGTCTCGAACGGCATGCCGCCCAGCCCGAGCGGGGGACCGGCCGGCACGTCGACGATCTCCGTGGTGCCGTCCGGGGCGACCACCATCGGTGGCAGGTGCCCGGCCCGGGACAGGGTGCAGTACCGGGAGACCGGGTCGTAGACGGCGTACAGGCAGGTCGCGCCGAGCACGCCGGCGGCGCCGTCGGTGTCGTCCTCGTCGATGCGCTGCACGAGGTCGTCCAGGCGGGCGAGGAGTTCGTCGGGCGGCAGGTCGAGGGAGGTGAAGTTGTGCACCGCCGTGCGCAGCCGGCCCATCGTGGCCGCGGCGTGCAGCCCGTGCCCGACCACGTCCCCGACGACCAGGGCGACCCGGCCGCCCGGCAGCGGGATCACGTCGAACCAGTCACCGCCGACCCCGGACTGCGCCGGCAGGTAGCAGTGCGCCGCGTCCACGGCGCTCTGCTCGGGCAGGCCGCGGGGCAGCAGGCTGCGCTGGAGGGTGACGGCCAGCGTGTGCTCACGGGTGTAGCGGCGGGCGTTGTCCATGGCGACGGCGGCGCGGGCGACCAGCTCCTCGGCCAGCGACACGTCGTCCTCGTCGAAGGGTTCCGGCTTGGCGGCCCGCCAGAAGTTGACCACGCCGAGGACCACGCCCCTGGCCTTGAGCGGCGCCGCGATCAGCGAGTGGATGCCGTACTCGACGATGGCGGAAGCCCGCCGGGGGTCCTGGACGTGCCACCCCGGCGCGTCGGCCAGGTGGGGCACCAGTTCCGTCTTCCCGGTGTCGTAGCCGCGGGCCTGCGGAGTGGTGGGCTTGAACTCGATCAGCCGGCCGAGCGGGTACAGCGGGTGGTCGGCGCGGATCCCGCTGACCGCGGTGCGCAGCATGTCGGAGCCGGGACCGGGCTCATCGCCGTCGAGCACCGGGTTGGCCAGGTCGACGGTGACGAAGTCCGCGAAGCGGGGCACGGCGACGTCGGCGAGCTCCTGGGCGGTCCGTTCCACGTCGAGGGTGGTGCCGATGTCACCGGTGGCGTCGTACAGCAGCTTGAGGCGCTTGCGGGCGGCCTCCGCGCGGCCGGTGAGGACCTGCATGTCGGTGGAGTCGCGGATGGTGACGGCGGCGCCCTCGGGCCGGCCGTGCGGGTGGGTGGGCCGCTGGTTGACGACGAGGAGCCGGTCCCCGGTCTCCAGCACCTCGTCGGTGGCCACCCGGCCCGACAGCAGCAGGTCGGCCATCCGGTTGTCCAGGCCCGGTACCTCGCCGATGTGCAGGCCCTCGGCCCCTTCGGGCAGCCCGAGCAGCCGCTTCGCCTCGTCGTTCGCCAGGACCAGCCGCCCGTCGCCGTCCGTGATCAGGACCCCCTCGCGGACGGAGTGGAGCACCGCGTCGTGGTGCTCGTACATCCGGGTCATCTCCTGGGGGCCGAGCCCGTGCGTCTGGCGGCGCAGGCGGCGGCTGGTCAGCGCCGTGCCGGCGGTGGCGAGGGCCAGGCCGGTGGCCATCACCAGGAGGATGACGGGGAGCTGGCGGTCGAAGGCACCGCTGACGTTCTCCACGGTCAGGCCCGCCGACACCAGCGCGACGACCCGGCCGTCCGGCGCGGTGACCGGCACCACCGCCTGGATCTCCTTGCCGAGCGGCCCCCGCACGCTCTCGGTGTGGACCCGGCCGGCGAGCGAGGGCTCGATGGTGCCCACGAAACGCTTGCCGATGCGGTCCGGCTTCGGATGGCTGTAGCGGATCCCCCGGGTGTCCATGACGACGATGAAGTCGACCCCGGCGGCCTTGCGGGTGGCCTCGGCGAGGGGCTGCAGGATGACGGAGGGATCGGGTGTGCGCAGCGCTTCCCGCAGGTCGGGGGAGTGCGCGAAGGTCTGGGCGACGGCGATCGACCGGTTGCGTGCCTCACGGTCGACGTCGTGGCGGGACTGCAGGAGCAGCGCCAGGAGGGCACCGGCGGCGAGCAACACCACGATCGCCACCTGAAGGACGAACACCTGTCCGGCGACGCTCTTGAATCCCTTGCTCAGGGGTGACCGCACCGCATTGCCCGGTACGGCTGGCGAGGAAGGGTCACGTCCCCAGTTGTAGCACTTCCGGCGCCCCACGGCCCCCGACGTGCGCACCGCGCGCGCCGCCGGTCACCGTGGGTGACGGCCCGGCCCCCTACCGGCCCCCTACCGGCCCCCTACCGGCCCCGTGCCGGGTCCGCGGCGGCGGCCGCCGCCGGAGCGTCGTCCGCCGGTGCGGCGGCCGGAGCGCCGCCCGGGGCCGTGCCGGGGGCGGCCTCCGGCTCGCAGGTCACCTCGTCGCGCGGGGTGTAGTGCGTCGTGCGCTCCTCGCGCCTGACCTCCCGGCCGTCCTTGACGAAGATCCGGCCGACGGTGACGTCGAAGCCCTCCAGGGGCGTCTGGACCTCGCAGGCCGGTCCGGTGCCCTTGCGCTTGGCGGGCGGCTTGACGTTGGTGCGCGGGCCCTTGGTGGCGCGTATCTCGTCGTACTTCTTCGTACCGAGGAGGCTGATCGTCAGCGAGGTGTCGGTCGAGGACGCCTTGACGTAGACCGCGTGGCCCGAGTCGTTGAGCCAGCGCAGGTCGAGGCTGCCCCAGGCGACGGTGGCCTCCCGGCCCTCCGGGTACCGCTCGATGTAGAACGAGTGCGCCCCGTACTCGACCGGCTTGAGGCCGGCGAAGAACATGGCGTTGAACATCGTGGTGGCGACCGCCGAGACACCACCGCCGGGCGACTTCACGTACCGGCCGTCGTTGATCATGATTCCGTCGACGAAGCCGTTCTCCGCGGTGCGCTCACCGACCGTGCGGTTGAAGCTCCACTCCTTGCCGGGCATGACCAGGGAACCGTTGATCAGCTCCACGGCCCGGCCGATGTTCTTGGTCCGGTACGGGGCGGCCGGGAACTCGACGGTGAAGGAGGAGAGCTGCTCCTTGATGCCGAGGCGGCGCACCTCGGCATCGGTGAGCTCCGGTTCGACGGCCGTGGTGGCCACCTCCGCGCTGCGGTCCGCGCCCGAGCGGGTCAGTGCGGGCATCACGGCCCGGCCGAGGGCCTCCTCGGTGACCTGCCGGCCGGCGCGGCTGCGCTCCGTGACCTGTACGCGGCCGTCCGCGTCCACGCCGAGCGCGGCGTCGCGCGGCGCTCCGGCGGCGTCCGTGACGGGGCCGGCCACCGCGGGGTCGCCGAGCAGGGCCTCGGAGTCCAGGGCCGGGACCAGGCGCCCGCCGTCGTCGGCGTTCATCTTCAGGTGCTCGCCCAGGACCACGGGGCTGAGGGGTATGCGGGCACCGGCCACGGTGAGGGTGACCGGCCCGGAGACCGCCGGTACGGCGAACTCGCGCAGGGCGCGTCCGGTCTCGTCCGCGCCGACCCGGGGCTCGGTGCGGGTGACCGGAAGGGCGACGGGGGTGCCGGCCGGGCGCGGCCGCAGGTAGGCCTCCCGCAGCGTGTCGAGGGCCCGCTCCCGGACCAGGGAGACGCCGGTCCGCGCGGTGACGACCTCCGGCCGGCCGGCGTCGAAGGTGATGGCCCCGTCGCGGACCGGCTGCGCGGTGCTCGCGGCGAGCCGGTCGATCCCGGCGCGGGCGGCCCGCTCGTCGGTACGGATCACGGGCTCGACGTCCGGGTCGCCGGAGGCGAAGAGCCGGCCGATGACGCCGACCGGCCCGTATCCGGTGTGCGAGGCGCGGTCGGCGGTCGCGGAGGCGTCGAGGGAGAGCCCGACGGACGCCGGTACGACCTGCTCGACGCGGTCCCCGATCCCCGCCGGGATCGGGGCGCCGGCCAGCGGCCCGAGCTCCCGCAGGAGCGTGCTCCGCGCCGCCGCGCGGCTCATGCCGCCGATGTCGACGCCCCGCACGCGGGTGCCGTCGGCGATGTCGTCGCCAAGGGCGAGTCCGGCGGCGTACAGGCCGCCGAACCCGAGCACGAAGGCGCCTCCCGCCACCGGCAGCGCGATCCGCCAGTTCTTCCCCGTCCAGCTGCCCGCAGGTCGCACGGCTCTCCCTTGTGGCGCCGACCCGGTCGCCGGGCGGCCTCGGGGGCCGGGGCGGGGGGCGCGTAGACGACAGTTCCGGTCAACCATGATGAACCTGGAAGCGCGCCATTCGGGTGAGAAGGTAACCGTTCTCACAAATCAGGCAAAGCCCTCACGGGGAGTGGTGAGGCCGGCGGGCCGCCCTGCCGGGCGGTGCGGCCGGGGGCGGTCCGCCACCCCGGGCCGCACCCGCTCAGCCGGCCCCGCCGGCCGCCTCGGTGAACAGCTCCCCGGGCGTCCCGTCGAGGACGAACCCGTTGTCGAAGCGGACGCGGAGCCGCACCCCGGGCCGCTGCTCCTGGAAGGCGGCCCACTCGGGTTCCAGGGCGGCGATCCGCTCCTCCAGCTGCCGCTTGCTCTCCGGGGGCATGGCGTGCCCGAAGGACTCGAAGAGCGACGTGAGGCGCTGGTACTCGCGCACCCCGTGGCTCTCGCGCCGCTCCTCGTCGTCCACCCGCTCGACGGTCCCCTCGCTGCCCGCCGCCAGGGCGAGGAACCCGGGCACGGGCGCGGGGGAGCCGGCGGAGCCGTCCGCGGCGGCCAGCTCGTCGGCCAGCCTGATGTCCGCCGCGAGCCTCACCCGCCGGCCTTCCTTCAGCGTCATGGATCCTTCGTTCCTCGGTCGGTGCGGGCCGTGCGGGTCCCGGCCAGGCCGGTGCGGGCCGGTGCGGGCGGTGCCATTATGTGGCCCGGTCCACGAGGAGCGGGTACTGGAGGGGGCGGTCCAGGTCGTCCAGGCACAACAGTCCGTGCGCCAGGCCGTCCTGTAACCCGCCCGGCGGCAGCGCGTCGAGCCCCAGCGCCGACGCCGTCAGCAGCACCTCGCCGTCGGCCGCATCGGCGGTCAGCGCGGTCCGCAGGGCCTTGACCGTGCCGGGCCGGGCTTCCAACGGCGGCGGCGCGGCACGAAGTGGCGCAGCCGTGGGGTGCGGCGTCGCGCGTCGGGAGCAGACCGCTCACCCGCAGGCCCGGGTGGAAGACGTCCAGCGGCTCCCGCTGTCCCGGGCGTACGACGGATGTGCGGGGGCGGGTCGGAACCGCCGTGCACGCGTGCGGGCGCAGGCAGGCGCCCGGCCGCTGCGGGCCCTGAGGGGGAGTGTCGTCCGCCGATCCCTCGGCACGCTCCACAGGAACCCGGGGCGGAAACGACAAAGGCAAGGAGGGATAACCGCTCCTTGCCACTCTCAAGTTATAACGCACCGGGGGGCTTGCCGCAAGGCCCTGGTGATGCAGCAGAATCACCGGCCTAAGCCAAGATCATCAAAGCGGGGGAGCCGGTCATGCGTGTGTTGTTCTCGGTCTACGGATCGCGCGGGAGCGTGGAGCCGATCGTGGCACTCGCCGTGCGGTTGCGGGAGCTGGGCGCCGAGGTGCGCGTGTGCGCCCCGCCGGACGAGGAGTTCGTGGAGCGGCTGGCCGGGCTCGGGGTGGAGACGGTGCCCGCCGGCCGGCCGGTACGGCCGGTGGTGACCACGGTGACGCCCGGGTCGGCGGCCGGTCTGGCGGAGCGGGCCTCCGAACTGATGGCCGCCCAGTTCGGCACGGTCGCGGCGGCGGCCGAGGGCTGCGACGCGCTGGTGGTGACCGGCCCGCTGCCGGTCGCGGCCGCCGCCCGCTCGGTCGCCGACAAGCTCGGCATCCGCTACGTCCACGCGAGCCACCAGCCGGTCAGCCTCCCGTCGCCGCACCGCAGGCCGCCCGTGCGCCGGGGCCAGCCGGCGCCGCCGGAGACCGTCGCCAACCGGACCCTGTGGGACGAGGACGCCCGGATCGCGCACACGATGTTCGGGGAGATGCTCAACACCCACCGCGCCTCGGCCGGCCTGCCGCCGGTCGACAGCGTGCGCGACTACGCCTTCACCGACCGGCCGTGGCTGGCCACGGATCCGGCCCTGGCCCCGTGGCAGCCGACGGAGCCGGCCGTCGTGCAGACCGGCGCGTGGCTCCTGCCGGACGAACGGCCGCTCCCCGCCGACCTGGTGGAGTTCCTCGACGCCGGCGAGGCCCCGGTGTACGTGGGCTTCGGCAGCACGCCCGTCCCCGACCCGGAGGGCCTCGCCCGGACGGCCGTCGAAGCCGTCCGGGCCCGGGGCCGCCGCGTGCTCCTCTCCCGGGGCTGGGCCGGCCTGACCCTGCCCGACGGCCACGACGACTGCTTCCTCGTCGGCGAGGTCAACCAGCAGGCGCTGTTCCGCCGGGTCGCCGCCGTCGTCCACCACGGCAGCGCGGGCACCACGACGACCGCCGCCCTGGCCGGGGCTCCCCAGGTGGTCGTACCCGGGGGCGGGGACGGGCCGTACTGGGCCGGCCGGGTCCGCGACCTGGGCATCGGCGCGGAACACGACGGGCCGGTTCCCACCGCCGACTCCCTCTCGGCCGCGCTCGGGGCCGTCCTGACGCCCGGGGTCCGCGAACGCGCCACCGCCGTGGCGGCCACCGTCCGTACCGACGGAACGACCGTCGCCGCCCGTCGGCTGCTCGACGAGCTCGGCCGGTAACGGCCCCCGGTCCCCGCCTCGGCGTGAACCGGGCCGCAGCCTCGGAGTGAACCGGGCCGCAGCCTCGGAGTGAACCGGCCCCCGGTGCCCGGCTCCGCGTGAACCGGGCCCCAGCCTCCGCATGAGCCGGGCCGCCCGCCCGGAAGACCCGCCCCCACCGCACTCACCGCACCCCACAGGTCGCGAGCGACCTCAGATCGGAGCCGCATCCGTGAACCCGCTGACCACCAGCGTCTTCAACCTCCCCGAGCACCTGTCCGCCAAGGCCGACCCGAAGCTGGTCGCCGGCGACGAGCAGCACTTCACCGCCATCGAGGAGTGCCTCGCGCAGACGATCGCCGAGGTGTCCGAGCGGCTCGACGCCGCGCGCAGGGCGCCCGGCGGCATCGGCCGGGAGGCCATGGACCGGGACGCGGAGATCCACCGGCTGACCGCGCGCCTTCGCGTGCTGCGCCGCTTCGGCCTGGACCTGTGCCTCGGCCGCATCGTCCTCGCGGACGACCCCGAGCCCCTGTACGTCGGGCGGTTCGGCCTCACCGACAGTACGGGCCGCAGGCTGCTGATCGACTGGCGCTCCCCGGCGGCCGAGCCGTTCTTCGCGGCCACCCATGCCAGCCCGATGGGCCTGGCGAGCCGCCGCAGGTACCGCTGGACCGCGGGCCGGATCGGTGACTACTGGGACGAGGTGTTCACCGTCGACGGGCTGGAGGGGCACGCCGCGCTCGACGACCAGTCGGCGTTCATCGCGAGCCTCGCCGGCAACCGGTCGTCCCGCATGCGGGACGTCCTCGGCACCATCCAGGCGGACCAGGACGCCATCATCCGTGCGGGATCCCGCGGCGCCCTCGTCGTCGACGGCGGGCCGGGCACCGGGAAGACGGTCGTCGCCCTGCACCGCACCGCCCACCTCCTGTACTCCGACCCCCGCCTGGGCCACCGCCGGGGAGGCGTGCTCTTCGTCGGCCCGCACCGCCCCTACCTGTCCTACGTCGCCGACGTCCTGCCCAGCCTCGGCGAGGAGGGCGTCCAGACCTGCACCGTCCGGGACCTGGTCGCCGAGGGCGCCACGGCGGCCGTCGAGAGCGACCCGGAGGCGGCCCGCCTGAAGTCGTCCGCGGACCTGGTGCGGGCGATCGAGACGGCCGTCAGGTTCTACGAGGAGCCGCCCGCCAAGGGGATGACCGTCACGACCCACTGGGGCGAGGTCCGGCTGACCGCCGACGACTGGGTCGCGGCGTTCGACGCGGTCGAACCGGGCACTCCGCACAACGAGGCGCGCGAGCAGATCTGGGAGGAACTGGTCACGATCCTGTTCGACAAGCACCACGACGAGGGCGACGGGGACGACGACGACCTCTCGCCGGACCTGTTCCGCAGGTCGCTGCGGCAGAACCGGGAGCTGGTCACCGCCCTGGACCGGGCGTGGCCGATGCTCGAGGCGACCGAGCTGGTCGCCGACCTGTGGTCGGTGCCCGCCTACCTGCGCAAGTGCGCCCCCTGGCTCAGCCGCGACGAGGTGCGCACGCTGCAGCGCGAGGACGCCGGGCACTGGACGGTGTCCGACCTTCCCCTGCTGGACGCGGCCCGGCAGCGGCTCGGCGACTCGCAGGCGTCCCTGCGCAAGCGCCGTCACGAGGCCTCTGTCGCCGCCGAACGCGAGCGGATGGCCGGCGTCATCGACAGCGTCATCGCGGCCGACGCCGACGGCGAAGGGGCGGTGACGATGCTGCACGGCAAGGACCTCCAGGACAGTCTGATCGACGAGACCGCCCTGCCCGCCGCCGACCGGGACCTCCTGGCGGGCCCGTTCGCCCACATCGTCGTGGACGAGGCCCAGGAACTGACCGACGCCGAATGGCAGATGCTGCTGCGGCGCTGCCCCTCCCGCAGCTTCACCATCGTCGGCGACCGGGCCCAGGCCAGGCACGGCTTCGCGGAGTCCTGGCAGGAACGGCTGGAGCGGATCGGGCTCGACCGGATCACCATGGCCTCCCTGAGCGTCAACTACCGCACTCCGCGCGAGGTCATGGAGGAGGCCGAGCCGGTCATCCGGGCCGTCCTCCCGGACGCCAACGTGCCGGCCTCCATCCGCGGCAGCGGCATCCCCGTGGTCCACGGATCCGCCGAGGACCGGGACTCGGTGCTCGACGCCTGGCTCGCCGCGAACGCGGAGGGCGTCGCCTGCGTCATCGGCGACCCCACGTTCCGTACGACCTCCCGTGTCCGGTCGCTGACACCGCAGCTGTCCAAGGGGCTCGAGTTCGACCTGGTCGTCCTCGTCGACCCGGAGGACTTCGGCACGGGCGTGGAAGGCGCGGTCGACCGCTACGTCGCGATGACCCGGGCGACCCGGCAGCTCGTCGTCCTCACCGGAGCCGGCCGGCGGTAGTGGACTTTCGGCAGTGCCGCGGGTCCGGCCGGGTTCCGTAGGGTCGCGTCCGTGAGAAAGATGATCGACACGTACCGGATCCGGGTACCGCGACGGGTGCCGATACCCGTTCCGGTCCTGTCCGCCCTCCTGTTCGCCGGGGCGGTGGCCGGCGTGGGCACGGGCGTCTCCACCCTGTGGTGGGGCCTGCCGGCCGCCGTCTGCGCCTTCCTCGGCGGCAGGCGACCCGGACGGAACCGGAGCACGGTGGCGGCCCTGTCCGGAGTCCTCGCGGCGGCCGTGGTGGCCGTACTCCTCGTGCCGGCGTGGCTGGGGTGGGCGAGCCGGTTCGTCGGGCTGCTCCTCGTGGCGGCGATGCTGCCGTGGTTCGCGGGCCGGTTCCTGCGCCAGTACCGCGAACTCGTACGGGCGGGGTGGGAGCGGGCCGCGCGGCTGGAGCGGGAACAGCGGCTGGTCGCCGAACAGGCCCGGCTGCGCGAGCGGACCCGGATCGCGCAGGACATGCACGACCTGCTCGGCCACGACCTCAGCCTCATCGCCCTGTCGGCGGGGGCGCTGAAGCTCGCACCCGGCCTGCCGGAGGAACACCGGGCCGCCGCCCAGGACATCCGTGCCAGGGCAGGGGCCGCCGTGGACCGGCTCGGCGAGGTGATCGGAGTCCTGCGCGAGCCGTCCGATTCGGCTCCCGGCTCCGGGCCGGCTGCCGGGCGCGCGGAGATCCAGGACCTGGTGGACCGGGCGGCCGCGGCGGGCCTCGACGTACGACTGGACGTCGAGGGCGAACCGGGGCCGCAGGACGGCCCGCCCGCCGTCGGGCGGGCCGTGCACCGGGTCGTCCAGGAGGCCCTCACGAACGTCGCCAAGCACGCGCCCGGGCACCGCGTGACCGTCCTCGTGCGCCACACCGGGGACCGGACCCGGGTCAGTGTGACCGACGAGCCGGTGCCCGGCGGGTCCGCGCCCCGGGACCACGCCGTCCGGCACGCCCCGGGCACCCCGGCCTCCGTGCCCTCGGAGGACCACCACTTCGGGCTCATCGGCCTCGACGAACGCGTCCGGCTGGCCGGCGGATCCTTCACCTCCGGCCCCGAGGGCGGCGGTTTCGCCGTACGGGCCACGCTCCCGCACCGCCCCGGTACCGTGCCGCCCCCGCCCCCGACCCGGCCGGGCGACGTACTGCCGCCCGAGCACCGCAGGGCCCGTCGCCGGCTGGGCCGTACCGCCGCCGCGGCCGTGCTCGTGCCGCTGTGCACCGCCGCCCTGCTGGTCGGCGGAGTGCGTGCGTGGGACACCGTGACGGCTCGGCAGTCGGTCCTCCCACCGGGGGACTACGCCCGCCTGCGCGTCGGCCAGACCCGCGCCGAGGTGGCGCCGTACCTGCCCGAACGGCAGACGACCCGCCGCCCGGCCGCACCGGGGGCCGCGCCGCTGGGCGCGGCGTGCGAGTTCTACGTACAGACCGGCGATCCGTTCGACGACCGCTCGGGGGACGTCTACCGCCTCTGCTTCCGGGCCGGGCGCCTGGTCTCCACCGACGACTACACCGGGAAGGCCGTCCGATGATCCGGATCCTGATCGCCGACGACGAACCCATGATCCGCGCGGGCATCCGCGCCGTCCTCGCCTGCGATCCCGGCATCACCGTGGTCGCGGAGGCGGGCGACGGCCGGCGGGCGGTGGAACTCGTCCAGTCCCACCGCCCGCAGGTGGCCGTCCTCGACATCCGGATGCCCGGAACCGGCGGCCTGGAAGCCGCTGCCGAGATCCGCAGGACCGTCCCTGGAACGGGAGTCGTGATGCTGACGACCTTCGGTGAGGACGAGTACATCCTGCGGGCCCTCGGCGACGGCGCGGCCGGCTTCCTGATCAAGTCCGGTGAGCCCGAGGAACTCATCGCCGGCATCCGCGCCGTCGCCGACGGTGCCGCCTATCTCTCACCGAAGGTGGCGGCCCGGGTCGTCGCCCATCTGGCGGCCGGAGGCGCGGGGGCCGGAGCCGGCCGCCGCTCCGGGGCGCGCGCCCGGGTCGAGGCCCTGACCGGCCGGGAACGGGAGGTGCTCGGCCACCTCGGCGGCGGGTTCTCCAACGGCCAGATCGCGCGCCGGCTCGGCCTGGCGGAGGGCACCGTGAAGGCCCACGTCAGCTCGATCCTCGCCCGCCTCGGCGTCGGCAACCGGGCCGCGGCGGCCGTGGTCGCGCACGAGGCCGGCGTGGTCCCGGTGCCGTCCGTCCGGCCGCCGCGCGAGGAGGGCTGACACCGCCCGTACGGCGAACGGCAGTACGAGCAGCCGTACCGTCACCGCGGCCGCCGTGCCGAGTGCCGCGCCGGCCAGCACGTCGTGCGGGTAGTGCACCCCGACCAGCACCCGCAGCAGAGCGGCCGCCCCGCCGACCGGCAGCGCCAGGGCGGCCAGCCGGGGCCGTACGAGGACCACCCCCACGGCCAGCGCGACCGCCAGGGTGGCGTGGTTGCTGGGGAACGACCAGTCGCCCGGCGCGGGACACGGCGCGAGGGCCGGGACCCCGGCCAGGGCGCGGCACGGACGTTCCTCGCCGACGAGCAGCTTGAGCGCCTCGCTGGTCCCGTAGGCGGCGACGGTCCCGGCGGCGGCCGCCACCGCCCCGGCCAGGCCCGGCGCGTCCCGGCGGCGCAGGGCGCTCCAGCCGGCCCAGGCCAGCAGCAGCCCCAGCAGCAGCAAGGTGGCCTCACTCGCCGCCTCCAGGACGGCCGTCGCCCACGGCGGGCCCTGCGCCACGCTCCGGGTCAGCGCACGGTAGCCGTCGGCCGACCAGCCCGCGGTGACGTGTACCGGCGCGTTCGCGCCCCATGAGCCGCCGGGCGTCAGCCGGGCCACCGCCGCCGCTCCCGCACCCGCCGAGGCGACCGCCACGGACAGGCGACGCCCCCCGCTCCATCGTTCGATCGAATCCATGCGGCCGACGGTAGGAGCGCCGCTCTCCGGCCGCCCCGGCCGAAGGATTGCCCCCACCCCCGACGATGGTCGGGGTTGACGGCAGCGGGGACACCACGGCGGCCGCCCCCGCTCCCTGCCCGGCCGCGGTTCAGGCGGTGCCGGTCAGCGCCCGGACCAGGCGGTCGACCCGGGCCCGGGACGAGGCCTCCGCATCGGCCGGGCCGGTCATCAGCAGATGGTGCAGCGTGCCGACCAGGGCCAGCGCGGCCGACTCCGCGTCCACGGCGGCCGTCACCCGCCCGAGCTCCTGCTCCGTCCGCAGGTACGCGCCGACGGCCCGTTCGATGGCGGCGAAGCCGGGGGCGCCCCCGGCCCACGCCTCGCGGACCCGCCGCGCCGCCGCCGGCCGGGTGACGGCCAGCCCCACGAGCCCCGGGTCCAGGGACAGTACGGCCGAGCTCACGTCCGCGAGGTTGTCCGCCACCCCGCCCGTGCCCGCCCGGGACGGGAGGTCTTCCGAGAGCGCGGCGGCGGCGCCGAAGCGGTGGAGGACGAGTTCGGCGACGAACTCGTCCAGACCGGAGAAGTGGGTGTGCAGGACGCCCTTGGCGCAGCCCGCCTCCTCGGTGACGGCCCGGCTCGTCAGGGCGGCGGCGCCGTCCCGGGCCAGGACGCGGTCCGCCGCCTCGAACAGCCGCTCCCGCAGGCCTTCGATGGCCACTCCTCGCGGTGACATCAACATCCTCCCGGTGTAAGGGGATTGCCAGTATGGGCAGCCGCCCATACTGTTTGGGCGTGCGCCCATACTAGGCGTGTCCCACTCCACCGGAGGTCCTTCGGCATGCACTCCGCCACCAACACCGCCCAGGCACGGGCATGGAACGGCTACGAGGGAGCCCACTGGGCCGCCCACCACGACCGCTGGAACGCCGTCAACGCCGGCTTCGACCGGCCCCTGCTCGCCGCCGCCTCCATCCGGCCCGACGAGCACGTCCTCGACATCGGCTGCGGGGCCGGCGCCACCACCCGGCTGGCGGCCCGGGCGGCCGGCCGCGGCCACGCGCACGGCCTCGACCTCTCCGGCCCCATGCTGGAGCAGGCCCGCACGGCCGCCGCCCGGGAGGGCATCGCCAACATATCCTTCACCCACGGCGACGCCCAGACCCACCCGCTGCCCGAAGCCGCCTACGACGTCGCGATCAGCCGGTTCGGCATCATGTTCTTCTCCGACCCCGCCGCGGCGTTCGCCAACATCGCCTCCGCCCTGAAGCCGGGCGGCCGCGTCGCCCTCCTGTGCGCGGCCGAGCCCGAGGGCAACGAATGGCTGACGGCACTCACCGCGCTGCGGGACGTCCTGCCGGCCGGCGGCTTCGGGTCCCCCGGCGGACCGGGCATGTTCTCCCTCGCCGACCCCGGCACCGCGACCGGCCTGCTGCGTACGGCGGGCCTGCGCGACGTCCGCGCCCAGCACCTCCGGGCAACGGGGACCTGGGGCCGCACCGCCCGCGACGCGGCGGACTTCCTCCTCGGCTCCGGACCCGGCCGCCACCTGCTGAGCGCGGTCGGCCCCGCCCAGCGGGCCCGCGCCCGCGACCGCCTGACCGACACCTTCCGCGCGTACGAAGCCGAGGGCGCCGTCCGGCTGCGCGGCACCGGCTGGCTCCTGACCGCCACCCGCGCCGCCTGACCGGTACCGCCCGCCCCGTGCCGCCCGGGCGCCGGCGCCCGGGCGGTCACGAGTGTTCTCCGGCGGGCAGCCGCTCATGGCCGCCGGTCCGCGGCGCGGGCAGCGGGTCGGCGAAGGCGTTGGCCTGGACGAGGTAGGCGTCGCGGAAGTCGCCGGTGCCGGTGCGCTCGTCCATGAGCTCGTCGAAGGTGCCGGATTCGGCGACGCGGCCGTCCTTGAGCACGTGGATCAGATCGGCGTGCCGTACCGCGTGCAGCCGGTGGGTGATCAGCACGATCGTCTGGCCGGTGGTGGCCTGTTCGCGGATCTGGTCGAAGACCTTCTGCTCCGCCATCGGGTCGAGAGCGCTGGTGGGTTCGTCCACGATGAGGATCGCCGCGTCGCGGTAGTGCGCGCGGGCGATGCCGATGCGCTGCCACTGACCGCCGGAGATCTGGTGCCCGCCGCGGTAGCCGCGCCCCAGCAGCGTGTTCAGGCCCCGGGGGAGACCGGCGAGGACCTCGTCGGCGCCGGAGAAGGCGGCCGCCGTCCGCACCGCGCCGTCGTGGATGGGCGCGCCGGGCCGGCCGATCCCGATGTTCACCCTGGCCGTGAAGGGCCAGTTGTAGAAGTTCTGCGACATCAGGGCGACCCGTCCGAAGATCTGACCGCGGTCCGCGCCGCGGGCGTCGACCTCGTCCCACCAGATCGTCCCGCCGCCCTCGTCGGGAAGGTACAGCCCGGACAGCAGCTTGATCAGGGTGGACTTGCCGGAGCCGTTCTCCCCGACGAGCGCCACGACCTTCCCCATGGGGAAGGTGAGGCTGACGTCCCGCAGGGCCGGCTCGGGCGATTCCCCGGAGCCGCTGCCCGGGTAGGTGAACGTCACCTTCTCGAACCGTACTTCGCGCACCCGCTCCGGCAGCGCCGTCCCGCCGGACGGGATGGTGCGGCCCTCCGCCTCGGTGCAGAGGTGTTTGAAGTCGGCGACGAAGAGGCTCTCCTGGTACAGCTCCGTGACCTGGAGGACCAGGCTGTCGAGGCTGGCGGCCCCGGTGCGGATGGCCAGCACCGCCGTCCCCGCCACCGCGAGGTCCATCCGGCCGGCCCACAGCAGTACGCCCAGCGTCCCGTACGTGGCCAGGGCGGCGAGCCCCCCGGCGGCGTCGGCGATCAGACCCGTCCGGGCGGCCCGGCGGGCCAGCCGGGTCTGCTCGCGTTCGTTGGTCTCGGCCATGCCGCGGAAGTGGGTGAGCAGGAACGGTCCGACGTCGTGGACCCGCACCTCGGCGGCGGCCTGCTGCTGGGTGAGGAGCTGGCCGAGGAGGTGCCCCGCGCGGGCGTGCTGGAGGAAGGAGTGGAAGGAGACGTAGCGCTGACGGCTGATGACGAGGGCCCCCCACGCGCTGGGGAACGTCATCAGGACCAGCAGTGGCAGCAGCAGCGGATGCAGCACGGTCAGCACGCCGGCCGCGGCGATCAGGGAGACCGCAGAGTTGAGCACGTCGGTGCAGTAACGGATCATGCGGCGGGCCGAGTCGGCGCCGTAGCGGGCGGCGTCCATCAGCCGGTGGAACTCGTCGTCCTCGATCGCCGTCAGCTCCACCCGGTGCCCCAGGGCCAGGTACTGCTCGGTGGCCAGCCGCTGCACCTTCGGCTCCAGCGCCCCCGTCGCCGCCGTGGAAGCCGACCGCAGCAGCGACCCGAGCACCCCCGTCGCCGCTACGAGGACCAGCGCGGGGACCGCCGCCGTGAGCCGGGCCGCGGTCGGGCCGGCGGCCATGAGGTGGCCGAGGACCGAGTTCACCGCGACCAGCCCGGCGGCCTGGCCGATGCCCCGTCCCAGCTCGGCGCCCAGGACCGTCCGCAGCGCCGGCGCGTCGGCCAGGCGGGCCAGCCGTAACACGGTGCCCACCATGGCGGGCAGGTCCCGTGCCATCGTCCACAGCCCGAGCTTCAGCCAGGCCCCCTCGTGCTGGTCCCAGCCGATGTCGTACGCCAGGGGCCCGCCGAACAGCAGCTGCTCCGACTCCGACACCCCGGCGGCGGCCGGCCCGGACGCGGATGCCCCGCTCACGCCGCCCTCCTCGTACCCGGTCGTGAGCGGTGGCCACCGAAGCCCGCGGAGCCGTCAACCCGGTGGCCGTGGCGCGCGCGGAGGCGGGCCGGAGGGCGGGGACGTTCGAATTCGGTGGGGTCTGTGGGGCGGGTGGGCACGATATGCACGGCATCCTCCGGATGGGCTCACGACTGGTACTGGTGCTCTAGAAACGGCTCCCGATCGGGTCCGTAACGGCGGATCCGGGGGCAGCCGGTGGACGCATGTTCTGGACGGGGCCGCCGGGCGTGCGGGGTCTGCGCGGGCGGCGTTGAAACTCGCTCGAACAGGGCCGGGTCGCCCGCACGGGGGATTGCCGGATCCGCCGGTACGGCCGCCGCGCCCGCCCGGCGGCCCGGCGGGGGAGCCGGCCGGGTGCCCGTACCCGGCCGCCTCCGTACGCTGGCAGCATGCGCATGCGCCCCACTCTGAGCTGGACCCCGAGCGAGAACCCGCCGCCGGCCACCACCGATCTGGGCCCGGTCGCCGACGCGCTCGGCACCGGAGGGGTGCTGGTGCTCACCGGCGCGGGCATTTCCACCGAGTCCGGGATCCCCGCCTACCGCGGCGAGGGCGGGAGCCTGACCAGGCACACCCCGATGACCTACCAGGACTTCACCGCCGACGCTCAGGCCCGCCGCCGGTACTGGGCGCGCAGCCACCTCGGCTGGCGCACCTTCGGCCGGGCCCGGCCCAACGCCGGCCACCGGGCGGTGGCGGCCTTCGGACGGCACGGCCTGCTCGCCGGGGTGATCACCCAGAACGTCGACGGCCTGCACCGGGCGGCCGGCAGCGACGGGGTGGTGGAGCTCCACGGAAACCTGTCGCGGGTCGTCTGCCTCGGCTGCGGGGACGCCGGTTCGCGAGACGGACTCGCCCGCCGGCTGGAGCAGGCCAACCGGGGGTTCGAGCCGGTGGCCGCCGCGATGAATCCGGACGGTGACGCCGACCTCACGGACCGGCAGGTCGGCGATTTCCGCGTGGTGCCCTGCACGCGATGCGGCGGCATCCTCAAACCGGACGTGGTCTTCTTCGGCGAGTCCGTCCCCGCGCGGCGGGTCGAACGCTGCCGCGAACTGGTCGGCGAGGCCACCGCGCTGCTGGTCCTCGGCTCCTCCCTGACGGTGATGTCCGGACTCCGGTTCGTCCGCGAGGCGGCCCGGGCCGGAAAGCCCGTACTGATCGTCAACCAGGACCCGACCCGCGGCGACCGGTACGCCGCCACGCGGATCGCACTCCCTCTGGGGGCCGCCCTCACCACCGTCGCCGAGCGGCTCGACATCCCCGTGGACGGCCGGCCGACGGCCTGAAGCCGCCGCGTCTCCGTCGATCCGCACGGAATCCGCCGGGATGTGCCCTGGTGCCCAGTTGGCCGTGTCGACGCGGGCACGATGTGGCACCGGTCCCATGGGAGGGTGGGCGCATGTGGTTGCGACTGTTGCCCTTCGGGGACGCGTTACGGGCCGAGCTGGGACCGCCGGTACGCTGGCGCAGGCTGGGCAGCAGCCCCCGCTCGCGGGTGTGGCGCGTCCTGCTGCCCGAGGCGACGGTGGTGGTGAAGCAGATCGTCGGCGGTCCTGACGCCGACGAGCGGTACGTCCGAGAGGTGACGGCCCTGCGGCTCGCCGCCCGGGCGGAGGCTCCCGTGGTGCCCGCGTTGCTGGCGACCGATCCCGGCGAGCGGGTGCTGGTGCTGGAGCATCTGGATCACCGACGCCCGGCCGACGACTGGATCGTCGGCCATGCGGAGGCGCTGGCACGGCTGCATGCCACAGGCCGCCCGGAGGACGCCGGGTCGCTGCCCCGGTGGCAGGGCCCGGACCAGGCCGACGTCGACGCCTTCCTACGGCTGGCCGCGGCCCTGGAGGTTCCTGTGCCGCCCGGCGCCCGCGGCGAACTCCAGGAGCTGGTGGAGCGGCTCGCCCGGACGGACGGGCATGCCCTGCTCCACGGGGACCCCTGCCCCGGAAACGATCTCCACACCGACACGGGGGTCGGATTCGTCGACTTCGAGCAAGCCTCACTGGGCAGCGGCTCGATGGAGCTCGCGTACCTGCGCATCGGCTTTCCGACCTGCTGGTGCGTCACTTCGGCACCGGAGCGGCTGCTGGAACGGGCGGAGGACGCGTACCGCGACGCGTGGCGCACCGCGACCGGCTCGGAAGCCCCGACCGACCTCACCGACGCGTGCGCAGGCTGGCTGCTCCGCGGCGACGGACTGGTGGAACGGGCTCGCCGCCAGAGCGCCGATCACCTGGCCCGGATCCCGCACGAGGACTGGAAGTGGGGCACGGCCACGGCCAGGGAACGGCTCGTCCACCGGCTGGCTGTCGTCGCGGACATGACGGATGGTCATGCCGCGCTCGGCAGCGTGAGCCGCCTCAGCACCGGCATGCGCCGACGCGTGCTCGCCCGCTGGCCCGGCCTCCGCCCGCTCCCGACGAGGCGACCGTAGCGGCCGGTCGGCAAGGGCTGTCCCGGGCACGTGCCCGGGACGCCGGGAGCGCGAGGTGTCAGCACCACGTTCCGTTGTCGCCGATGTGCGAGAACGCCTTCCAGGCGGCCCTGGTCTTCTTTCCGGCGACGCCGTCCACGCCGCCGGTGTCGTAGCCCACGTAGTTGAGGAACTTCTGGAGGCCGCGGATGGTGCGGGGCCCGACCTCGCCGTCGACGGCCCCGGCCGGGTACCCGCGGTCGTTGAGGAAGCGCTGCCAGGCCTTCCAACTGTCGGAGCCGAGCCGGCCGTCAATGGAGCCGGGGCTGAATCCGGCGATGCGGACGTAACACTGCACGCTCATGGCTTCGCCGGTGCTGAGGCCGAGGTTGTCGACGGCCTGGACGGTGACGGTCCCGACGGTCGCCTGAGGTACCGGCGCCGCGGTGGCCGCGGTCGCACCGGCGAGGGCGCCGGTCAGACCGAGGGCCAGACCGGCGGCCGTGATACCGACAGCGGCCTTCGCGCGTGTGAGCATGGCTGTTCCCGTTCTTCCGATGGGGTGGTCGCCCGGGTCGACTGCGTACAGGGAGGGATCTATCAGCACCGCCGCGGGCGGGGCGAGCCGGGCGCGGAGGGTTGCCCGTCAAACCGGCCCGCCGCAGACCTGACCGAGAGCCACCCGCCCCGGCACCAGGCCCAGGGCGTTCGGCGACCTCAAGGCCCCTGGCACGACAGCCGCGACCTCATGAGCGCGGACTCCGTGACTACTTCTCGTCCCGGGACCGGCGCTCCGCGACCGCAGGATGACCGGTTCTGCCCGAGCGTGGGGCGCACGCGTGACCGCGAGGGGGCCCCGCCGGGGCCGGCCATGGCGTGCCCGGCCCCGGCGGCGTGCCCGGAACCGTCGAACCGTTCGTCAGCCGGCGCCCGTTGAACGGTGCACCTTCTCCCTCGCCGGGCTGTACGAGGTCGTCAACACCTGGCAGGCCCGCCTCGCCTCCGCCCCGGCGGTGGACGCCTTCCTCACCGCCGGGGCGGGACGAGACCGCGTTCGTCGACGTGGAGGAGCTCCGGAGCAGGCGCCGATGCCCGGCCGGCCGTACGCGGTCCGCCTCCGAGTAGGGCGACCGGCGCGTCTGAGTACGACGACTCAGGCGGCCCCGGCACGTGCCGACGACGCTGGGGGCAGTCCTCACAGCCGCCGTCACGAACGGGACAGAACGCCATGCTCAGCCGCCTCGCCCACCTCCTGGTCCCCGCCTTCGGACGCGTCCGCGTCACCACGGCGCCCGGCGTCCACGTGCCGCCCGGCAGCGTCATCGTCGCCAACCACACCTCCCTCGCCGATCCGGCCGTGGTCCTCGCCGCCCTGCGCCGTTGCGGCGTCGAGCCCGTCGTCATGGCCGCCGCCGGGCTGTGGCGCACCCCGCTCCTGGGGCGGCTGCTCGTCCGGGAGGGCCACATACCCGTCCACCGGGGGGACCGGCGGGCCGCCGAAGCCCTCGACCGCGCCGCGTCGGCGCTGGCGGCGGGCCGCTCGGTCCTCATGTACGCCGAGGGCGGTCTGCCCACCCGCCGCGACGCCGCCGAAGCCGCGCCCCTGGCCTTCCGCAGCGGGCTCGCCCGGCTCGTCGCGCGCACCGGAGTGCCCGTCGTCCCGGTGGGCCAGGCCGGGGCCAGGCGCGTCACCTCCGGCGGCGCGGCCAAACAGGTCGCCGGGCTCGTCACCGCCCCGCTGCGGCGGCCGAGGCTGCACGTCCACGTCGGACACCCGCTGGAACTGACCGGGGACACCGCCGCCCGCACCCTCCAGGCGCACGCGGCCGTCACCGACGCCTGGCGCACGGCGGCCGCGCGTCTGCGCGAGCCGGCCGCGTACGCGGAGTGACGAAGGGTGGAATCACGCCATTTCCGTCGATCCGGCCGTACGGAGCCGCGCGCTCGGTAGCGTCCCCGTACGGAAGACCCGTGCCGGTCCCGGCACATGACACCGACGGAGGACAGCCGTGGCGAACGTGGAAGTGTCACTGAAGGAAGCGATGACCTCGATCGAGGGGGCCCTGGGAGTGGCGCTGGTGGACTACGCCAGCGGAATGGCCCTGGGCACGCTCGGCGGGGGCAAGGACCTGGACCTGACGGTGGCCGCCGCCGGGAACACCGACGTCATCCGGGCGAAGCTCCGCACGATGGAGATGCTCGGGATGCAGGACGAGATCGAGGACGTACTGATCACCCTCGGCGGCCAGTACCACCTGATCCGGATCCGGCGCAGCCGCTCGGGCGGCGGTCTGTTCCTCTACCTGGTGCTGGACCGGGGCAGGTCGAACCTGGCGATGGCCCGCCACCAGCTGAGCCGCATCGAAGCCGATCTGGAGGTCTGACCGCCGTGTCCGTCGGGCCCGCGCATGCCCATGAGTTGAAGAACTCTTCAACTCGGCACATGTGAAATCGGTCAACATCGGTCCGGCGTGGGCCGGCAGGACGCGACGATGGGTGAGGTGGTGATCCCCACCCGAGCCGGAGCCCGTCCGTAGGGGAACAGGAGCGTCGTGGGCATGCAGGTCCCGCTGTACCAGGCCAAGGCCGAGTTCTTTCGGATGCTCGGCCACCCGGTCCGCATCCGCGTGCTGGAGCTCCTCCAGGACGGCCCGATGCCCGTACGGGACCTGCTGGCCGAGATCGACGTCGAGGCCTCCAACCTCTCGCAGCAACTGGGCGTCCTGCGACGCTCGGGCATCGTCGTCTCCACCCGCGAGGGGTCGACCGTCACCTACGCCCTCGCCGGCGGCGACGTCGCCGAACTCCTGCGCGCGGCCCGCAGGATCCTCACGGAGATGCTGGCCGGCCGCAACGCCCTGATCGCCGAGCTGAACGAACCGGAACCCGCCCCCCTCCGCACCTAGGCCACCCGCCCCCCGAGGGCGTCAGCCGCACGGGTCCGCCGGCGCGCGGCAGGCGCCGGTGACGGCCGCCATCCAGGCGAGGGCCGCTTCCCGTTGCTCCGGGCGCAGCCCCTCCTCGAGCTCGGCCTCGCGGCGCACGACGGCCGGGAGTGCCTCCTCGTAGCGGGTGCTCCCGAGGCCGGTCAGGTGCAACTGGTGCGTCCTGCGATCGGTGGGATGCGGGGACCGGGTGATCAGGCCGTCGCGTTCCAGGGCGGTGAGCATCTCGTTCGCGGCCTGCCGGGTGCTCCCGACCGAGCGGGCCAGCTGCGCCACTGACATGCCCGGGGATGTCCTGACCATCATCAGGGTCGCGAACTGCGGCACGGTCAGTCCGAACTCCTCCAGCTCGGCACCGATCGCCGCCCGCATGCTGAGCCAGGTGTGGCGGACCAGGAAGCTCAGCACCCGGCCGTGCGTCTGCTCGCCCATGCGGCGACCTCCGAAAATCGCGATTGACAGGAACCTGACGACTTGCCACGCTGTGCTCGTCGTCAGGTACTTGACGAGCATACCCCCGGGCTCGCGGCCAACTCCTCCTGATCCGAAGGCAGTCGTCCATGTCATCCGCCACACCCGCGACATCCACGCCGGCACCCGTCCGTTCCACACCGCCACCGGCCCGACGCCGTCTCATCCTCGGCGTCCTCGTCTTCTCCCAGCTCCTCATCTGGCTCGACGGGACGATCCTGTCCACGGCCTTCGAGACGCTGTCCGACCCCGTCCGGGGATTAGGCGCCACGCCCGGCCAGCTCCAGTGGGCCACGGGCGCCTACACGCTGGCGTTCGCCTGCCTGATGTTCACCGGCGGCGCGCTCGGCGACCGCTTCGGCCACCGCAACACCCTGCTGGCGGGCATGGCCCTGTTCGGCGCCGCCTCCGCCCTCGCCGCCTACGCCGCCACCCCCGCCCAGCTCATCACCGGCCGCGCCGTGATGGGTGTCGGCGCCGCACTGCTCGTCCCGGCCACCATGGCGGTGGTCAGCTGGACCTTCGAGCCCGAGGAGCGGCCGGCGGCCTTCGGGGTGCTGTCGTCCTTCGCCGGCGTCGGTATCGCCGCGGGGCCGATCCTGGCCGGGGCGCTGCTCGCGGCGTTCTGGTGGGGGTCGGTGTTCCTCGTGAACGTACCGGTGGTCGTCATCGGCCTCGGCTTCGTCGCACGGTACGTGCCCAACTTCCGCAGCCCGCAGGTCCGACGCCTCGACCCGGCCGGGCTGGTCCTGTCGACGGGCGGCCTCGGCCTCCTCGCGTACGGCCTGATCCGCGCCGGCCAGGACGCCTCCTTCTCCCACCCCGGCGTCTGGGGCTGCACCGCGGCGGGCATCGCCCTCATCGCGGCGTTCGTCGCCACGGAGCTGCGGATCCCCCACCCCAGTTTCGACCCCCGGCTGCTGGCACAGCGCCGCTTCGCCGCCGGGAACGTCACCCTGATGCTGGTCTTCCTGGCCATGACGGCCGGCTCCTTCTACCTCGCCTTCTACCTTCAAGGGGCCCGCCAGTACTCGGCGTTCCAGGCCTCCCTCCTCGGACTCCCGGCCGCGCTCGGAGTGGTCGTCGGCTCGCCGATCGCCGTCCGGCTGGCCCGCCGGACGTCCGTCCGGCTCGTCTCGTCGGTCTCCCTCACCGTCGCGGCCCTGGCGATGGGGTCCCTGGCACTGTTCGGCGCGACCACACCGATCGCCTGGTACTCGGCGGTCATGGTGGTCCAGGGCACCTCGATCGGCATGGTGATCGCCCCCGTCACGGGAGCGGTACTGGGCTCCCTGCCGCTGGAGCGCTCCGGCGCGGGCAGCGCCGTCAACAGCACCCTGCGCCAGACGGGCAGCGTGCTGGGCATCGCGGCCGGCGGCACGATCACCTCCATCGTCTACCGGCGCTCGATCGACGGCTCCCTCACCGGCCTGCCGGACGAGGTACGGCTCCAGGCCCGGGTTTCGGCAGAGCTCGCCAGGCACGTCGCGGCCGCCACGCACGACGCCGGACTCGCCCGGGCGGCCGACACCGCCTTCTTCCACGCCATGCACGCCGGTGCGCTCTGGACGGCGGGCTTCGCGCTGGCCGGCGCGGCGGTCCTGGCCGTCGGGTTCCGCCCGGAACGCCGTACGGAGCCGGCCGGGGAGGAGGCCGGCCGCCGGGAGGGCTTCAAGGGAGTGGATCACCACACCGCCGTGCGCAAGTCCCCACGCTGAGGGCCGCCTCCCGACGCGTGCACCCGCCCACCACCGACATGCTGGGCGGGCCGGGCCCTTCGCCCCTTCGTACGGGTCTCCGCGCCCGGCGTCGGTCAGCGCAGCCGCTTCCGGAAGGGCGATCCCGTCTTCCTTCCGGCCGGGGGTGCGGCCCCCGGGGTGGAGCCGTCGCCGGGCGGTGCGCCGTAGCACACACGGCCCCGCCGGGGGGCGACCTCGCGGATGCCCGCCCGGGGGGCACGCGGCCGTGGCTACCGTGCTGCGGGACGGCCGGCCCCCGGTGGCGGCCGGGGAGGAGCGGGTGGATGGGGACCGTGGTGGTGGGGTTCCGGCTCGGCTGGGACAGGAAGGGCCGGCAGGCCACGGTGGTGCTCACACAGGCCGGCGTCCTGCACCACAGCCGTGGCCTCCTCGGGCTGCCGCCGCGCCCTTCACGGCCGCAGGCTCCGGCAGGCCCGGACCCGCATCCGGTGCCGCGTCAGGCCGCGACGTTGCGCCGGGTGTACGCGGGGCTGGTCCACCAGGGGTACGGCCGGGAGCTGATCCCGCCGGTCTGCGTCCGCCTCGACACCGACGAACACCCACTCCACCCCCGCCCGTGGGGCGAGCACGCACCCCGGGCCCATCCGGAGCTGATCGCCGACTTCACCGGCGCCGCCCCCGCCGGCCCCGGAACGCTCGACGACGCCCTGACCGCCTTCCACGCCGCGATCGGCCTCATCCCACGACCCCGCACCGCCCTCCCGCCCGGCCCGGCCGGCATCCCCCCGGCGGTCCGCCAGGCGCTGACCACCCTCGCCGACGGCCGCAGCCTCGCCTCCCGCCCGAGGCGCGGCGCCGGATGGACCGTCACCGGCACCGGCGTGCGCCTGCACGCCGGTGCCGTCGGCGAGGACCTCACGCACCGCGAAGTCGCCGAGCTCCAGGCCGCCCTGACGGCCTGGCTGCGCCACCAGCGGCGCCCCCAGACGGAGGCCGGAGGGAAGTGAGCCGGCTCGGGTCCCGGGCGGGCGCCGTCACCCGGAATGCCCATTCATCCGGTTCCTTCCATGCGGGCAGGCCACGGCCTGTGGTTTCCTGGGCCCGCTTCGCACCGTGGCGGTGCGGCTACGTGCAGTGAAGGGGATGGTGTCATGAGCGTTCTGGACATGAAGCTGGACCGGTCGTTCGACGTCTTCGACTCGGACCGAGACGGGCGGCTCGACAAGTCGGACGTCATCGGCCTCTCGGACAGGCTCGCCGAGTCGCTCGGTCTCGCCCCGGACGCCGTGGCCGGGCTCCGCGACTCGCTGGCGGAACTCTGGGACACCGTCTTCCAGCGGATGGACCGGAACGACGACGGCGGAGTCGACCGGCAGGAGTTCCGGGCGGCGTTCCGGGCGCGGATCGTCACGGACCAGAACCGGATCTGGGAGCGGATCAGGAACATGAGCAACGCCTGGACCGAGCTCGGCGACCGTGACGGCGACGGCATGCTGAGCCGTGACGAGTACACCTCCCTGCTGCACGGCATGTTCCGCCTGCCCCACCAGACCTGCGACGAGGCCTTCGACCGGCTGGACGTCGACGGCGACGGGCAGCTGAGCCGTGAGGAGATCAGCTCCGCGATGAAGGAGTACTACACGAGCGAGAACCACGCGGCCCGCGGGAACCAGTTCTTCGGCCGTCTCTGAGACGCGCCCGGGGGCGGGGAGCGGCACCGCGGGCTCCCCGCCCCCTGTCCGGGGAGCGTTCCCGCCGGCCCGCGGCGGCCGCTGCGCGGCCGATTCGTATCGCGTCCCCGCTCGTTGACCGGAGGGAAGCCGATCTTCGCACAACCCTGGAGGACCCCTTGATGGCCGATGCCGCACTGCCGGTGATCGTTCTCTCCGACTCCGATCCGCTCCGCCGGCACGAGACGGCCGAACTGGTGCAAAGCTGGTACCGGACGTCGTTCCGCGTGCTGCAGGTCGGCGGGCCGGCGGAGGTGGTCCGGGCGCTGCACTCACTGGCCGATCGGAACGTACCCGTCGCGGCCGTGCTCGCCGACGAGGCCCCCGAGCCCGGCGCCGCCCACCCCGGTGTGCGCTGGCTGCCCCTGGCCGGGCCCTCAGGCGCCGTACCCGGCGCCCGCGGCGGGTCCCGGAGCGACGAGGAGCGGGCCGAGCACCTCCGCGGCGCGCTCGACGACTCCCTGTGCACCTGGAACGCGGACTGCCACGGCGACCTGCCGACCGCCGAGGTGCGCGGAAGCCGCTTCTCGCCCGCCGCCTACGCGGTGCGCGACTTCCTCGGCCGCAGCGGCGTGATCTTCCGCTGGCTGCCCGAGGAGGAGGGGCGGGAGGCCCCGGTGACCGTCCGGCTCGGCGACGGCACCCGGATGACCGACCCCTCGATCAGCGAGCTGGCCGAGCGGCTCGGCCTCATCCGGCCGGCCGAGCAGGACCACTACGACGTCGCCGTGATCGGCGGCGGTCCCGGGGGCCTGTCCGCGGCCGTGTACGCCGCCGCGGAGGGCATGAGCGTCGTCGTGATCGAGGACGACGCGCCCGGCGGGCAGGCGGGATCGACCTCGCGGATCGAGAACTACCTCGGGTTCCCCGTGGGCCTCACCGGCGGCGACCTGGCCCAGCGCGCCCTGCAACAGGCCCGCCGGGCACGCGTCGAGTGGCAGCCGACCCGGGTGGCCAGCCGGGTCACCCCCACCGGCACGGGCGACCACCGCGTCGAGTTCGTCAAGGCCGGCACGCAGGAGACGGCCTCGGTCACCGCCGCCGCGGTGGTGGTCGCCACCGGAGTGGACTGGAACCGCCTGACCGCTCCCGGCGTCGACCGCCTCCTCCACTCGGGGGTGTACTACGGCTCGTGCCTGTCCGACGCCCCCTCCACCGTCGGGGAGGACGTGTACATGGTGGGCGCGGGCAACTCCGCCGGACAGGCCGCCCTCTACTTCGCGCGCTACGCCCGCTCAGTCACCCTGCTCGTACGGGGCACCGACCTCGGCGCCTCCATGTCGAGCTACTTGGTGCAGCGCATCGAGCGGACCCCGGGTCTGCGGGTCCTGCTGGGCACCGAGGTGGCCGAGTGCCTCGGCGGGGCGACGCTCACCGGGCTGAGGCTGCGCGAGCGCGACGGCGGCGAGCGGGCCGTCACCGCGCACTGCCTGTACGTCCTCATCGGCGGCCGGCCCTCGACCGAGTGGCTGGGCGGCGCGCTGAAGCTCGACGAGCGCGGCTACGTCCTGACTGGAAGCGGCGGAGCCGGCCCGGGCGCGCTGCAGATGGAGACCAGCGTGCCGGGGGTGTTCGCGGTGGGTGACGTCCGGTCCGGATCCGTCAAGCGGGTCGGTGCCGCGGTCGGCGAGGGTGCCGCGGTCGCCCAGTCCCTCGTCGAGTACCGGCGGCGGCACCCCGACCGCTTCCGGGACGCGCGAGCGGCATGCGGCTTCTGACCGGACCCGGCCGGCCGCCGTGACCGCCCGTTCGGTCACGGCGTCCGGCCGGGCGCACACATGGCCACGGCGACTCCGTACGGGCACACGGCGTGCCGAAGCCCGGTCCGGCCGCGGCGGTCGGGCGCGCCGGGAGTGGGGGCGCGGCGGTCAGCGGGGCTCGTCCTCCGGATGCGCCTGCGTCTTCAGCGTCCAGTACTCGCCCAGGCACACGTCCTGCAGCGGCGGAAAGCGGTGCCCCTTCACATCGGTGCTCCAGTGGTGCTCGCCGCCGCAGTCGCACTCGTAGATCCCGCTGGCCGGCACGATCTCGCCCGGGTGCCAGGAGGTCTTCTCGTCGGTCATGCACCGCGCCTACCCGCCGTGCCGTCATCCAGGCCTGCGACGCGCGCCCCCGCGGCAGTGCACCCGCACTCCTGCGGGAATACCGCGGTCCCCTCTTTCCGTTCCCAGTATGGTTGAATCATGAACAATCTTGGGAAGGGGAGCCATGCAGTTCGGGATCTTCACCGTCGGTGACGTCACGCCCGATCCGACGACCGGACGTGCGCCCGCCGAGCACGAGCGGATCAAGGCGATGCTCGCGATCGCGGAGAAGGCCGAGGAGGTCGGCCTCGACGTCTTCGCCACCGGTGAGCACCACAACCCGCCGTTCGTCCCCTCCTCGCCGACGACGATGCTCGGCTACATCGCCGCGCGCACCGAGAAGCTGATCCTGTCCACGTCCACGACGCTGATCACCACGAACGACCCGGTGAAGATCGCCGAGGACTTCGCGATGCTCCAGCACATCGCCGACGGACGCGTCGACCTGATGACGGGACGCGGCAACACCGGTCCGGTCTATCCCTGGTTCGGCAAGGACATCCGCGACGGCATCGACCTCGCCATCGAGAACTACGCACTGCTGCGCCGCCTGTGGGACGAGGACGTGGTCACCTGGAACGGCAAGTTCCGTACGCCGCTCCAGTCCTTCACCTCGACCCCGCGCCCGCTCGACGGCGTCGCCCCCTTCGTGTGGCACGGCTCCATCCGCTCGCCGGAGATCGCCGAGCAGGCCGCGTACTACGGCGACGGGTTCTTCCACAACAACATCTTCTGGCCGGCCTCCCACACCCGGCAGATGGTGAACCTCTACCGCCAGCGGTACGCCCACTACGGGCACGGCACCCCCGAGCAGGCCATCGTCGGACTCGGCGGCCAGGTGTTCATGCGCAGGAACTCGCAGGACGCGGTCCGCGAGTTCCGCCCCTACTTCGACAACGCGCCGGTGTACGGCCACGGCCCCTCCCTCGAGGAGTTCACCTCCCAGACCCCGCTGACCGTCGGCTCGCCGCAGCAGGTCATCGAGCGGACCCTCTCCTTCAGGGACTACGCCGGCGACTACCAGCGCCAGCTGTTCCTGCTCGACCACGCGGGCCTGCCCCTGAAGACCGTCCTGGAGCAGCTCGACCTGCTGGGCGAGGAGGTCGTCCCGGTGCTCCGCAAGGAGTTCGCGAACCTGCGCCCGGCCGGTGTGCCGGACGCGCCGACGCACGCGGCCCGCGTGGCGGCGGCCCGGAACACCACCACGACGGGGGAGGGACGGGCATGAAGCTCGTCGTCGTATCGGCGGGGCTGAGCTCGCCCTCGTCGGCGCGACGGGCGGCACCGCCCGGCACTCCCTGGTCACCGAACACGCCCTGCGCCCGCTCGTCGTACCGACCGCCGTGTACGCGGCCTCGGAGGACCGGAGCGAGGAGGGACTGGCGCAGCGGCTCACCCGTGCGGGCGCGGAGCTGGCGCGCTCCATGACCTCCGCCGGGGGCGACGCCCCGGACGCGGCCACCGCCGCCGCGGTCGCGCCCCGTTCCGCTACGGGGGCGGTCACTTCGGTGGACCCGGCCGACGGCTTCACGGCGGTGCCCTTCGAACAGCGACTGGCCGCGCTGCGGGCACACTAGCCGGGCCGGCGGAGGCCCACCCGGCGTACCGCGCGGTGGACCCGGCTGCCGCGCTCGTGGCGCAGCCGGGAGTGCCGGTCCAGTTCCTCCATGAGCCGCTGGGACCGCTTGTCCACGTCGAGTTCGTCCAGCACCCGGTCGATGTCGGCGAGCAGGGCGCCGTGCAGCTGCCACTGCGCCGGTGAGGTGTGCAGCTGCTCCAGCAGCAGGCGCGCCAGCAGGTCCCGGCTCTCCCGCGCCATCCCCAGCTCGCGCGTGAGCCGCTCCTCCTGCTCCTCGGCGTTCGTGGTGACCTGGGCGGTGATCAGCCGGGAGAAGCTGTGCACGGCGAGTGCCATGTGCCCGAAGAGGTCCTGCAGGGCCGCGGTCACCGCAGGGGTGAACAGGGGCTCGTCGGCGCGGGCCTTCGCCAGGTCGGTGAGCGCCCGCGCCGAGACGCGCAGGACCACCGCGCAGATCTCGAGCGTGTCCAGGCCCGTACGCAGGACCAGCCGGAACATCAGCCCTTCCCGTACGCGCGGGTTCATGCGCAGGCTGTCCTCCGCCTGGCGCAGGGCGGCGTCCACCTCGGCGATGTCGTTGTCGAGCCGGCGTGCCTCGTGCAGCCGCAGCGCGGTCCCGGCGACGGTGGTGCGCCCGGTGAGTTCGTCCGACATCCCGGTCATGAGCGCGGCCATGCGGGAGGCGAGGTCGTCGATGGCCCGGCTGGCGGGCTCCACCCAGACCGGCGGGGCGAACAGCAGGTTGAAGCCGAGCCCGACGACCGCGCCGATCAGCGTCTCCAGCACCCTGTCCCAGGCGGTGTCGGCCACCCGGGTGACGCCGAGGACCAGCATCGCGCTGATCGCCACCTCGGGGACGAACTCGTCCACTCTGACCAGGTGTCCCACCACCAGCGAGGCCAGGATGACCAGCCCGAGGCTCCACCAGGTCAGGCCCACGAGCGCGCTGAAGCCGATCGCGATCAGGACCCCGGCCACGACCGAGTTCACGCGGCGCACCCCGGTGGTGAGGGTCGAGTACAGGGTCACCTGGACCACGAGCAGGGCGGTGAGCGGGGCCGTCAGCGGCGCGGGCTCGTGGCTGAGCCGGAGCGCGACGACGTACGACACCACGGCGGCCCCGGTCGACCGGACGCTCTGCACCACCACGGGGTCCCGGCGCCAGGACAGCAGCCGGCGCAGGAGGTGACGGGAGGGAGGGAAGGGGCGTGCGAGTCGGGGCATACCTTCCCCTGTTCCCCGTCGGCCGCGATGATCACGTTCGGGTTGCCGCGATCACGGGGGCGCCGCTCCCGGCCGGCCCGGCCTCCGCCCCGATCCCGGGAGCACGCCGCCGGGGTCCGGCGCCGGAGCGCCCCGCACCGCTGAGGCAGGATGACCCCGTGGACCCCCTGACCCGAACCCGTGACCGCGCCGCCGGACCCGCCCCCGAGGCCGTACGGATCCGTCGGGCCGCCGCCGCGGCCGCGGTGGTGACCGTCGGCGCGGGGCTGGGGCTGAGGGCCGTGGCGGCGGGCAGCGTGGCCAAGTACGGCGGAGACGCGCTGTACACCGTCCTGCTGCTCGCCCTCATCGTCCTGGCCGCGCCCCGGATGCCGCCCGCGCGCGCCGCCGCGTCAGCGCTGGCCGCGAGCTGGGCCGTCGAACTCCTCCAGCTCAGCACCCTGCCCGCGGAACTCTCGCAGCGCAGCGTCGTCGCCCGGCTGGTACTCGGTTCCACCTTCAACGCACCCGATCTCCTCTGGTACGCCGTCGGCGCGGCAGCCGGCTGGCTCCTGCACACGGCGATGAACCGCAGGGCCGTCGAACGGGCCGGCCGGAGGACGAAGGGACCCGTCCGGGCACACGGCGCCCCCTGAAGCCGAACACCCCTCCTGGCTGCGGCGCAGTGCGTCCCGCAACCGGCCGGCTGCCGTGACCCTCGTGCCGGGTGGGCGGGCGCGGCTCCCGCACCGCCCGGCAGGGACACCAGGCGCCCCTTGCGGGGGTGTTGCCGGCGGCGCACGTGAGGGCGCCGTTGCCGGGTAGGTACGGGGCATGGACGGTATGCGGAACGAACCGAAGGCCGATGACCTGCTCGCGGGCCTGCGGGTGGACACGAGCCAGCCGGAACAGCCCGTGCTGCTGGAGGCGGACGGCGCTCCCATCCGCACATGGCGCGAGAACTACCCCTACGACCGCAAGATCGGCCGGAAGGAGTACGAAAGGACGAAGCGGGTCCTGCAGATCGAGCTGCTCAAGCTGCAGCGCTGGGTGAAGGCCTCGGGGGCCCGGCTGGTGGTGATCTGCGAAGGCAGGGACGCCGCGGGCAAGGGCGGAACCATCCAGCGGTTCACCGAACGGCTCAACCCCCGGGGCGCTCGGATCGTCGCCCTCGACAAGCCGACCGAGCGGGAGGCGGGGCAGTGGTACTTCCAGCGGTACATCGCCCACCTCCCGGCCAAGGGAGAGATCGTCTTCTTCGACCGTTCCTGGTACAACCGCTCGGGCGTCGAGAAGGTCATGGGCTTCTGCACCGAGGAGGAGCACGCCCTCTTCCTGCGGCAGTGCCCGGCTTTCGAGGCCATGCTGGTCGAGGACGGGACGCTGCTGGTCAAGTTCTGGTTCTCGGTCTCCCGCGCGGAGCAGCGCACCCGTTTCGCGATCAGGCAGGTCGATCCGGTGCGCCAGTGGAAACTGTCCCCGACCGACCTCGCCTCCTTGGACCTGTGGGACGCGTACACCGTCGCCAAGGTGGAGATGTTCCGCGCGACCGACACCGCCGAGGCGCCGTGGACGGTGGTCAAGAGCAACGACAAACGCCGGGCCCGGCTGGCCGCGATGCGCTACCTGCTGTGGCGCGTCGACTACGACAACAAGGACGACCGGGCCGTCGGCCAGCCCGACCCCCTCATCGTCGGCGCCGCCGACACCCTGCTGGAGCCGGGAGAGGAACCCGCCACCCTTTCCCCCACCTCCCTGGCCGGCCCGGCGGCGGGCCGCGGCCTGCACCCCGCTCCTCCGGAGGGAAGCGCGTGACGCGGTCGGCGGTGCCCCGTACACCGGACGGAGCGGGTTCGTCCGCTTCGCCGGGCCGAGTGCGGGTAGCCGGGCGGTGACAGCAGCGCACGGCACGAGGACAAGGGGATTCGATGATCACGCAGGAGCAGGTGACGGCCATGGTCGGGTGTACGGCGTACACGGACCAGGGCCAGCGGCTGGGCGGGGTGGACTACGTCCTGGTGGACGACACCACCGGCAGGCCCGAATGGGTCCGCATCACCGACCGGGCCTCCGGGCTGGGAGGCGTCTTCGTCCCGTTGCGCCACGCGGAACTGGAGGACCAGCGTCTGGTGCTGCCGTACGCCGTCTCCCTGATCGAACGGGCCCCCTGCGCGGCGCTGGACTGCGGCAGCGTCCTCTCGGTGGCGGAGGAGCAGCAGCTGTTCGCGCATTACGGGATCCGGGACGCCCGGGAAGAGGTGAACGCCGAGAGCGGCGCGGGGTGGGGGCGGATGGACCGGGCGGCTGCCATCCGGGAAGGCACGGCCGGCCAGGAAGCGCTCGTGTCCCGGCTCCGGCCGGCGCAGCCCGGGCGGTGACAGCGGCCGTGAGGTAGGCGGGGTGGCGGGAGGCCGTCAACGGGGCCGGTGCGGGCCCCTCGGGCCGAACGGCACCCGGATCCGCCCGGAATCACCGCCTCCCGGCGTACCCGCCCGGCCCCGCCCACAACCGACCGCCCCCGGTTCTGCGTCCTCCTGGCCGAACCATCTCCGGCCGACCGGTGCGGAGCAGCGTCGAACCTGGAGAGCGCCATCACCACGTCCACCCCCGACCGACCCGGCCCGACCACGCCGGCCCGCCGCACGCCCGCCATCGGCAGGCTGCTCCTGGGCGGTGTGGCGGGCGTCCTGCTGACCGCCACCGTCCTGACGGTCCTGTGGTGGCCCCGGACCGAGGTGACGTACCGCAGCACCGCCCCCACGACCATCGCCTACTCCGACGAGTCGGCCCACTTCCTGACGCTGGTGCACCAGCACAGCCTGTCCGGACGGGAGTCCTACCGGATGGTGATCGGCAGGTCTCCCGGCGTGTCCTACGGACACTGGCTGGACGTCGATACCGCCCTGGGCGCCAAGGGCATCGAATCCACGACGTGGACGGAGTCCGGGGTACGGGTCCGCTTCCCGACCGGGCACGAGGTCTTCGTCCCGGCCCGCTCCTTCCTGGGGGGCAGGTGACGGCGGTCGTCCTGCCGCATACCGACCGCACCCGGCGATGACCCGCCTACCCGCGGGGCGGCCGGGCGGGCGTCCCGGAAAGGGTGCCGGACTGCTCGGCCGCACGGGCGATGTTGCGGGCCATCCCGCCGAACACCGCCGCGTGGAAGGGACTCACGGCCCACCAGTACAGGTGGCCCAGCAGGCCGTGCGGGTGGAAGAGGGCACGCTGCCGGTAGCGGGACCGGCCCGCGTGCACCGGGTGGGGTTCCGCGTACATCTCCAGCCAGGCCAGACCGGGCACCCGCATCTCGGCGCGCAGCCGCAACAGCCGGCCCGGCTCGATCTCCTCGACCCGCCAGAAGTCGAGCGCGTCACCCACCCGCAGCCGGACGGCGTCGCGGCGGCCGCGGCGGATGCCGGCACCGCCGGCCAGCCGGTCCAGCCAGCCGCGGACGGCCCAGGCCAGCGGGAAGGAGTACCAGCCGTGTTCACCGCCGATGCCCTCCACCACCCGCCACAGCGCGGCCGGCGGGGCCGCCACCTCGGCCTCGCGGTGGTCGGTGTACAGGCTGCCGCCGGCCCAGTCGGGGTCGGTGGGCAGCGGATCGCTGGGGGCGCCGGGCAGGGAGGCGGAGGACCACCGGGTGCTCACCTGCGCCTCCCGGACCCGCTCGAGGGCGAAGGCCAACGCCCGGTCGAAAGCGAGCGGGGTGCCGGGCGGGTCCGGTACCCAGTGGGCGATGTCGTGCTCCGCGCACACCACCTCGTGGCGCAGGGACTCCGCCAGCGGACGGGCCAGAGCCCGGGGGACCGGTGTCACCAGGCCGATCCAGAGACTGGAAAGGCCCGGGCTGAGCATGGGCACGCGCAGGATCCGCCGCCGCGGGAGCTCGGCGACAGCGGCGTAGCGCTGCATCATCTCCTCGTACGTGAGGACGTCCGGGCCGCCGATGTCGAAGGTCCGGCTGACCTCGGGCGGCATGCGGGCGCTCCCGACGAGGTAGCGGAGCACGTCGCGGATGGCGATGGGCTGCACCCGGGTGCCCACCCAGCTCGGCGTGATCATGACCGGCAGCCGTTCCGTCAGGTACCGCAGCATCTCGAAGGAGGCCGACCCCGAGCCGATGACCACGGCGGCCCGCAGCACGGTGCACGGGACACCGGAGTCCAGCAGGATCCGGCCCACCTCGGCGCGGGAGCGCAGGTGCGGCGAGAGGCGTTCGGGGGACGGCCCACCGGGGGTGAGGCCGCCGAGGTAGACGATGCGCCGTACGCCGGCGAGCCGCGCCCGCTCGGCGAAGAGACGGGCCGCGGCCCGGTCGCGCTCCTCGAACCCGGGGCCGGCGCTCAGGGCGTGCACCAGGTAGTAGGCCACGTCCACCCCGCGCAGGGCGGCGTCCAGCGAGCCCGGGTCGGTGACATCGCCGCGCACCACGTGGGCGCGGTCGGCCCAGGGATGGTCGCGCAGCCGTTCGGGTGAGCGGGCCAGCGCCCGGACCCGGTATCCGGCGTCGAGGAGCTCGGGCACCAGACGGCCGCCGATGTAGCCGGTGGCACCGGTGACCAGGCACAGGTCAGCCGTCATGGCTCGTCACCCTCCCGACGCGGCGGGCTGCCCGGCGCGTCCCGCGTTCCCGCTCGTCACCTGCCATGGGGTAGCTCCTCCCTCGGGTGGCGGGGCGCGGCGGCGCCGCACCCTTCCGAGCGTGGACCGGGCACCGCCGGGGCGCAAAACGCAGCGGTTCCGCGTCGTTTCGGCCGCATCCGCATCCGCATCCGCATCCGCATCCGTGTCCGCACCGCATCGATCATCCGCATCCGATCATCCGGCACCGGCACCGGCACCGGCACCGGCACCGGCGCCGGCGCCGGCGCCGGCATCCGGCACCCGGCATCCCGCGTCCCGAGAGTGGCCTTCCGCACCCCGCCGATCTCGTGCATTCGCCACGGCGTCGAGCGTGTGAACCGGGTGGCCCGCGCCGGACGGTGTTTGCTGGGCGCAGGAGGCCGCCTGAGAGGCCCCCCTGCCCCGGGAGGAACCGCAGACATGAAGTTCGCGCAGATCATCGACTTCGAGACGGAACGCATCGACGAGGTGCGCGACCTGCTCCGCGCCTACGAGGAGCGGGCCCGCACGCAGGGGCGCAGCGGTGCGCCCGTCGCCCGTACCCTCCTCAAGGACCGCGCCAACCCCAACCGCTACCTCGCGGTGGTCCACTTCGAATCCCATGACGCGGCCATGGCGAACAGCGACGCCCCGGAGACCAACGAGCTGGCCCAGGCGCTCTCGGCACTCATGACCCGGCCGACCGCCTACACCGACTGCGACATCGTCGACCAGCAGGGCGCCGGCTGACCCCTGCCGACCGCTGCCGAGCGGGGGGTGGGACCTTCGGTGCGGCTGGACACGGGACCCTGTGTCGTAACAGAATTGGTTGCGACACAGGGGGGCGACGGCTCCGGGCACGGGAGGTCTCATGGGTACGAGCAGCCGCATGACCGTGGCCACGCACGCTCTGGCCTGGATGGCGCGGTACTGCCCCGGGCGCTCCGGCGGCATCGTGACGTCCGAGCAGATCGCCCTCAGCGTCAACACCAACCCCGTCGTCATCCGCCGCGCTCTCGGGAGCCTGCGTGACGCCGGACTGGTGGAGTCGCAGCGCGGGCAGGGTGCGGGCTGGCGGCTGGCCCGCCCTCCGGAATCGATCACCTTGAGGGACGTCTACCTCGCCGTCGAGCCGGAGCCCCTCATCGCCCTGCACTCCTCGCCGCCCAACCGGGAGTGCCCCGTCGGGCGGGCCGTCCCGTCCGTGCTGCGGGAGGTGTACGACCGTGCGGAGGAGTCGATGAGGGCCGAACTGGCCGCCGTCACCGTCGCCGACGTGGCGAGGGCGACGGTCGCCCGAACCTGAGCCGCCGCACGGCCCGTCCAGGCCGGTCCCGAGGGGCCGGCCTTCCTTTCCCCCCTTGTCGTAACTCAACTTGTTACATCATGTGATCCACCGACCTCGAGGAGCGAACGACAGTGATCATCACAGAACGCCTCCGGCTGCGCCCCCTCACCGAAGCCGACACCGCATGGTGGGTGGACCTCCACGCCGACGAGGAGGTCAACCGGTTCGTCGGCAGCTACACCCCGGAGCAAGCCGCGGCGCGCCTGCGCGCGATACAGCGGCAGTGGGACCAGCGCGGCCACGGACTGTGCGCCGTCGAACTGCGCGGCACCGGCGAGGTGATCGGACGCTGCGGCCTGAACTGGTGGGAGGAGTTCGACGAGACCGAGGCCGGCTGGACCCTCGCCCGGGCGCACTGGGGGCGCGGCTACGCCACGGAAGCGGCCCGGGCGGTTCTGGAATGGGGCTTCGGGACCCTGGGCCTCCAGCAGATCACCGCCATGATCCATCACGGCAACACCGCCTCCACCACCGTCGCCCGGCGGCTCGGATTCACCCGCCTCCGCGAGGACGCGGTCCTCGGCCGGCCCTGCACCGTCTACGCCCTGGCCCGGGACGACTTCTCTCCCCGCTGAACGTACGGCCGCACCGTCATCCCCTACTCCCCGCCTACTGGTGGGGATCGAAGGGGATGCCCGCCGGTTTGGCCTCGGCGAGGTGGGAGGAGAAGGAACCGTCCTTCAGACCGAAGTGGGCACTGCCGAAGTCCGCCTGGCTGAGCTTGTCCCGGAGCGTCGCGGGGTAGCCCGACCAGCCGACCAGAGCGGGGAACTGCCAGGCGCGCAGGTGGTTCTCCGGCGGCTCGTCGTTGGAGTTCGCCGGACGGAAGCAGTGCGTACCGGCGCCGTCCTTGTGGTAGACGATCTTCGGATGTGTGCCGTCCCAGCGGATCTGGTCGCGCGTGTGGATGTTGAAGTCGCCGTGGGCCGAGGTGGCGACGTACTTCGCCTCGCCGCCCTGGATCCACACCGCGACGTGTTCCCAGTCGTGGCGGTGGCCGCCGAGGCTGATGCCGGGGATGGCCTGGTCCTTCTCGAAGTACAGCGCGTACACCACGACGCACCAGCCGTTGTTGCAGGCCGAGCGGGCGTAGCCGTTGGTGTTGGCGAGGTCCGAGGCGTCGTGACAGTTGCCGTTGAGCGCGCCCGTGGGGCTGAGGCCGCCGTTCAGCACCCCGGTCGGACCGATGGCGGGCGTCGGATAGCAGCCGTCCGTGTCGTAGTCGTACGCCGGCTGGAAGGCCAGCTCCATGGCGTCGGCGTTGGCCGGCAGCGCCGGGGGCGGAGCCGCGAAGGCCACCTGAGGCACGGCGACGACCAGCGCGAGTGCGGCGCCGACGGTGACGAACGATCTCCGGGCGTGATGACTCGTCCGCACAGCGGGCCTCCGGCGGGTCGGGGTTCGGCGGAGCGCGGATCCCGGCCGGGCCGGCGGGTGCGCCGGAAGCATCATTGGGGAACGCCGACGGCACGACAAGAGCCGCGGCCCCGACTCTTCACGGCGGCACCGCTTCGCAACACGGTTGAATGCGGGGCGAGTTGGGCAGGATCCGGCTCGCGCGGCGCCTTGCCGAGGGGGGGGGGGGGGGGGGGGGGGGGGGGGGGGGGGGGGGGGGAGGGGAGGTGGGGGGGGGGGGGGGGGCCGGG
>NZ_JBVHWK010000021.1:43188-93658 GCF_055569445.1 Streptomyces sp. NPDC029122 | reverse complement strand
GCGAACCGTGCCCCCCCCCCCCCCCCCCCCCCCCCCCCCCCCCCCCCCCCCCCCCCCCATCCCCCCCCCCCCCCCCCCCCACGCCGCTCAGGTCCGGTACCGGTACAGGATCCTGCCGCGGGTCAGGTCATACGTGCTGACTTCGACGAGCACCCGGTCGAAGGGGAGGATCCTGATGTAGTTCTTCCGGATCTTCCCGCTGATGTGCGCGAGCACCTGGTGCCCGTTCTGCAGCTCCACCTTGAAGGTGGCGTTGCGCAGGCACTCCATGACGGTGCCCTCGACTTCCAGGCCTTTGGACGTTCGAGCCAATGTCCCTCTTTCCTCGGATCGGGATGTGAATCTGAATCTGAATCTGGATGTGGAGGTGGATGTGGGGCCGGTGGGCGCCGGCATGACGTCAGTCGCGCACCAACTCCACGATGCCGCTGGTCCGCCGGGCACCGACGCGCTCGAGCAGCGCGAGCGCGGCGGTGTTGGACGCGTCGGCCTCGGCCCAGGCCGAGCCGGTCCCGGCGCGGTGCAACGAGCCCAGCGCGTGCGTCAGCAGGGCCCGGCCGACGCCCCGGCGTCGCTGACCGGCCCGCACCGCGACGAGTCCGATCCGCGCCCGGCGGGGAACCGGGGCAACCCGCACCAACCCCACGTACGCGCCGTCGCGGACCGCCACCGTGAACCTCGACGGGTCCAGGGGCACCGGCCCGGCCGAGAGCGGCAGCACCTCGGCCGGCATGGTCCGCCATCCGACGCCTGCCTCGACCTCCTCGCGGATCGCGAGGTCCAGCGCCACCAGCAGACCTTCGTCCGCTTCCTCACCGGGCAGGATCGTCACACCGTCAGGTGCCCGCAGGGCGTCGAGCCCCGTTTCGCGCGGATCGGTGGACACGACGTACTCCCACTCGCGGCGTGCGGCAGTGAAGCCCGCCCGCTCCCAGCGGGACCGCAGGCCGGGGTCGGCTTCGCCGACCAGCGTGTGGAGAGGGGCCGGCAGGTCCTCCAGCATCGCGGCGGCGAGCCGGCCGAAGGCGGCGTCCTGCCATACGTCGATGCTGACGAAGAGCCGCCCGTCGGGCCGCCGCGAGACATCGCCGTGGCCCACGGTCCGACCGTCGGCCACCGCCCGCCACTGGGACTCGGTCACCCGGTCGACCATCACTGAGTTCATAGGTGTCGCCTTTCAGGAGTGCCTGGTTGCGGAGGCGCTCCCGACGACACCTGAGTCAGTCGTACACCGTGACGGAAGGTGGGAGCACCCACTTCGATACAGCCTTCACGGGTGTCACCTCCTCACGTCCTGTCACGGTGCGCCCCACACTAGTCAACCGGCGACGACCCGCCTATCGGTTTTCCGGTCCCGGGCCGGCCGGAGGACGGCGGGAGCGTTCTGCCCTGCGGGTACAGGCGGTCGGTGAGGAACGCCAGGATCTCGTCGCGGGCCCGGACCGTGGGGTGGCCGGCCTGGTCGACGAGATGGGCGGTGACGACGCTGTGCGGGGTGCCGACCAGGTCGGCGAAGAAGGGCGGCGGGGCGGGGTTGGCGGCGGTGTCCGGGAGGACGCGTCCGTCGAAGGAGTCGCCGAGCAGCGCACGGTAGGCGGCGAAGCGCTGCCCCGTGCACCAGCGGTCGCCCGCGAAGCGGTGGGCGAGGACCGTGAGCCCGTCGCGGTGGAGCCGGTCGCGCACCGCGAGCGCGTCCGCCGCGTCGAGTTCGAGGCCGCCGGGGTCGTCGAGCGGCAGCGACGGGTGGTTGACCACCGGGGCGATCACCGCCGGCTCCAGGGCCATGGTGAGGGCGAAGTTGCCGGTGAAGCACAGCCCGATGGCGCCCACCCCCGGCCCGCCGCACGCGGCGTGCGCCCGGCGCGCCAGGCCACGCAGCCACGCCGTCACCGGGCTGGTGCCGCCCCCGGCGAAGGCACGGAACTCCGCACTGACACAGGCGCGGCGGACGACCTCCCGGCCGCCCTCGACCGTGGGAAAGGCACCGTCCGTGCCGAACAGGGAGGGGACGTGGACGGTGAAGCCCGCGTCCCGCACCCAGCGCGCGAGCCGCAGGACGTCGGGGCTGATCCCCGGCATCTCGGGCAGTACCACGACGCCGGGCCCCGCCCCGGCCACGTACACCGTCTTCTCCACCCCCTCCACGGCCACGCCCCGGCGGGTGAAGTCGCTGATCGGATCGTCGTCGCTCATGGGGCCAGGCTCGCCCCCGGACCGGGCCGCCGGGGAGGGGCGGGATCGCCGGGGCCGGGGGTAATCTCGCCACGCGCGCGGGAGGCGAGCGGTAGGCGGCCGTCGGCGCGGGGCCGTGTACACCGGAGGGACGGAACGAATGGCGCAGACGGGGCGGCGGCCGCAGGACCGAGGGGCGCCGGGCGCGCCGAGGCAGCCGCGGGACGGCGGGGGACAGGACGTCGCGCTGCGGGTGGGGGTCCTGGCGTACCCGGGCTGCTTCGCGTCCGAAGTGTTCGGTGTCCCCGACCTGTTGACCATGGCCGGGCACGTCGCCGGACCGGAGGCGCCCGGCTACCGGGTGTCGGTCGTCTCGCCCCGCCGCCGGGTCACCGCCTCGGGCGGCGCGAGCCTGGACGTGCGCCCCCTGCGCGAGGTCGACGTCCTCGTGGTGCCCGGGTTCGAACTGCCCCCGGACGCGGACCTCGACGCGCGGCTCGCCGGGCTCGCCCCCGAGGTCGCGGCGATCCGGACGCGGGCCGCCGCCGGCACGGCCGTCGTCTCCCTCTGCGTCGGCGCGTTCCTGCTCGCCGAGGCAGGGCTCCTCGACCGGCGCCGGGCCACCACCTCCTGGCTGCACGCCGGCGAACTGGCCAGGCGCTGCCCGGCCGCCGACGTGCGGCCCGAACTGCTGGTCGTCACCGACACGGGCGTGACGACCACGGCCGCCTTCAGCGCCATGTACGACTTCGCGCTGGACCTGATCCGCCGGCACGACGGCCCCCGGGTGGCCCGCACGACCGCCCGGGTGGCGCTCCTCGGCGACGCGCGGACCTCCCAGACCCCGTACGTCGACCCTGGCCTCCTGCCGCAGCCGGGGCGGGAGTTCTCCCAGCGGGTCATGCGCCGGCTCGACCAGAACCTGGCCCAGCCCTACGACCTCACCGCGCTCGCGGACGCCTTCCGCGTCAGCACCCGCACCCTGCTGCGCCGCTTCTCCGCGGAGACCGGACGCACCCCGCTGGCCCATCTGCAGGCCTCCCGGGTCCGCCGCGCCCGCCGTCTCCTGGAGACCACCGACCGTACCGTCGCCGCCGTGGCCGCGGCCGTCGGCTACCAGGACGCCGGTACCTTCGCCGCCCTCTTCGCCCGCCACACCGGCCACCGTCCGAGCACCTACCGGGCCGCTTTCCGCCGTACGGACCCGGCCTCCGCCCCGGCCCCGGCCCCGGACGGCGGCGTCCCGGGTGACGTACTCGACGGGCCGTGATCCGCGTGGACGCGGCCGCCCTGCGCGACCCGCCGGCCGCGCGGAAGCCCGCGGTGCGCGGGCATGTCCGATGAGCCGCGGCCCGGGCGCGGGTCTACCCTTCACACGTGATCGTTCCGGAGGGAGCGCAGGATGACCGGCACGGAGATGCTCGATCTCGGACCGCAGGCGGCCGTCGTGGCCCGTCTCGTCACCGGCGTCCCCGAGCCCCGGCTCACCGGCCCCACCCCGTGCCCCGAGTACGCGGTCAGGGACCTGCTGGGCCACCTCGCGGGCCTGGCCGTGGCCTTCCGCGACGCCGCCCGCAAGGACCTCGGTCCGACGACCGACACGCCCCCGGACGCCTCCGCGCCCGGGCTGCCCGCCGACTGGCGCGAGCGGCTGCCGAGGGATCTGGACGAACTGGCGCGGGCGTGGCGGGACCCCGCCGCGTGGACCGGGATGACCCGCGCGGGCGGCGTGGACCTGCCCGGTGCCGTCGCGGCCGCCGTGGCGGTCGACGAACTGGTCGTCCACGGCTGGGACCTGGCCCGGGCCACCGGCCGGGAGTACGCCCCCGACCCGTCCGCGCTGCGGGCCTCGCACGCCTTCCTGCTGGCGGCCGCTCAGGAGGACGACCGCGGCGACGGCATCTTCGGCCCGGTCGTGGCCGTCCCGGACGACGCGCCGCTGCTGGACCGGACGATCGGCCTGAGCGGACGTGACCCGGGCTGGGCGCCACCGTCACCGCGGTCCTGACCGCCCCGCGGGCACGCCGGCCCACGGGTGCCACCGGCCCACAGGGCCTGCCGCGGCGAGGGGGATTCCCCGTACGCGCCCACGGCGCGGCGGTCAGGGCTCGCGGTTCGGCTCCGGGCCGGCCGAACCACCCGCACGGCCGCGCCGACGAGGTGCGCGCCGGGCCGGTGCGGCGCGTACCGTGGGCGCGTGAGGCTCCTGCTGACCTCGGACACGCACGTACCGGCGCGGGCCAAACGCCTGCCCGAGGCCCTGCTGACAGCCGTCGACGACGCCGACGCGGTGATCCACGCCGGGGACTGGACCGACGAAGCCACCCTCGACCTGCTGGAGTCGAGGTCGCGCCGCCTGATCGCCGTCCACGGCAACAACGACGGCCCCGCGCTGCGCGCCAGGCTCCCCGAGATCGCCCGCGCGGAGCTCGGCGGGCTGCGCTTCGCGGTCGTCCACGAGACCGGCCCGGCGACCGGGCGCGAGCGGCGCTGCGCCGCCCGCTTCCCCGACGCCGACGTCCTGGTGTTCGGCCACAGCCACATCCCGTGGGACTCCACGGCCCCGGGCGGGCTCCGCCTGCTCAACCCCGGCTCGCCGACCGACCGCCGACGCCAGCCGCACCACACCTTCCTGACCCTCACCGCCGAGGACGGGACGCTGCGCGACGTCGTCCTCCACCGCCTGCCCGCCCGGCCCTGACACGGCGGCCGGCCACGCCCGTACCCGCTACCCCCGACTGCCCTCCAGCGCGCGCGTGCCCGGAGCGCAACCCTCCCGCAGGGCCGCGAGTTCAGCCGGAGGCAGGCCCAGCGAGGCGCCCCGCCGGCCGGCGTCCAGCCGGGCCGCGCCCGCGTCGAGCCACTGGGGGAGCGGCTCGACGCCGATGAAGCGGGCCAGCCGCGTGAGCTCCTCGCGGGGCCGGTCGAGGAGGTCCTCGTAGGCGAGCGTGGTCCGCAGGGACGCGGGCACTTCGCCGAGGTGCGCCACGCCCCGTACGACGATCTCGGACCACAGCGCCGCGAACCCCGCCGACGGCAGCTCGCGGCCCAGCACCAACGCGGAGTCGAAACGCTCGGCCAGCAGCTGCGACAGCTCGGGCGGCAGGGAGCGGACCTGCTCCTCCGTCAGGTCCTCCACGCGAGCGGCCCCCGTCCGGGCGAGGATCTCCCGCAGCAGGAAGATCAGCCGGTAGCCCGTGTGCCTGCTCATGGACAGCGCGCAGTCGGGCCCGTCCCTGAACAGGTGGACGAAGCGGGCCCGCGGGAAGACCCGGCGCAACAGCGGAACCCGGTCCGACGAATAGCCCGACCGCTCCACCACCGCCGTGGCCCCGGTCCGGGCGCACAGCAGGCCGAACAGTGCCTCGTAGTGGCCGGCGGCGGTGCGGCCCGGCCAGCCGCGCACTTCCTTCTCCAGCTCGTCGAACAGGCCGTCCGGGTCGTCGGTCAGGTGCGGGAGCACCATCAGCGACAGCGCGGGGATACCGGTGGTCCCGGTCGCGAAGCGTCCGGGACGGCGCGTGTAGAGGAACTCCGGCATCGGCACCCCGCTGCGGATCATCCGCTCGAACAGCGGATTCGGGTCGGCCAGCAGCCGCCAGAACTCGCCACCGGTGAGGACGCCTTCGGGGAAGCCCCGGCTCTGCACGGACGACAGCAGCTCGTTCAGGCTGAGCACATCCGGGTGCGTGTTGACGATGCCCGACAGCGCGGTCGACCCACTGCGGCCCGTACCCACGACAAACGTCAGACCGCGCATGCCACCACGCTCCTCCGGAGACGACCCGTACCGATCGCGACCAGCCTTCCCCCGGGGCCGTCACCCGATGCCACGACCGCGAACGCCGCTGCCCGCGCTCTTACCACGCAAAGGCTTGGAAGTAAGGTCTCCGTTTATTCGGACTGGCTGGATATGATCGGCATCCTCACCCCGCAGGGCCGTGCAGGCAGTTCCCGCACGCCCCCGTTCAGGCCCGTCCCCCTCTCCGCCGCTCCCGAGGACCGATGTCTGCGATGGCACCCGAAGGACCACCGAGCCCGCCGCCCGTCCGGCGCCGCCGCACCGTACGCCTGCGCACGCTGCTGGTCTGCATGGCCGTCGTACCGACCGTGGCGATGGGTGCCCAGGTCACCGTGACCGCCCAGCGGCTGCTGGCCCAGTCGGAGCACCTGCGCGCCGACGTGAAGGCCGGCCAGCGGACCGGAATGCCGCTGGTCAGGCTGATGACCGAGCTGCAGGCCGAGCGCGCGGTGACGGCGGCGCGCTGGGCGGGCTCTTCCGTGGCCGATGACGCCCTGCGGGAGAGGCGGGCCGCGACGGACCGGGCCGCGGCGGAGCTGCGACGGCTCTCGGGCGGCGCCGGCGAGGACGCGGCGCAGCGGTCCGGGCCGGGCGAGGAGCACCTCGCCACCGTGACCGGGCGGCTCGACCTCCTGACCTCGTACCGCAAACGCGTAGACGCCCACAACGGCAGTGCCGAGCAGGCGGTCGGCTATTACACCGGTGTGATCGACGACATCATCCGCGCCTACCAGGAGGAATTCAGCCACGCCGAGGACGCCGAACTCGCCCAGGAGAGCAGGCCCGCCGTCGCCCTGTTCTCCGCCACCGAGATGGTCGCGCGCGAGGACAGCGCCCTCGCGCTGGCCGGCCCCTCCCGTGAGCTGGCGGCCACCGGCTTCTCCGACTTCCTCAACGCCGTCGGCACCCACCGGTACCTGTACGACACCTGGATCGTGCCGTACCTCCCGCCCGCCGAACTCGCCTCGTTCAACCAGCTCACCGCCTCAGAGGCCTGGCAGACCAAGCTCCGCGTCGAGAACGCGGTCATCGCCAACCACAAGGACACCGCGACCGGCGCGAAGCTGCCCGCCGACGTCGGCGACTGGCCCGCCGCACACCACGCGTTCGCACCGCGGCTGGCCGAACTCAACACGGACCGGGCCCGGAGCGTGCTCGCCCGCGCCGACGCGAAGGCCTCCGCGCTGGAGACCGAGGTCTACTGGCTGGTCGGTGCCAGCGGCACCACCCTGCTGCTCGTCACCGCGGTCGTCGTCCTCACCACGCGGTCCGTCCTGCGGCGCCTCAGCCGTCTGCACACCCGTACGGTCGCCATCGCCGAGGAGACGCTGCCCGATGTGGTGGCCCGGCTCCAGCGCGGAGAAGCCGTCGGCACGCAGGCGCTGCCGGCGGTGCGCGGGCGCGAGGACGAGGTCGGGCAGATCGCCGACGCCTTCGCCCGGGTGGTCGCCGTGTCGGTCGACGGACACCGGCAACTCGCCGCCGAACGCCATGGCTTCGGACTGTTCGCCTCCGGCATCGCCGCGCGCGCCGGGAACCTCGTCAGCAGGCAGCTGAGCCTGACCGAGGACATCCAGGACACCTTCGGCCACGACGAGGCGCTCCTGGCCCAGTTGATGCGGTCCGACCAGCTGACGGTGGGGATGCGGCGCCAGATCGAGAACCTGCTCATCCTCGCCGGCGGCGAGGTCCCCGACCCGCACACCGAGCCCATGCGCGTCGCCGACCTGCTGCGCGAGGCCGCCGCGGAGGTGGAGGACTTCCGTCGGATCGAACGGCAGGCGCTGGACGAGGCGAGCGTGCGGCCGCACGCGATCAGCCAGATCAGCCACCTGCTGGCGGAGCTCCTGGACAACGCGACCAGGTTCTCGCCGCCGCGGTCGAAGGTGGTGGTCCGCGCCGAACTCGTGGCGGACGGACTCTCCGTCGAGATCGAGGACCGCGGGCCACGCGTCTCGCCGGCCGGTTACGAGGCCATGAACGAGCGCCTGCACTCGGCACCGCCGTACTCCGTCCTCGCCGAGAACGCGCACCGGCTCGGCCTCTTCGTCGTCGGCCACCTGGCCGACCAGCTCCAGGCCCGGGTCACGCTGCGGCGCTCGGTGTACGGGGGGACCGCGGCCGTGGTGATCCTGCCGAGCGCTCTGCTGGCGCCCACCGCCCAGGGGGACGAGCGGCACGGGCACGCCCCCGCACCGGGGGAGCCCGCACCGCTGCCCGAGCGGCACCCCGCGCCGGCCGCCGTGCCCGCCCCCGTGCGCCTCCCGGTGCGCGAGCCCGCGCCGGACGCCGGCGCCCCGCCGGCCCCGGCTCCGGTGCCCGTACCCCCGCGGCCCGCCCGCTCCGCAGGGCCGGCCGACGCCCGGCCCGCCCTGCCCGAGCGCGTCCCGCAGACCCATCTCACCCGGCAGCTCCGAGGGCCCCGCGCCCCGGAGCCCGACGCCGGCCGGGACACGGCGACACCCGAAGAGGTGGCCGACGCCTGGGCGGACTACGAAGAGGGGACCAGGAAAGTGGAAGCAGAGCTCGGAGCGGATCAGCCATGACGACGACAGCCAGTGAGATGATCTACGGCATCCTGGACAACAACCTGAGCAGGATCGCCGGCATCGAAGGAGCCGTGCTCCTCTCCAACGACGGGATCAAGCTCAGCGCCTACCTGCTGGACCGGGACCGGGCCGAGCGCATCGCGGCCGCGTCCTCCGGCATAGCCGCCACCATGAAGGCGATATCCAGGGAGATCGACGGCGGCCGGGTCATCCGGCAGCTGGTGGAGATGGACGACCGGTACCTCTGCGTCGTCGGATGCGGAGAAGGCAGCACGCTCATCGTGGTGACCTCCCGCAAGGCACGGCTCGGAGAACTGGGCGGCGAGGCCGTACGGACCGCCCAGGCGCTCGGCGAGTGGCTGGGAACCCCCGAGCGCACGTCCCCGCCGACCGCGTAATGCCCGAGGAGCCGCAGCGCCGAAGACCCCGCCGGACACGGCTGTACGCGCTGACCGACGGCCGCACGTACGCCGCCCCGCAGACCGCCCTCACCATGGACACCACCATCGTGGCGGCGGTCGCGGCGGACGACGCCCACACCGGACTGGCCACCGAATGGCGGGCCGTCCTCACCATGTGCGCGCGGCCGGGCGGACTGGCGGTCGCCGAGATCGCCGCCCGCATGCACATGCGCCTCACCCCGATGACGCTCCTCCTGGGCGAGCTCGTGGACCGCGGGCTGGTCCACCATCGGCCGCCGCTGGAGGGCGCCGAAACCACCAACGTCCACCTGCTCATGAAAATCAGGGACAACCTTGCCCGGATATGACACTCCCGACGCTTTCGCCACCCCAGGGGCGTCCCCCGTCAAGATCCTCATCGCCGGTGGATTCGGAGTCGGCAAGACGACCCTGGTCGAATCGGTCTCCGAGATCGAGCCGCTGCGTACGGAGGAACGCCTCACGAGCGCGGGAGTCGGCGTGGACGACCTCGAGGGCATCGAGTCCAAAACACTGACCACCGTCGCGATGGACTTCGGCCGGATCACCCTCGCCGACGCCGGAGTCGTCCTCTACCTGTTCGGCACGCCCGGCCAGGAGCGGTTCTGGTTCATGTGGGACGACCTGCTCCACGGGGCCCTCGGGGCACTCGTGCTCGTCGACACCCGGCGCCTGGACCGGGGCTTCCCGGCGATCGACTTCTTCGAGAGCCGGGGGCTGCCGTTCGTCGTCGGCGCGAACTGCTTCCACGGCGAACAGCCGTACACCCCCGCGGAGATCGCCGCCGCACTGCACCTGAGGGACCCCGCCACCCCCGTCCTCCTGCTGGACGCCCGGTCCCGCAGGGAGGCCCGCGACTCGCTGCTCGCCCTGCTCGACGTGGTCATCTCCCGGGCGGCGGCCCCGGCCGCCACCTGACGGGGCACCGGGCGGCGGCGGGCGACGCGGCGAGCCGTGCGCACGCCGGATCCCGGTCGGCCGGGGCGCCGCCGTCCTCCAGCAGCACCTGCAACGCGCACTCGGCGGCCCGGTGCCGCAGGAACACCTGCGCGCGGGTGCCGGCCGCCAGGTCCCGGGCCGCGGCCGCCCCCGCGCGCAGCGCGTCGTCCTGTTTCCGGCTCCACCCGTGCGCGGTGCGCCGTACGATGCCGTCCCACGCGGTGTGGCGGGCCATCCAGAACCAGCCGGTCCCCGCGCGGCAACGACCCCAGACCACCGTGTCGAGGCCGGCGTCCGCCCCGTCCTGCCCGTGCGCCTGCGGCTCCCACGTCACGTGCGTCCCCTCGATATCGGCCCGGTCCGGTCCGCAGGCTAGGTCAGGGCGGCAGGTGCCAGGGAGCCCGGGTTTCGGCCAACATGAGCGGACTTCGACGCCCTGCTGCGCGGCGCCCACTCCGCCGCGCCGGCCCACCCCCACCCCGGCCGGCCCCGCGGCTGACGGGCACCCCTGTACCCGCGTCGGCACCCCGCACCGGGGTACACGGGCCTGCACGGCAGGAGCGGGTCACGGAGGAGGGAGCGGTCCATGGACGTACGCGCAAGGCTCGCCGCGTTGCGCCGGCCGAAGCGGAGGCAGCGACCGGAACGGGCGGAGCACAGGGCCGAACGGGCCGAACAGGTGGAGCGGGTGGAGCGGGCGGCGGGGGCGGGGGAGACCGTTCCCCCGCTCCGGCCCCCCGCCCGCCCGGTGTTACGGGCCCTCGCGATGCTGGCCGCCTTCGCCGGGACCGTCCTGTTCAGCCTGGCCCTGGCGCACATCACCCTGGAGCCCTCGGCGGCCTCGGCCGGGATCGCGCACAGCAACACCCGCCCGGGCGCCTCGATCGGCCCGTACCTCGACGGCGCGTCCTTCAGGGAGGCCGCCGAGCAGCTCGGCGGGAACGTCCTGCTGGGCGTTCCCTTCGGGGTGCTGCTCCCGGTGCTCCTTCCCCAGGCGCGCGGGCTGCTGAGGGTGGCGGCGGTGACGGCCGTCGTGATGACCCTCGTGGAACTCATCCAGGGCGCCCTGGTCACCGGCCGCGCCTTCGACGTGGACGACCTCCTCCTCAACACCGCGGGCGCACTGCTGGGTTATCTCCTCCTGGGCCGCCGGATGGGCCGGGCCGTACACCCGCGCCGCCACCACTGGTGGCACCGCCTGACCCGCCGCCGGGCCGCCCCCGCCCCGGCCCCCGGTTCCGCGCCGCACCCCGGCCGGCGTGACGACCGCGGTTGACGCCGGCCCTACGCCGGCGGCGGGGCCTGCTCGGCCAGCGCCGCGAGCAGTCCCCGCAGCGCCGGCGCGGGCGGGCCTTCCGGGACCGCCAGCCAGGTGGTCACCCCGGGCCCCGCGAGGGGCCGCACCGTGACCCCGGGGAAGTCGGGCAGGCCGGTCACCTCGTAGAACACCGTCCAGGAGGGCTCGGCGGCCGAGGCGATGGAGGCAAGGGTCTCGGGCAGCGTGGTGAAGCGGGGCCCCGGCGCAGGCCGCTGGATCCCGGCCGCCCGCAGCATCCCGGTGACCAGGTCGTGGAACGGCGGGTTCGCCGGCCGCTCCACCAGCCGCAGCGGTAGTCCCGCCAGGTCGCCCAGGTCCAGGACACGGCGGGCGGCCAGCGGGTCCCCGGCCGGCAGGGCCGCGTACAACGGGTCCCGCCAGGCCTCCAGCAGGGTGATGCCGGGAGGGGCGGCCGGCTCACCGCGTACGAACGCGGCGTCGAGTTCGCCGTCGCGCAGGCACCGCAGCCGTTCCGCCGCCGGGAGGTGGCGCAGGGCGACGCGGAAGGAGCCCGTGCCGTCCGCGAGGCGGTGGAGCAACCGGTTGGTGCGCTCGCCCGGGCCGCGTACGGCACCCAGCCGCAACAGGCCGGCGGTTCCGTCGGCGATGCGGGCGGCCAGTGCCCGCGTACGGCCGGCCGCCTCGAGCACGGCCCGGGCCTGAGGCAGCAGGGCCTCGCCCGCACCCGTCAGGACGGTGCGCCGCGCGCCCCGGTCGAAGAGCACCACCCCGAGCTGCCGTTCCAGGCGTGCCACCTGCGTGCTGACGGCGGACTGGACGATGCCCAGGCTGTCGGCGGCCCGGCCGAAGCCGCCCGTCTCGGCCACCGCGACGAAGTACCCCAGTTGTCGCAGTTCCACCTTCACCCCCGGCGTGACGCCCGCTGCTCCGCGGCCATCCCGATCCGAGATGGCCGTGATCGTCAACCGGCTCTGGTCCGCCGCTTGTTCCCGCGGTCGAATGGGGCGACCACCCCACCCGTCCTGTTCGAGGAGGAGCGACCGTGAACCCGTTCGTCGTACGGCCCGAGGAGGCCGAGCACATCGCACTGCCCGGCGGGGGCGGCTTCCGGTTGCTCGCCGACGCCTCCGACACCGGGGGCGCCCTGGGCGTCAACCGGCTGACCCTGCCCGCCGGAGCCGAGGGCGCCGGCCCCCATCACCACAGCCGCTCGACGGAGGTGTTCTTCGTCATGGGCGGCGCCGCGCGTTTCCTGCTGGACGGCGCCGACGCCGAACGCGCCGAGACCGTGCCGGAGGGCAGCCTCGTGGTGGTCCCGCCCGGCACCGTGCACGCCTTCGGCGCCGCCCCGGGGCAGGGGGCGGAGCTGCTGGTGCTCCTGACGCCGGGCACCGACCGCTTCGGCTACTTCCGGGCGCTGGGGCGGGTGCGGCGGGGTGAGGAGCCCTTCGAGGTGCTGCTGGACGGGCAGGACCAGTACGACGTGCACTTCGCCGCCGCTCGGCACGACCGACAGGCCGGAACACCCGCGGGGTGACCAGGGAGCCGCCCGGGGCCGTTCCCCGCCGCCGGGCCGAACTCGTCGCCCCGGACAGGGGTTTGGGCCCGGGAATCGGGGACACACGCGTCCGTGACGGCGGCACGTCTCGCCAGACCGGCGACCACCGCGGCTGGCGACCGCAGGCGGCCCCCCTCCCGGGGCCGCCGCCTGCGGGCCGCCGAGACGGCACCGCTCCGTCGTCCCGCCGCAGGCACGGCCCGCGGCCGCGTCCATGCCTCCCCGCGGACCCGGCCCGGCCCAAGCCCCCGGCGCCCACTGGCCCCCCAGCGGTCCCCGGGCCCGTCGGCGGGACGACGACCGTCCCTCACCCCGCCTTCCCGCCCCCCCCGGCCCGTCAGCGGTGGAGCCGCCTCGTCCAGTCCGGAGGGAGACGGTCGGCCGGACCGGGGACCGGCTGGGTCGGCGGGTGTTCCGTCGGCGGGGCCAGCGCGGGCCCGCCCTCGTACAGGGAGTCCGTGGCGAAGTTCCAGAACCAGTCCTCGCCCGGTTCGAAGCTCTGCACCAGGGGATGGCCGGTGGCCTTCCAGTGGGCCGTGGCGTGCTGCGCAGGCGAGGAGTCGCAGCAGCCGATGTGCCCGCACTGGGCGCAGCGGCGCAGATGGAACCACCAGCCGTCCACCGCCTGGCATTCGACGCAGCCGGTGCCGGAGGGCGGGACGGCAGGGTCGATTCCGTCGATCCCGGTCATGCGGTCTCCTCGGGGGTGTCGGGTGCGGTCAGCGGCAGCAGCACCTGGAAACGGGTGTCGCCGGGGACGGATTCGACCTGGCGATCCGGTGACCGGAGCCGTAGCGGCGGCGCAGGCCACGCGCGACGGCACGGGAGGCGCCCGGGTCGTCGTCCACGGTCAGGATGACGGGCCGCGCGGTCTCGACGGGCTGCGCCATACGGTCTCCACCCCGAGCGCTCCGGGAGGCGGCACGGCGAGCCGCCGTACGCGCCGGTTCCAGCCCATCGTATGTTCGACCGGCCGGGACCGCTCCAGGACGGCCCGCCCCGGCAGCCCCGGCACCTCGCGCGGACGGTGCGTCCCGGCACACGGGGTAGGCGGCGGGGTGCAGCCGGCGTACGGGAGTGTCGCCGCCGTCCCCGTCGAACCGCCCCGGGAGGGATCATGACCGAACACGCGGACGTCCCCGGCGCCGGCGCGGACATGACCGGATCCGGCCCGCTGGTCGTGTACGCGAACCTCGTGTCGGACCTAGCCGTCGACCCGGCCGAACGGGAGGTGTTGCGTGCCTGGGCGGAGCAGGCGCCGCGCGAGGTGTGGACCCTGCGCGAGGGCGACGTACTGCTGTCCCCCGTACCGGTCGCGGAGGAGTTCCTCCGTTACGCCTGTGACCTGACGGCCGTGCCCCGCGGATCGGTGACGGTGCTCACCGAGGCCCGGACGCGGGCCGAAGACGCCGCCGCGGTGCGCGCGGCGGCCGGCGGGCGGCCGGTGGAAGGGGTCCTTCCCACCGCGCTGGACGGCTCGGCGGTGGCCCTCGCGCGTGCCCTGGGGGTGCCCGTCGCCCCGTACGCCGGCATCGAGGCGGCCGAGGCCGCGCTGGAGGTGACGGCCCTGCTCAACACCAAGGCCGGTTTCCGCCGGGCGGCGCGGGACCTCGGCATGCGGCTGCCGGACGGCCGGGTGTGCCGCCGGGACGGCGTGGCCGGAGCCGTGGCCGGGCTGCTGCGCTCGCACGGGCGGGTCGTCGTCAAACCGGACCGGTCCGCCGGAGGCCACGGCCTGCTCTTCCTCCCGGCCCCCGCCGGGACCTGGACGGCCGCCGACCTCGCCGCGGTCGGCGGGGAGCAGGGGCTGTGGGTGGTCGAGGAGCGGATCGACGTCGCGCGGTCGGTGAGCATCCAGATGGAGACGGGCGCGCACGGGTCACGCCCGGTGTTCAGCGGCGAGATGCGCACGGCGGCCGGTTCGTTCACGGGCTACGTCTCACCACTGCCCGCCTCCGTCCCTCCCGCGGTGCGGCCCGCGCTGGAGGCATGGGGCCGGGCACTCGGCGACCGTCTCGCGCGGCACGGATACGCGGGCCCCTTCAGCCTGGACGCCATGGTGTCCGCCGACGGTGAACTCTTCGCCGGGGAGAGCAACGTCCGCCGTACCGCCACCACCACCCCGCACGTCATGGCGACCCGCCTCGCCCGCCTGGCCGGGACCGGAGCACCGGCCTGGGCGACGGGCACCGTCCGCGCGAGCCGTCCGTACGGCTTCGCCGAGGCCCTGGACCGGCTCCGATCCCACCGTCTCGCCTACGACCCGGAGCAGGCCGGGGGAGTCGTGCTCTATGCGGGCGCGCCGAAGGACGGCCTCCGCTGGCGGTACGCGGTGATCGCCGAGGGCCACGGCCGGCTGGCCCGGTACGAGGAGGACCTGCACGCGGCATGGTGACCGCCCGCCCGGAAGCCCGTCACCGCTGTGCCCGGGAGCCCGTCACCACGGCCGGGGCAAGGACGCGAGCCCGTCGAAGAACCCGGCCAGCGCCCGGACCCCCAGCTCGAGCGCCCGCACCTCGACCCGCTCGTCCGGGCCGTGCCAGTGGTCCCCGGGCAGCCCCGTCCCGAAGAAGAGCACCGGAGCGTCACAGGCGCGCGACAGCTGCGCGGCGGGGGCGGCGCCGCCGTTGCCGATCCGCCGCGCCGGGGAGCCGTACGCACCGCCCACCGCCCGCAGGAGCGCCCCGAGCGCGGGATGGTCCTCAGGTGTGGCGTAGGGGTCGGAGATGGTCGGGGAGATGTCGAGACCGTAGTGGAAGTCCGGCTGCCGGTTCCCGTCCAGCCAGGTACGCAGCTGCCCCGCCACCTCCTCGGCCCGCTGGCCGGGGACCAGCCGGAGCAGGACGTCGGCAGCGGCCTCCGCCGGGATCAGCCCGAGCGAGGGGACACCGCCCCCGCCGGTCGTGAGGCGGGCGACCTCCACCGAGGGCCGCGTCCACAGGCGCCGCGGCACCCCGAACCCGGCCTCGCCGTCGGCCCGGAACGTGCCCGTCTCGGCGAGCCAGTCGGACAGGCGGAAGGGCAGGGTGTCCAGCGAGGCGCGCAGGGCCGGTCCGGGATCCGACACGGCGTCGTAGAACCCGGGCAGCCCGACGCGGCCGCGGCCGTCGCGGAGCAGGTCCAGCAGCCTGCACAGTTCGAAGACCGGGTTCGCGGCCGCGCCGGAGAAGGCGCCGCTGTGGAGGTCCCGCCGGGCGCCCCGGACGGTGAGGGAGGCGGTGACGGAGCCGCGGACCAGGGTGCAGACGGCCGGCTCGTCGAGCGACCAGAGCATGGTGTCGGAGACCATGACCACATCGGCGGCGAGGTCGCCGGCGTGCTCGGACAGCAGCTGGGCCAGGTGCCCGGAGCCGGTCTCCTCCTCCCCTTCGACCAGGTACTTCACGGTCACGGCAGGTGCCGGCCGTTGAGCCAGGTGGGCGCGCAGGGCCCACAGGTGGCACATGACCTGGCCCTTGGCGTCGGAGGCGCCGCGCCCGTACAGCCGGCCCGCACGGAGCAGGGGGGTGAACGGCGCGGTCACCCGCCACTCGGACGGATCGGCGGGGTGAACGTCGTGGTGGCTGTAGACCAGCAGCACCGGGGCGCCGGGATCCGCCGCAGGCCAACACCCGTACACGGCCGGCAGCCCGTCGGTCTCCCACACCTCCGCCCGGGGCCAGCCCGCCCCGTGCAGCGCGTCCACCAGCCAGCGGGCGGAAAGGCGTACCCGGGCCGCGCGGTCGGGCTCCGAGGAGACCGACTCGACGGCGACCCACTCCGCCAGGGCCGCGAGGGCCTCCGGCCCCGGTACTGGCCCCGGCCCTCGCAGGTCACGGCTCATGACCGACGCCTGCCCCGCCCGCCGCCGCGCAACCTCCCGCGGTTCGCCGGGGCGGTGCCGGCGGCCGTGCGTGTCCGGCGGGCCTGGCGGGTGGTTTCCTGCGAGGATCGAGGGGCTGGGGTCAAGGTGGTCGCTGCGAAGCGGTCGCTCCTGTGGCCCTGCCCGCTGTGCCCCCGGTCGGCATCCCCCCCGCCGGCCGGGGCCCGCCCCGGCCAGCCCACCCCCCCCCGGCTGGTCGGGGCCCTTGCGTACGGGGCTTGCGGACCGTGCCGCCTGTCCCGACCGCCGCACGGCCGTACGGGACATCACGCGCGGCCGGCCCGCCCGTCACGGGCACGGCCACCGAGGGCGGCGCGGCCGTCGGTGTTCCGGAGCGTTCAGGTGTGGAGGCGGCTGTTCGGGCCGTCGTGGCTGTCGGCCGTCTCGTCGTTGAACCAGTAGTCGCCGGCGGCGAGGTAGCGGAAGGAGTGCGTACTGTGGCGGGGGAGCGCGACGGTGGCGGCGCGGGTGCCGTCGCCACGGGGCTCGAGGGGGTGGGCGGCGGGGTTCCAGTGGTTGAAGTCGCCGACCACGCTGACCGGCCCGTCGGGAGTGTGGGCGGGGAGGACGAAGGTGACCTGGGTGCGGCCCTTGACCTGTTTGCGTTCGAGCACAGGAGTCTCCAGCGGCGAAGTGAGGGGGAATGCGCCCGTGCATCCTCGCCCCGACGCCCACCGGGAGTGCGCGGACAGGGCCGCCGACGGTGTCGACGTCACCCGGGCAGTCGCCTGCCGGTGCGGCGCCGGCGGGGCACCCCCGGCCGTCACGGCGCGAGCGGCCTCCGCCCTCCGTGAGGCGGCCGGTCCGTGGCCCTTCCCGACGGGCTGACCGGTCCTGGCGGCCGTCAGGTGTTCAGACGCCGCGTCGCCTGTTGCTGTGGCTGCGCAGCCGGCGGGTGTGGTCCTTGACGGCTTCGACGCGCCGGGCGAGATCGCCGTGTGCGCCGTGCAGATCGTCCTGGGTGGCGGACAGCGGTTCCACCAGGCGGGCCGCGTCATGGTGTGCGAGGGCCTTGTTGAGCTCGTCGATCCTGCCGTGCGAGCCGGCGGGCAGGTCGGTCAGCCCGATGATCTGCCCGGCCAGCTGCCGCAGCGTGCTCGCGTTCTCCCGTGCCCAGGTGGTGACGGTGCGGTCGGCGGCGCGCCGGTCGCGGACGGCCTGGACGCGCTGGTCCCCGGTGGTGTCGGCGGCCCCGGGGCGAAGCCGCAGGTAGCGGCGTTCGGCTGCCTGCCTGCTGGCCACGCCGAGCGGGCCGGCGAGGTCGGCCCAGCTGGCGCCGGCCGCCCGGGCGGTCTCGATCAGCACGCTTTCCCATCCGGCGAGCTCCTCGCGCGTCTCGCGCAGGAGCCGGAGGGAGTCCAGGGCGCGCCCCGGGCCGTCCGCCGGGTCGAGGGCGCCGTCGGCCTCGGAGGTGTGCACCTCGTGGATCGCCGTCCGGATGGCTTCCAAAGCGCTCGCGGCGGCCCAGAAGGAGGCCGGAGCCGGCCTTCGGGGGGCGGGCGGGCTGGCCTGGGCGTCTTCACCAGAGGGGGACATGGAGCACTCCAGCCTGTTGTCGTCCATCGGATGACACTGTTGTTGTCATCGTTCCGATGACATGCTACAACAGGGGGAGATGGAAGCGCATTGGCAGTTCCTGCCTGAACCGACTGGAGGTGTTTCGCGATGTTGATGCGCACTGACCCGTTCCGCGAGATGGATCGGATCGTCCAGCAGCTGTCGGGTACGTCCGGGACCTGGTCGAAGCCGTCCGTGATGCCGATGGACGCCTACCGCGAAGGCGAGGAGTACGTCATCGCCTTCGACCTCCCCGGCGTGAGCCCCGATGCGATCGACATCGACGTCGAGCGGAACATGCTGACCGTGAAGGCCGAGCGCCGGCCCGCCGTGAAGTCGGACGACGTACAGATGGAGCTGTCCGAGCGGCCCCTGGGCGTCTTCTCCCGGCAGATCGTGCTCGCCGACACCCTCGACACCGAGCACATCGCCGCCGACTACGACGCGGGTGTCCTGACCCTGCGCATCCCGATCGCCGAGCGCGCCAAGCCCCGCAAGATCAGCATCAAGGCGGACGGCGGCCGCAAGCAGATCAGCGGCTGACCCCCCAGGACGCTCCCTGCCCGACCGGCAGGCACCGGCCGTCCCCCGGAGCCGGCGAAGGACGGGACCATCCTTCCCTCCCCCTCGGCACCCGTCCTTCGCCCCCTCCCACCCCCGGATCCACAGACCGTTTCCGTGGAGGTCCCAGGCGATGACCCTGCGATGGGACGCGTTCCTCGACCACGTCCAGGAACGCGGTGAATACAACACCCGCCAGGAGGCGGACCGAGCGGCCCGCGTGGTACTGGCCCTGCTCGGCGCCCACCTCCTCGGGGCGGAACGCAGCGAACTCGCCGCGCGTCTGCCCGAGGCCTACGCCCTGATCCTGCTCAACCCGCTCCCCGCGGCGGAGCCCCTCAGCCCGGAACGCTTCGTCCGTGCCACGGCGGCATGGATCGAGGGCGCGTCCCAGGCCACCGCGACCTGGGACGTCTCCGCCGTCCTCAGCGTCGTCGCCGACGCCGCGGGCGAGGAGCTCACCCGACGCATCCTGTTCCAGCTCCCGGCCGGGTACGACACCCTCTTCGGCCGCCCGCAGCCCGCCTGACCGCGGGCCGCGCGGCCACCAGCCCACCCCGACCCGCACACGAGAAAGGCGTGACAACCGTGCTCGACCAGCCCGTACTCTCCTCGCAGACGCTCGGCACGACCTACGAGCAGATGCTGGAGCAGGTCCGATACGACGGCGCCTACCCCACCACGGAACGCGCCGCGGAAGCCGTACAGCGGGTCATGACAGCCCTCGGCCGGCAGCTCGCCGGGGAGGAACGCGATGACCTCGCGCGGTGTCTCCCGCTCGAGGCCGCGGTGGCCCTCCGCGCGCACCTCCCGCAGGCCGCCCCGCTCACGGGCTGGAACTTCGTCAAGGACCTCGCGACCCGGACCGGCCGCACCCCCGCCGTCGCCCGCTGGGAGACCGGCGCCGTCCTGACCGTCGTGGCCCGCCTCGCCGGCCCCACCCTCCTGAACCGCCTCATCGACCGCCTGCCGGAGGGATGGGCCCTCCTCTTCGGCCAGGCCGAACTCCGCCGCAGCCAGGCGGCCTGACGAACGGCCGGCCGGTACGGTCCCGGTGGCGACGGACGGACACGTACTCCCGGACACAGCACCGACTGCACGAAGGCGGCGAGGTGAGCGCCATGGACCGCGGCTTCCGGGTCACCGTGCGACGCTACGGACCCACCGTGCACCTGACCCTGGCGGGCGAGCTCGACATGGACACCTGGCCCGCCCTCCAGGAGACGGTCGCCGGCCTGGAGGACGACACGCCGGCCGTCGTCGCCTGCGACATGCGCGGCCTCGACTTCCTCGACATCACGGGCCTGCACGGCCTCCTCGAGCTCGCCGGCCGTCTCCACGACCACGGAATCGCGTTCTTCGCCTACGACTGGCAGCACCAGCCCCGCCTCCTCCTCGACCTCGCCGACGGGCTCCTCCCCTCCACCGGCCGCACCGCGGTCACCGGCGCCGCACCGACACGGCTGCTACGCCGGACCCTCGGGAACACCGCGACCTCCCACCGCACGGCCGGCGCCGAAGCGGCCCGCCCCGACCCGGGCCCGGGCAGCGCCACCCCGGCGCCCGGCAGGGCTGACTAGTCTGGGCCACTGTGAACCGAAGACGGCAGAAGAAACTGTCAAGGCAACTCGTCGAAGCTTCGATGTTCGGGCGGACCGCCCGGGTCGGAGCACTCCTGCGGGCCGGCGCCGACCCGGAGACGGCCAATGCGGAGGGCACTACTCCTTTGTACGCGGCGTCCGTTCACGGGTCTCTCGACACCGTCCGCCACCTCCTGGCGGCCGGTGCCTCCCCGAACACCGAAAGCGGACGCGGCGCCGAGGGGACCCCCTTGTGCGCCGCCGCGTGCTGGGGCCACACCGACACGGTGCGCGAACTGCTCGCCCAGGGCGCCGACCCGAACCTTCGGGAGGACCACGGCACGGGCCGTACCCCACTCGGCTGGGCGCTGACGGGACCGTACCAGGAGACGGTCGACGTACTCCTCGCCGCAGGAGCCCACCCGCACGCAGCGGCTCAACGCCCGTAAGGGGTGACGGCGCGGGAGCCTGCTACGGTCTTCCCGGCACGCGGGACGCGCGCCAACACAGACCGGTAACAGGGAGGTTGATGAATATGGCCGTCGACGGCCTTTCTCGGCATGCCCTTTTCCGGACCGTGCGCCGACGCGACGCGGTCCGGTCGTTCCGAACGACCTGGAGACAACCGTGCGTCACGCACCTTCGAACGACCTCACCGATCTGACCACCGAGCGGCTGGTGCTCCGCGGCTGGACGCCCGAGACCGTCGCCGCCGTCCTCACCGGCGCCGGCGCCGGCGCGGAGGCTCAGGCCGGCTCCCGGCCGGCCGACTGGGCCGAGGACTTCCCCGCCGACGGCGACCGCGTCATCGCGGGGCTCCTGGGCGACCACCCCGACTGGCTCGGCACGTACGGCCACCGGCTGATCGCCGAACGGCACAGTGGCCTCGTGGTGGGCTCGATCGGCCTGTTCTGGCCGCCGGACGAGGGCGTCCTGGAGCTCGGGTACGGCGTGGTCCCCTCCCGCCGGGGACGGGGCTACGCCACCGAAGCCACCCGGGCGCTCGCCGTGCACGCCCTGGCCGCGCCCGGCGTGCACACGGTGGCTGCCTCCGTGGAACCGTCGAACCCGGCCTCCGTCCGCGTCCTGGAGAAGGCCGGCTTCGAACGGTACGAGACCGCGCGCGCCGAGGACGGTGGCGAGCAGGCCCGCTACCGGATGACCTCGACGCCGGAGCACCGTCAGCGGTGAGCCGTGGGGTCCGGCGGCGGTCCAGGCAGACCGCCGCCGGCCCCCTCAGGGGCCCGGCGGTGACATCACGGGTGGGCGGTGCGGCGGCCCTCGGAGGCATCGTGCATGATCAGGGGCCTTTGCACCGTTCCCGAGGGGGATTCCGATGAGACGCTCCGCACCCGTACCCGCCGCCCTGGCCGCCCTGCTCGCACTCGCCGCCACGGCCGGCTGCGGCGGGCAGGCCGCGAAGCCGAGCGCCGGAGCGCCGGCGAAACCCGCTGCCGGCCCCGCGACGAGCAGCCCGACGGCCCCCGTCACGGCACCCCCGCTCTCGGCGGAGGAGGCACGGGGCGTGGTCAAGGACCTCACCCTGAAGGTCGAGGCCGACAACTTCGACGCCGAGTACTGGAAGGGCGTCACCGAGGGCCCGCTGCTGGAGCAGCAGCTCGCCGTCGTGGAGACCGGCAAGAAGTACGGCACCGACCGGGGGCCGCGACCCGCCGACGCTCCGAAGACGGACCCCGCGGTGCACACGTGGACCACTGGCAAGGACGACGGCAGCGACCGGTGGATCCTGGGCGCCCACGAGGTCCAGGGCCACACCGTCGGCGACGCCGGGAAGAAGGCCGTGCTGCGCTGGTCGCTGTTCCACCAGCAACGGGCCGGCGCGCCCTGGCTCGCGGCGTTCGTCGCCCGCGCTCCCGAGCCGACGGACCTTCCCCCGATAGCCGTCGGGCCCGATGGCCGGGCGGTCACCGGCGGGGACACGACGGGTCTCGGCGCCGACCCCTCGAAGGTCTGCGGGCTGTACGGCGACTACTTGCACACCGACGCCGGTACGGGCGGCGTGAAGTGGAGCCAGGACGTCACCGAGCGGAAGACGGCCTCCGCCGAAGGGCTGGAGGGCCTGCGCAAGTCGCTCGGGAAGGGCGCCAAGGCCGACTTCGGCATCGACGTCAACCGCACCCCGCACGGCCCCGTCTGGCGCACGACGGACGGCGGGGCGCTCGTGGCCTGCACCGCCGTCAGCAAGGTGTACACGGAGCTGGGCCCGGGGCGGTCGACGACCTTCAGCAGCAGCGGCTGGGCCGGTACGACGGGGATCCCCTGGGCCTCGTACACCCAGCGGATCATGGCCCTGACCGTGCTGAAGGTGTCGGCGGGCGCCTCGGGCGAGGTGTCCGTCGCGGCCGAGTCGAACCTGCCGTACTCCTTCGAGGGCACGAAGTACACCGGCTGACCGGCGGCTGCCGGGCGCTCCCTGCTCGAGCAACTGAGAGTACGGGGACGCGATGCCGCCGGCCCTCGACGCGAGCGGCACGGGGTCGCCACGGCCTCCGGGAGCCACTCGGGCAGCGTCCCCCGCTTCGCTGGCTTGCCGCGGCCCCGCCGTCCGGTGATCGTTTCGCGCGGCGGCGTGCAGGCCTTCGACGAGCTCCTCCCGGGCTTCGCCGACAGCGTCGTCGTCCAGGGCGGCCGACTGGTCCGCATCATGGGTGACATGGTCTCCCGGGCCCCGAACGAGGTCTGGTTCCGCCGCTTCGAGGGCAGCCGCCACCGCAACCTGGTGGGCTCGCGCGACCTCCTCGACCACGCCCTGCGCGAGCGCGTCCTCGGCGACCCGCGCATCACCCTCCACGAGGACTCCGCCGTCGAGTGCCTCGAAGGCGGACCGGACCGAGTCACCGGTATCCGCGTGCGGACCGGCACCGGGACGCGGACCCTCCACGCCGGCCTCGTCATCGATGCCTCGGGGGCGCGGGTCGCGCGCCCCCGAGTGGCTGGAGGCCCTCGGCCTGCGAAGCCGGCGTGTGCGGTTCTTGGGGCCGAGGAACATCGGTACCAGCATCTCGCGGGAGAACAGCCGCGTCGCGGGCCTCTCGAGGCTGATGACGTCCAGGAGGGCGCCGAGGGTCCGGGGCTGCGCGCGCCGGTCTCGACGGCCCCAGGGTCCGCCCCTGACGCAGGCCGAACGGAAGGCCATCACCGGGACGGCAGCCGACCCCGTCCGGTGATCCGTACGCGTCCGGTCAGCGCTGGAGCGCCGCCAACTCACTGCCACGGCTGTGGCAGTTGCGCCGGAGGGCGTGGATGCTCTGCCACGACTGTGGCAGGATGACGGTCGCAGCTGCCGCTGCTGTGGCCTGCATCCCGGTGGCGCCGGGATCATCCGTCCTGTGTGATCTCGGGAGACCGACCCGTGACAGAAGCATCCTCCGTACCGCCGGCGGCCTCGGCCGGGGGTGCCGCCCGGCCGAGTCCGTACGAGCGCCACGGCGTCGACGGCATCGTGTCGCGCGCGGTCCCGCTGCCCGGTCAGGGGCGCGCCAAGCCGCTCCGGTCGCTCGACGCCCACGGGGACACCCGATGAGCAGCATGTACTACTACATACCCGCCCTCCTCTTCCTGGTCTCCTTCGCGATGAGGGTGCCGGGACTCGTACGGCACTGGCGGGAGCCCCTGGTCCGTTCCGTGGCCGCGGTGCTCGCCTTGGGCGCCGTCGTCTTCCTGTTAGCCGCTCCGCCGACGGTCTCCGAGGTGAACCGGCTCACCGGCGTCGCCAACTTCTCGGCCCCGCTCGTCCACGCCGTCGTCACGGCCGGGAGCGCCAGCATCATCAACCTGATGCTGACCTGGCGGGGAGGACCGGAGGACCGGCGCCTGACGGCGACCCGCTGGTGTGCCGGGGCGTACGCGGTGGTCATCGTGCTGCTGCTCACGCTGTTCGCGCTCGGGGACGCTCCCGACGAACGCCCGCGGGACTTCGACACGTACTACGCCACCAGCCCCTACCTCCGGGAGATGATCCTCCTCTACGTGCTGGGGCACGCGGTGGCGACCGTCGTCCTGTCGGCCCTGTGCCTGCGCTGGGCCCGCGAGGTGGCCGGTCTGCTGCGCGCGGGGCTCCTCCTCATCGTCGCCGGAGGGGTGCTGAACCTGGGCTACGCCGCGTTCAAGCTCCTTGCCGTCGGTGCCCGGTGGACGGGCCACGACTGGGACGCCGCCAGTACGACGGCGGCTCCCTCCCTGGCCGCCCTGGCCTCGCTGCTCCAGTGCGTCGGCTTCGCCCTGCCGGCCGCCGGCCAGGGCCTGTTGGAGTGGTGGCACCGGCGGTCGCGGTACAGGCGGCTCGGGCCGCTGTGGGAGACCATGCGCGCGGTGATCCCGTACGAACTGGTACCCCTGCCCCGGTGGTCGTCGCTGAGCAGGCGTCACCTGCGGCGGACCTGCGACATCCGCGACGGCCTGCGGCTGCTGTCCCCCTACCTCGAACACGGCACGGGTCCGGCGGCCGAGCGTGCCCTCGCGGCGAGCCCCGGCGCGCTGAAGCCGGAGGCGGCCCGGCACGCGGCGCTGGTCATCGCGGCGTTCGATTCCCTGCGGACCGAGCCCGGCGACGGCGGCGGAAGCGTCGAAACCCTGATCGACAGTGACGACGGACTCGTGCGCCTCTCCGACGCGGTCCGGGTCATGGGCGTGCTCTCGGGAGTGGCGAAGGAACAGGTCCCCTCGCCGGTGGCGGGGCCGGGCCTGCGCTGAAGCGGGCCCGTCATCGTCGCTTTCCTGCCACGGCTGTGGCAGGTTGGCCGGAGACTCGTGGCCGTGCAGCCACGGTTGTGGCAGGCTCGGAGTCGTAGCCGCCACCGCCGTGGCCCTGCCTCCCGGTGGCGCCGGGATGACTCGTCCTGCGTGACTTCGGGGAGACCAACCGGTGACAGAACCCACTGCCCTGCCACCCACGGCCGCCGCGCGACTGGCCTCCGTCATCGAGCGGGTCGCGGAACTGGGAGCCAAGCTCGGCCGCGGCCGTGACGAGGTCCTGGACCCCGGGCGGCTGAGCCACGCCTCCGGGGTACCCCTCGACGTGGTCCGGGAACTCCTCGCCGGGAGAGAGGCGGGGGAGCCGGACATCCACGAGCGCTTCCGCCAGCGGCTGGACCTGCTCCACTCGACGTACCTCAAGGAGAACGGCCGCAAGTACTCGCACGGCGAGATCGCCCGGGCGAGCGGCATCTCCCGCCAGCAGGTGCAGGCGCTGTTCGGCGGCGACCGCCGGCCGACCATGGACCACTGCGCCCGGCTGGAGAGGTTCTTCCAGAGGCCGGCCGGCTTCCTCCAGTCCGAGGACGCCGACGCCCTCCACTGCGCCCTGACCGCGATCGAGAAGACGCTGCTCCACGAGTACAGCGAACGGAACGTTCCCGCGGCAGCCGCCGCCGGCGCCGGCGGTCCGAGCCTCTACGCCCGGCACGGCGTCGACGGCATCGCCCTGCGCGCGGCCCTGCTGCCCGACCAGGGGCGTACGAAGCTGCTCCAGTGGCTGGACGCCTACATGGACGAGTACGCGTCCGAGCAAAGGCCGGACGAGGCCGGGAACCCGCCCTGAGAGCCCCTGCCCGGGGTTGATCCCCCGGCAACGACTCAAGGAATCCGGAGGGGCGGCGGCCCGCGGAACGCCCGTACCGTCGAGCGCGGTCCGTGCGGGCGCGCCGATGGAGTGGATCCTGCCGGGGCGCACGCGTTCTTGCCCCTGGGCAGAGCAGGGGCAGAGGAGAGATTCGTGTTCAAGCAGCGGGAGATACGGCAGTCGGTCGGAGCCCTCGTGGACGCCCTCGGCCACCTGCAGGCGCCCGTGCCGGCTGAAGTGATATGCCGAGCGCTCTGCGACGCCATGGGGCAGCGCCGGGGCCGGAAGATCGAATTCCGAATGACCTCCTTCCCTCCGGGTACCGCCAGCGGACTCGCGCTGAACCTCGGCGCGCAGGACCTCGTCATCGTGGAGCGCAGGAGTGTTCCCGCGCACCAGATCATCATCGCCGGACACGAACTGCGCCACCTCGAGCTCGGCCACTGCCACGGCCAAGTCACCGAGAGCTCCGCCGCCGGCCGTCCCCTGCGCCTCGGCACGGACTTACAACGGATCGTCGAGTCCGTCCTCGCGGCCGCCGGACGCCGGAGGACATTGCCGGCGGACCAGAACGACGCCGCCGCCAAGAAGCACACCAGGCAGGAGCAGGCCGCCGAACGCTACGGGCTCGAACTGGCCCACGCCGTCCAGCACCTCCTGAAGGACGCGCCTCCGCACCCGCTGGACCGGAGCACGACCTCCGGCCGGATCGAGGCCGCCCTCAGCCACGACGGCGCACGGGGCTGACGTGACCGATCCGAGCTTCCACCTGCTCGCGGCGCTGGGTGCCGCGGTCATCCTGCTCAGGCGCCGCGGCCTGCGGCGCGTTCCGCGCGACCCCCTCTTCCGGGCCGTGGAGGTCTTCCTGCTGAGTGCCATCGGCGTCTTCGTGTTCGGCGCGACTCCCATGCTCGCGAAGGTCGACGCCTTCACGGGCATCCCGAATCCGGCGGCCCCCTTCGTCTACTCGCTGTTGATGGCGTGCTCGGCGTCCGGCATCGTGCTGGTCATCCACTGGAGAGGGGGCCCGCCCGCGCGCGTCCGGCGGGCCACGCACTGGTGCATCGGGTCCTACGGGGCGGTGATCGTCGCCCTGTGCGTCCTGTTCGCACTGGGTGAGGCACCTGTCGAACGGCTGCGGGACCTGGACACCCATTACGCCGATACCCCCTACATCCGCGAAATGATCGTGCTCCACCTGGTGGCCCACGCCACCGCCGCGGTCGTCATGGCGTCCCTGCGCTGGCGCTGGCAACGCCAGGTGTCGGGGGAGCTGCGCGTGGGTCCGACGCTCATGGTGACGGGATACGTCCCCCCGCTCGGCTACAACGTGAGCGAGTTCGCGGCCGCGGGCGCCCACTGGGCCGGCCCCGACTGGGACGTCCTCAGCACCGAGACGGCGAAGCCGTTCGTCTCCGCGGCCTCCCCCTTCATCATCTGCGGCTTCGGGGTCCACCTGGTCGTGCAGCGGGTGAAGGGTCCCTGGCGGGACTGGACCCGGTACCGGCAGCTGGGACCGCTGTCGCGCCTGGTCGGTGCGGTGACCCCGGCCGCCCCGCTGATGGGGATGCCCCTCCTTTCATCGCCGGGGGTACGTTGCCTGCAGCGCGAATCCCGGATCCACGACGGACTGCTCACCCTCAACCCCTACTTCGACCCGGCCCTGCGGGCCCGCGCCCTCGCCGAAGCACTCGCCAGGGGTGCCGCGCCCGCCGATGCCTCCGCGGCCGCGGTGGAGGCGCTGCGCGCCGACTCCGCGCACAGCGTGGTCACCTCCTCGCGAGTCCTCCAGGACGGGCCCGGGGAGCAGCACGACCTCGTACGGATCTCCCAGTCGCTGCTCCGGCGTCCCCGCCGGGACTTCGGGCATGCCGGGTGCCGCTGCCGTGAGGAAGCCGGCATGACGCCCCCGCGCGGTGTCCGGACCGGCGGGGAGACCTCATGACCAATGTGTTCTTCTACCTCGTCGTCGGCGTCCTGTCCGTCGCCTTCGCGCTGAGGGTGCCCCGACTCCTCAGGCACTGGCGTGACCCTCTCGTCCGTTCGGTGTCCTTGCTCCTGCCCCTGGGCGCAGCCGTGTTCTTCTTCGCCGCTCCACCGACCATCTCCCAGGTCAACACGCTGACCGGCATCGCCAACTTCTCGGCTCCCCTGGTGTACTGCATCGTCACCGTCGCGAGCGCCGCCCTCATCCACCTGACCATCACCTGGCGCGGGGGACCGGAGGACCGCCGCCAGGCCGCCACGCGCTGGTGCGTCGGCGCGTACGCGGTGGTCTGCGCCGGACAGCTCACCCTGTTCGCCCTGGGTGACGCACCAGACGAACGCCTCCGGGACTTCGACACCTACTACGCCACCACCCCCTACCTCCGCGAGATGATCGTCCTCAGCCTCTTGGCCTACGGGACGGCGATCGGCGTGCTGGGCCGCCTCTGCTGGCGCTGGTCGCGCGAGGTCACGGGCCTGCTCCGTGCCGGCCTGGTCCTCATCGTGACCGGCGCCGTGCTGGGTCTGGGATACGTGGCCTGCAAGCTCCTGGCGATCGGCGCCCGCTGGTCCGGTCACGACTGGGACGGCGTCAGTACCGCGCTCGCGCCCAACGTGTCCTTCGTGGCCTCGCTCTGCCAGTGCGTCGGGTTCGTCCTGCCCTCCGTGGGCCAAGGGCTGACGGGCTGGTGGCACCGGTGGTCGCAGTACCGGCGGCTCCGCCCGCTGTGGCTGACGATGCGCGAGGTGACCCCGTACGAACTGGTGCGCATTCCCTGGTGGTCCTCACTCGGCAGGCGTCACCTCCGCCGGACCTGCGACATCCGTGACGGACTCCGGCTGCTCTCGCCCTGTACCGACCGCGACGTGTGCCAGGGCGAACAGGGGCACACGACCCGTCCGGGCGCCGTGAAGCCGGAGGCCGCGCGCCACGTCTCGATGGTGACCACCGCGTTGAGGAGCATGCGCGGCACCCACCCCGACGATGCCGACGGGCACCTGGAGAGCATGCTCGCCGGTGACGACGACCAGCTCGTCCGCCTCTCCGAGGCGCTGCGCGTCCTGGCCGTTCCCCGCCCCGGGGCCGATCACGCGCCCGCTTCGCCGGCCGTCCCGCGAACCGCCGTACTCGGCGGACCGCACCCCGACAGCCCCCCGGCGCACGCCGGTCACGCCGAGAGCTGAGGCCGGCCACGCCGATCCTCCGGTCACCCGGCTTCCGTCCCTCCCGATGATCCCCCGCACTTGCCACGGTCCACGAAAGAGCAGCCACATGACCCAGCCCCGCGCCCCCCGGACCACAGCGGCACCCAGGCGTGCCATCGTCATCGGCGGAGGTCTGGCCGGCATGCTCGCGGCGGCCGCACTGCGCGGCCTGGTGCGGGAAATCCTCGTGGTCGACAGCGACGAACTGCCGGACGGCCCGGTGCCCCGGCGAGGGCTTCCTCAGGCGAGCCACGCCCACATGTTCTGGGGACGCGGGGTGAACGCCGCGGAAGCCCTCCTGCCCGGGGCCACCGCCCGGTGGATGGCGGCCGGAGCCAACCGCATCCCGATCCCCACCGGCATGGTCGGATTCACCCCCGAGGGATGGCTCAGGCGCTGGAACCAGGAGACGTCGTTCCTTATCGCGTGCAGCCGCGACCTCCTGGACTTCGTGGTCCGCGACCTCGTCCTCTCCGACACCAGCGTGCGGGTCCTGCCGCGTACCCGGGTCGAATCCCTCACGGGCAGCGCCGCCCGAGTCACCGGCGTGCGCGTACGCCGGGCCGACGGCCGGGAAGAAGTCCTCGGGGCCGACTTCGTCGTCGACGCGAGCGGACGGGGATCCCGGGCTCCCCACCACTTGGAGCAGCTGGGGGTCGCCCCAGCCCCCGAACGGTCTCTGGATCTCGGCCTCACGTACGCGAGCCGCGTCTTCCGCGCGCCCGAGGGCGCCGCCGGCTTCCCTCTCGTCGTGGTGCAGTCCGACCCGCGGACGTCGCGCCCCGGGAAGAGCGGCAGCATCCTGCCCATCGAGAACGGCCAGTGGATCGTCACCACGGCCGGCACCCGCGGGGGCGAGCCCACAGGCAGGACCGAGGACTTCGAGGCCTTCGCCCGCAGCCTGCGCCACCCCGTCATCGGCGAGATCATCTCCGGCCTTGAGCCACTGACCGGGGTGACGGTCAACCGCAGCACGCGTAATGCGCGCAGGTACTTCGAAGACGTCAGGAACTGGCCGGAGCGGTTCGTCGTACTGGGCGACGCCCTCGCGGCCTTCAACCCCATCTACGGTCACGCCATGTCGGTGGCCGCCCAAGCGGCCCTCATGCTCCGCCGCCTCGTGTCGTGCCACGGAGTCGACGCCCCACAGCTGGCGAAGCGCGTCCAGAAGGCCGTGGCCAAGCCCGTCGCGGCAGCCTGGGACCTGGCACTGGGCCATGACGTGCTCTACCCGGGAGTCCAGGGAGGGGGCCCGACCCGCAAGGACAGGCTCGTGGCCGGCTACACGTACCGCCTGCTGAACACCTGCTGCGGCAACTTCACGATGACGAAGGACTTCTTCGACGTCACCTCCCTCCAGGCCCCGCTGACCCGCCTGGTCAAACCGCGAGTGCTGCTCGGTGCCCTGCGGGGCCCCCTGCGTCCACCTCTGACCGGGCCGCCCCTGACGGCGCGGGAACTGGCCCTCGTACGCGGCGGCGAGCGGACGCCGTAAGGCGCGGCCGCGCGTATCGCCGGCGACCACGAGGCTGCTGGGCGGCGCGGCGTCGAGCACGGCGGGCGTCGGGGGCGGCCAGCCCCCGCACGCGAAGCTCCGGCAGACCGGAAAGCACCCCGTCGGCTTCACCGGCCTTGTCGGCGCGCTCGGCGAAGACCAGCACCATTGACTCGGCGCCCGGCCGGCGGCCGGCGAACGCCAAGATCCGAAGGGAAGCCGGCCCTTCACGTCCCGCACGGTGTGCTGCCCTCCGGCGCGTCTCCCTGTGGGCCCCCTCCCCGCGGGGCGTTCGCCCGTCCCACGGACACCGCACCGGACCAGGATCCTTCCGGGCCGAGATCCAGCCACACCGTGTCGTGCAGCGCAGCCGCCGCCCGACTACTGCGCGAAGTACCAGGTGACGTCGACCTGCCCCTGGCCGAGAGGCGCGAGCGCGGCGAACGCGGCCCGCGTGAGAGCGATGCCGTACCTTCCCGCGGCGGGGGCCGCGTCAAGGACCGTCGCCGTTACGGACCTTCCCCCGTACGTGACGACGACCTTCCTTCCGCACTGTCTGGGTTTCCCCGGGGGCGGGCTCGCCCGGTTGCTCCGGACCGCTCGCGGCCGAGACGGCGATGCCGGTGTGCTCCGAAGCGGAGGCGGTGGCGACCACAGCAGCGGAACCGACGGCGAGCAGTACGGCTATCGCGGTTTCGACGGTTCTTGCTTTCATCGCGCTCTCTCTTTTGAACCCGGCGTTCCGAGGCGTGGACCGGCCGGCTCCCGGCGTCGCGGGCACGGGCCGACGATCCCAGCGGCCCACGATCACGAATCCCGCTAACACTCCCTACTGAGGTTGTCGTGTTGTCGTCGGGTGGTGACGGTTCGTGATCCCTGCGGTATGCCGGTGGGGTGAGGTATTCGGAGGGTGGGGGCCTGACCGCTGAGCGTCGGGCGTTTCGTGAGGAGATCCGGCTTCAGGCCGGGCAGAACTCGCTGGCCAACTCAGGCGTTCTGCCGCATAAGGCACGCTCAGCCCCGTACGTTGCACAGGTGACCTGCGACAGCGAATCTTGAGCGGCTGTTGCCGTTCCGATCCTGTGGGGTGTCGGTCGAACGGGAATCCCCGATCGGGCGACTTCGACCGATGCTGTGCGTGAGAGCAGGGCACCGCGCCATCCGAAGGCGCGCGGACCGTGCCGCGCGCCCGCCGCGTCGGCTGCGAAAATCCGCGTGCGGTCACACGGGGCGCAGTGATAGACATCCGGAGTGCAAAACACTCTGGACTTCCCTGACCTGCTGCGACTCATCGACGAACGGGCGGGCGCCTTCCGCGCCGCGATCGCCGCCGCTCCCAGCCTGGACGCGCAGGTGCCGACCTGTCCGGAATGGACGCTGTTCGACCTGGCGCGGCACCTGGGCTCGGGCCGCCCGTTCTGGGCCGCCGTCGTCGAGGCCGGTCCGGCCGACGCCCCGCCGGCCGAGGCCGTGGCGGCGCGCGCCGAGGCACAGGCGCCCCGGGAGCGAGGGGCGTTGGTGGCCTGGCTGGCCGCGTCGACGCAGGAGCTGCTGGACACCCTGCGGGAGGTCGGCCCGGACGCCGAGTGCTGGACGTGGTGGGGCGCCTCGCAGTCGCCGCGGACCAGCGGTGCCGTCGCCCGGCACCAGCTTCAGGAGATCGCGATGCACACCTATGACGCCCAGCTCACCGTGGGCGCCGCACAGCCGCTGCCGGCGGAGGTAGCGCTGGACGGCGTCGAGGACTTCCTGTTCACCTGCTGCGCGTGGTCGGGCGTCTGGCCGCACAAGCCGGCCGTCGTCGACTACCACGCCACCGAGGGCCGCTCCTGGCGCTTCACGGTCGAGGCGGACGGCGCCCGCGCCGCCCGCCTCCCGGCTGCTGGCGAGGGTGAGGCCCCGGCCGACGCCTCCGCCCAGGGCACGGCCGGTGAGCTGGTCCTGTGGTTCTATGGACGCACCCCGATGGACTCGGTGAAGATCGACGGGGACCGGGTCATCTTCGAGCGGCTCGTCGCCTGGGACCCGAACGCGTAAGGCGTGGTCGACGACGCGGCGCCCGGTCGCTTCGTCGGCTCATCTCCACCACTCCCTCAGCTGCCGCACGCGCAGCCGACGGCGGCCTTCGCCTCGGTCGGGCTCGATGGCCTACGCGCCGGTGGTGCAGCAGGCATCCGGGGCGCCTCCGCGCTCTTGCCGAGGGTGCCGGCGTCGGCCTTGACGACGTACACCTCCCAGGGCTCCTTGCCCAGGGCCATGCACCCAGACCTTGTCCTGGAGCGCGGAGCCGGTTACTGAGGTTTTGAAGGCGGGGTCGGTGTGTTGATGGCCAGTCTTGTGGCGGTGAGGCAGCCGCCGATGAGACGGGGCCGGAGTCGGATCCTGCGTAACTCGCTGCGGAGCTCGCGGTCGAGGTCGCCGGGTGTGGTGAAGGCAGTGTTGGCCATTGCTCTGCGCACGAGTGACCAGACAGCCTCGACCGGATTCAGGCCAGGTGCGTACGGCGGAAGCCGGACGGTGGTGAGCCAGTGGTGTTCGGCCTCGTACCGCTTCAGCCCCGCGGCCAGGTGGGTGTTGAGATTGTCCCAGACCACCACGATCGGTCCGTCGAGCTGGATGTGTGCCCGCACCAGGAGGTCGTGATAGTCCTGCCAGGAGAAGCTCTTGCCGGCGCCCTTGAGCAGTAAGTGCGTGCGGGGCCGGTGGATGAGACGGCTCTTCTCGCCGGCCTTGTAGCAGCACAGCGCGGCAACCGAGGTCCGGCGGCGGGACCTGCCGCGCACGCGGATGACGGGGGTATGTCCGCGTCGGCCCCAGGTGCGGGCACGGGGCGGCGTCATCGAGAAGCCGGCCTCGTCCTCGAAGACGATCCAGGCTCCAGAGGCCGCCGCGAGCCTTTTGCCCGAGGCCACACCTCCTTCTTCCACGGCTCCACCGCGTGCTCGTCACGCTCCAGTGCTCTGCGGGCGGGCGCCTGCCAGGACCAGCCGTGCCGCTTCGGCAGCCGCCACACCGTCGCCACCGACAGGCTCACTCGCAGCCGACGGCGGATCACCACCTGGACCCGGACCAGGGTCCGGCGTTCGTCTTCGAAGCCGTGCGTCGCCGGGCCTTTGTCGAGTTCCATATCCAGCACGGCGAACTGGGCATCGGTGATGGTCGGTGAGTTCGCCGGACCTGCCGAACGCAGGCCCCCCATGCCGCCCTCGCGCCAGGCACGACGCCAGCGTTCCACCGACCGCACGCTCACTCGCAGGTCCTTCGCGATCACCGAGGTCTTCTCACCCGCCGCGAACCGCTGCCCGGCCTGAAGCCGGATCTCCTCACGAAACGCCCGACGCTCAGCGGTCAGGCCCCCACCAGGAGTGACCTGAGGGCCACGGCCGCAGAGCGGACCGCGCGCTCCCGCCGCACCTGAACGCGCTCGCCTGTTCGTGTGGCCCTCGCGCGGCGTCATGGCAACGACCCGTCACTTTCCGTAACCTCAAGGAGCTCGGGTACCTTCTGCCGGTCCCGCGCGGCCACGCCCGCATGAGATCCACGACCACCTGTACGCCCTGATCTGAGCGGGCTATCGAAGAGTCACGGAGGAACGGCCATGCCCAAAGGACTGTCCATCCACATCGGCCTCAACGAGATCGACGAGACCCGCTACGGAACCAAGGGCGAGCTGAAGAACCCGGAGAACGACGCCCTGGCCATGAGGAACGTCGCCGAAGCCAACGGCTTCGCCCCCCTCGCGACCCTGCTCACCAAGGACGCCACGAGCGAGAAGGTGACCTCCGTACTGCAGGAGGCAGCCGCCCGGCTCACCGCCGGCGACCTCCTGCTGCTCACCTACGCTGGCCACGGAGCCCAGGTCCCCGACAAGAACGGGGACGAGCCCGACCGCCGCGACGAGACGTGGGTGCTCTACGACCGGCAGTTCATCGACGACGAGCTGTACGCCCTCCTCGCCTCCTTCGCCGAAGACGTACGCGTCCTCCTCCTCTCCGACAGCTGTCACAGCGGCACCGTCGCGCGGGACGTCTCGCTGTTCCTCGACGACGCGGAACTGGTGCGCACCTTCGACACCAGCGAACCGTCCGCGGTCCGTGCCCGCATCCGTGTGCTGCCGCAGGACGTCCAGTTCCGCGACTACCAGCGCGACCAGGAGCGGTACGACGCGATCCAGCGCTCCGTGCCCGCGCTGGACCAGCAGGACATCGGGGCCGACGTCCTGCTGATCTCCGGCTGCCAGGACAACCAGACCTCCAGCGACGGCGTGGGAGCCAACGGCCTGTTCACCGAAACGCTGCTCAAGACCTGGAAGAACGGAGCGTTCCAGGGAACGTACGCGGCCCTCCACCGCCAGATCGTCGAGGCGATGCCCTTCTACCAGACGCCCAACATGTTCCGGACGGGCAAGGCCACCCAGGAATTCCTCTTCCAGTCACCGTTCGCCATCTAGGCCGTGTATCGAAAGTGGATCTTGAGCTGTGGATGATCACGGTTCATGGGTCGGGGAGATCTCACGGATGAACAGTGGGCGGTGTTGGAGCCGTTGTTGCCGAAGGGGATGAAGGCGGGGCGGCCGCCCGTCTGGCCCCGGCGGCAGCTGATCGACGGCATAAGGTTCCGGGTCCGTAGCGGCGTGCCGTGGCGGGACGTACCAGTCGAGTACGGGCCGTGGGGCCGGAGCCGCGCTCACCAGCATGCGGTCGGCGCCCGCAAGCGGGGTGACCTGCAAAAGGAACCACCGGGAGGTGTCTTCACCGAGCCCGGAGATCACGGGCTGGGACGCTCGCGCGGCGGGTTCACAACTAAGTCGCACCTGGCCGTCGACCAGGGCCAGAAGCCCATGTCGATCGTGATCACGGCTGGGCAGCGCGGTGACTCGCCGCAGTTCGAACGCGTGCTGGAGAAGGTACGCGTGCCCCGCATCAGGCCCGGCCGCCCACGTGTCCGCCCCGATCGCGTGAGGGCTGACAAGGCGTACGCCTCCCGCAGGAACCGCGCCCACCTGCGCCGACGCGGCATCCGTTGCACCATCCCGGACAAGGCCGACCAGGCACGCAACCGCAAGAAGCTGGGCGCTCTCGGTGGTCGGCCGCCCAGATTCGACGCCGAGGACTACACGGCTCGGCATGCGGTCGAGTGTGGAATCAACCGACTCAAAAGGCACCGAGCTGTGGCCACCCGCTTCGACGAACTCGCGGTCCGCTACGAGGCGACCGTCCTCGTAGCGGCTGTCAACGAGTGGTTGTGACGTACTGGTCCGACGACAACTCGAACACCCGTACTCGCCGACCACCGGCGGGATTGACGGTCTCACGGACCGGATGCATCCCCAGTTTGGTCATGATCCGTTCGGAGGCGTCGTTGCCCACTTGAGCGATGCTGACGATCCGCTCCAGCTCTCGCTCTTCGAACCCGAACCGTACAGCGGCCGCAGCGGCCTCGGTGGCCAAGCCCTGCCCCCAGTGGGAACGTCCCAGCCGCCAGCCGACCTCAACCGCCGGCAGTACCTCCGGCAAGTAGTTGGGCACCGAAAGGCCGGTGAACCCGGCCAGCTCGCCAGTGGACCGGATCTCCACGGCGAACAAGCCGAAGCCCTGTGACTCCCACTCGCTCTCCCATGCCTGGACCCGGCCGCGTGTCTGCTGTTCGTCAAGGACGCCGCCGTCGCGGATCCACCGCATGACCTCGGGGTCGGCATTGACGGCAGCCATGGGCGCAACGTCTTCCTCGCGCCAGCGACGCAGGATCAAACGGGGAGTCTCAAGCATGACCATCCAATCATTCTTGATCACAAAAGGGCTCTCCGTCATCCTCACCAGGCACTTTCGATACACGCCCTAGGAGCCGGCTACCGGTCCGGCCAGAACTGGGCCAGGGCCGCCTCCTTGTAGGGCGCGGGGCTCACACTGAGCTCCCCGGCGAAGGGGCGGTCCAGCACCATCACCAGCAGCAGGCTGAAGCCGATCAGCCCGGCCACCGCCGACACGAACAGCAGCTGCATCCTCAGACTGCGCAGACCGAACAGGAACGTGAGCGGGAGGATCACCAGGGCGCCTCCGAACACGAGCACTTGCAGCAGCCCGGGCAGCGAGGTCTCGGCCATCGTGACCCGCGCCCGGCGCTGTCCGGCCACGTCGTTGAGGCGGGCGGCCGCCTCCGCGTAGAAGGTCTCGCTGCGCGTGCCCACCGGCTCGTAGCCCTGCAGCGCGGTGTACATGGCGTGCGTCTGCGCGGCGGTCGCCTCGAAGCTGGGTTTCCCCTGGCGCATCAGTGGCCACTGGATCTCGACGACGGCGTGCACGTAGTCCCCGACCGAGCGTTCCACACGGGCACGCTCGGCGGGAGGAAAGGCTTCGGCGCTGCGGACGACGAGGGCCAGGCCGGTGGCTTCGTCGGCGACGATGTTCTGGGTGTTCTCGAGCTGCGTCCAGAGGGTGACGACGACGAAGGCGAGGATGATGCCGTAGATCGCGCCGAACATCCCGAGGGCGACGCCGACCATCTCGTTGTGCTCGCCGTTCGCGAGGTGCGGGAACCGGCGGCGGGCCACCAGGCTTCCCCCCAGGGCCAGGGCGACGAAGCCGCCGACGATGACGACGCCGAGGAAGAACGTACTCAGGTGATTCAAGAGCCAGAGGATCATGCGCTGCTCAACGAGGAGCCCTCTGTAGGTGTGCACGTGTCCACTCGCACGTGGCGTTTCCGGCGGTTCGAGCGATCCCCGACGCGGGGAGGGCCGCCCACGGTGGTGGCGGACGGCCCTCCCGGTGTGCTGGGCGTCGCGTCAGTCGACCTTCTGCCAGTGGGTGACCTGCACCGCTCCCTCCCCGGCGCCGATGTGCGCGTACATCGCGAGGTGTTCGGGAGCGAGGAAGGTGTCCTTCTTCTCCTGGAAGAACTCCTCGTCGTACCAGGCCACGTCGAAGATGACCTTGCCGCCGGCCCGGCCGTTGCGCTCCACCCAGGTCCGCTGCCAGTCGTACGGGCCGTCCGCCTGCTCGGCGAGACGCTCGTCGGAGGCCCGTAGCGCCTGGACGCAGCGGTCCAGCGCCTCGTCGGAGGCGAGCTCGATCTCGCAGTGGGACTGGGCGACGATGGTGCGTTCGCCCCGGCGTCCGGGCGCGGAGTCGCCGAGGAGCACCAGTTCACGGGTTACGGGGTTGCCGGGAAGGATCGTGCTGGACATGGGTTTCCCCCTCTGACGGGCGGCAGTCCTGCCTGGCGCCCTCTGAGATCAGACACGATGTGCTCGACCGTATGCGGTCGCGTTTTGACGCTAGGGACGGCTCGGCGGCCCGTCAACGCGCATGAGCGGGAATCGGCCACCTACTCCTGCGCGGGATCGGCCACCTGTTCCGGAGGCCGGGACGGCTTCGGATCCTCCGCACCGACGGTGTGCCGCAGGAGCACCGGACTGCCCGCCAGGGTGACGACCAGGGTCCCCAGCCCCGCCAGCTCCAGGGCCCCGGCGCCGCCGAGCAGCGTCGCGGCCGGCCCGCCCAGGGCGGTCCCCGCCAGGTTGGCCCCGTTCAGCGTCGCCCCCGAGGTGGCGAAGGCCCGGCCCCGTACCTGCGCGGGCACCCGGGCGTGGATGAGGTTGCGGATCGCGAGCCCCTGGAGGGAGTTGGCGACGCCGGTCAGGACGAACGCCACCGCCGTGACGGCGAGGACCGGCACCGCGGCCCCGACGGCGAGCGCGGTCCCCATCAGGGCCCCGGCCCCGACCAGGACCCGCGGCTGCCACTTCAAGGGGACCCGCGGGGCGATCAGCGTGGAGGAGAGCAGCATCCCGATGGTGTGGCCGCTGACCAGAAAGCCGTAGCCGGTGCCGGACACGTTCAGATCGTCCCGGATGAAGAAGACGCGGGCCACGCTCAGCACGGCGGTGAACACGATCGCCGACGCCAGCGCGAGGATCGCCGTGCGCAGCAGGCGGTCCCCTCCCAGTACCTGGACCCCCTCGCGGACCTGCACCAGCCAGCGCCCGCCCGCCTCCGCCTCGGGTTCGCGGCGGACCTTCAGGCAGGACAGCACCACGGCCATGACGACGAAGGTGGCCGCGTTCGCCACCAGAGCGACCCGTACGTCGAACACGGCGATCAGCACACCGGCCAGCGCGGGCCCGGCCACGTTTCCGGCGGACCGGAAGGCGTCGAGCCGGGCGTAGCCGCGGGCGGTGTCGTCGGGACCGACGATCCGGGGGACCAGCAGCAGCAGGGCCGGGGAGACCAGGGCCAGTCCCGCCCCGAGCAGCACCAGCAGGACGAGCGTGCCGGCCAGACCGGTCACGAACACCAGCCCCGCGCTGACCAGTGCCTGCAGCACCGTCACCGTGACGATCAGCCGGCCGCTCTCGACCCGGTCGACCAGCGGGGCGGCCAGCGGCCCGATCACGACCAGCGGCAGCACGCTCGCGATCACCAGGGCCGAGATGGCGACGCCCGACCGCCCCTGGTCGTGCAGCCGCAGGGTCAGGGAGACGATCGCCATCTGGTCCCCCAGGGAGGACATGCCGTACGCGGCGGCCACCACGGTGAGGACGACACCTCGTTTTCCGAGCATCCGCAGATGGTGTCAGCCCCGCTCCGCCGCCCGCGGCCGGAGGCACCGGATCAAGCCAGCCCCGGCTGTCGCCTCCGGCCCTGCCGGCGAACGGAGCGAATGGACGGCGGGCGGCCGGGTACCTGAGGGCCAGCCAGGAAATGATCACTGAGGAGAGGACGCGTCCATGCTGATGGCTCACCCGGCGGTGCTTCCCGGTCTCGTCGACCGCTATTGGGCCTTGGCCGTTCTGGCGGAAGGGAACGGCGCGTCGCACGTACGGGCCGAGATCGAGGACGTCGCGCAGGCGCTGTGCGTGGCGACGGGGACGACAGACATCCACGCCGCCCTGATAGCCGCCCGTCACCATCTGCCGGGCGCCGACACCTTCGACGACTCCGTCCTCACCCCCTCCTGACCGGCGGCACGCCGCGCGACGACCGATACGGCGCGGGAACGCAGGGAGACCGAGTCACACCTCGTGCATTGACAACCACCGCTGTCAGGGCGCCAGATGGAGTCTCAGGGCAGTCGGCGGGGACGGCGCCCGCCCGGAGCAGAGGTGTCGGTGTTGCGCCATCATCACGACCGTGAGGAAACCGCCCGGCTCGCCCGTTCGGTGGTGGCCGAGATCGCGCCGGAGGAACTGGAGCTCTTCGACCAGACGGCCCGGGCCTTCTTCGCCCAGCCGGTTCCCTACCGTGCGATGGCGGTTCGGGATCCCGTCGGTATGGGGCTGGAAACGGTGGTCGGCGTGTTGTCGGGCGTAGCGCTGGCAGTGACCACCTCCGTTCTCCAGCACGTTGCCGTACAAGCGGCGGACCGGACCGGGAACAGGTTCCGGTTCGGCAGGAGGCGGCAAGCGGCCCCGCCCGTTCCGGACCCGGAACCGCTGTCCGACGCCCAAGTGGGCCGGCTGCGCGAGCTCGCCCGGAAACGGGGCGTCGAGCTGGGGCTTTCCCCGGACCGCGCGGAACTGCTCGCGGACGCCCTGGTCGGCGGACTGGCACGAAGCGCCCAGGACAGTGCTGCGGAACGCGACGACGGGCGCGGCGCCCTGCCCGGAGGGGCTGCGGATCCCGGTACGGGAGAATGAGTCCCGCGGCGGCCGGCGCACGGCCGGCGCCACCTCCCCTCTCCCCGTTCTCGCTCCCCTCCGGCACGGCGTTCCGTTTCGCTCTGCTCATCGTCGCCGTCTCCGGAACGGTCTTCTCCGTCGGCCTCTTCTGGGTCCGGCCGTTCCTCGGAGACCGCGCGGCCGGCCTGGAGGCGACCCGCGCGTGCGTCGAGAAGTACGCCCCGGGCGCGGCCTCGGGCGACGCGGACGCCGTACGGCAACTCGCCCTGTGCGGAGGCCTGTCCGACCGCCACGTCCTGTGGATCCAGCTCGCCGTCCTGGGCTGCTTCTGGGCGCTGGTGGCCACCGTGTACTGGTTCCTCCCCGGCCGGCGCATACGCCGGAGGGGATACGTCCCCCTGCCCGTACGTTCCTTTCCGGCCGTCCATGAAGAGCTCGACCGGCTGATGCGGTCGGTCGGCGCGGACCACCGGCGGATCAACCTGCTGGTGGACCTTCTGGACGGCAGGGTGAACGCGCTCGCCTTCGGAAGGGTCGGCACACGGTACGTCCTGCTCAGCCGCGGTCTGATCGCGCTGCACGACACCGATCCCGGACGGTTCCGGGCGATCGTGCTGCACGAGCTGGCACACTTGCGCAACCGCGACGTCGACATCGCGTACCTCACCCTGATCTCCTCCCGGCTCTTCACCCTTCTGGTGGCGATCCCCGTCACCATCGCCTTTCCGCTCGGCGTCTTCGACCCGTCCGCGGGGTCGGCGTCCTTCTACCTCGGTACCGCCGCCGGAACGCTCGTCGTCGGACTGTCGGTGCCGCTGACCCGTAACGCGGTGCTGCGCAGCCGCGAGTTCCACGCGGATGCCCGCGCCGCCGCCTGGGAGAACGGTGGTACCGGACTGGCGGCGGTACTCGCCGCACAACGCCGAATCGACTCCGAAGCAGCGCTCCCTCCCGTGGAGTTCCTGCGTCCGCACCCTTTGGCGGCCCGCGGCTGGACGCACTGCGTGATCCCGCCCCGCTCTTCTCCTTCGCCGGCTGGGAAGGCTTTGCCCTGGGCCTGTTCTGCGCCATCGCCCAGGGGCCGGTCACCGCCTTCACCAGTGGACTGCTCGGACTCCCACCGAGTCACCCGCTGGCAGCACTGCCCGCTGCCCTGCCCCTGGCCGGCGGCACGGCGTACGCGCTCTGGCGCGCGGAGCTGGCGGCCCTCCACTTCGGGCGGGCGGTGAGCAGCGTCCATCGTGCGGCGGTCGCCACAGGACTGGGCTTCCTGGCCGGTACGACCCTCAGACCGACCAACCTCGGCGCGCCGCAGATGGGACCCACCGCTCACCCGGGCGAACAGGCCGCCTGGCTCTTCCTCCTCGCCGTCGGCAGCTACGCCTTCGTCCAATGGCTCGCGTACACGGCTCGGGCCTGGGCTCCCCTCACAGCGGTGGGCAGAGTCCGGGAACTCCTCGTGGCCACCGTGATGTGCTGCGCCCTCGTACCGCTCAGCTTCGGGCTGGGCCTGTCCTACGTGATCCACCCCACCGACGTGGCACTCTCGTTCTCGGCGTCCGCGGACGCGGGGGACCGCGGGACCGGAACCTATCTGCTCCGGGTCCTCACAGTGGCTCAGGACCAGATCCCCACGGGGTACGGAGCCCTCGCCGCCGCAGCCCTCGCACTGGTGCCGCTGAGCGGGCGCATCATCACACGGCCCCGGAACGGGCGGGCGCGTAGGGTGCCGGGATGATCCTGCTGCCGCAAGAGTTCGCACAGAGCACCGTCGACCGCGAGGGGGAGGCCGGGACGGCCTGGCTCGCCGATCTGCCCGGCATCGTGAAGGAATTGCTGGGGCGCTGGGAGTGCGTGCCGGACGGCGAGGTCATGCACGGTGGCGTCGGGATCATCGTTCCGGTACGGCGGCGGGGCGAGGAGAGAGCCGCGCTGAAGGTGTCGTTTCCGCACCCGGGCAACGTCCATGAGCCGGATGCGTTCGTCGCGTGGGGCGGGCGCGGCGCCGTCCTGCTGCACGAGCGCGACGACGAGCGGTTCGCGATGCTGCTGGAGCGGGTCCAGCCGTCGACCCTGGCGGAGGTCGAGGACGGCGACGAGGTGGTGGCGGTCGCCGGGCGGCTCAATCGCCGCCTGGCCGTCCCCGCCCCGCCCGGCCTGCCCCGGCTGCGGGAGCAGGCCGACGCGTGGGAGGAGCAACTGCGCAAGGACGCCGAGGAGCTGACGCACGCACTGCCGCGCCGGGTGCGGGACGCCGCCGTGGCGACCGTTCGCGAGCTGACGGGGGCCGGCCCGGACGTCCTCGTCCACGGCGACCTCCATGCCCGGAACATCCTGCGAGCCGGCCGGGAGCCATGGCTGGCCGTCGACCCCAAGGGGTACGCGGGGGATCCCGCCTACGACGGCGGGACGCTGCTGAAGTCCCGCGCGCTGACCCTCCTCGAAGCGGACGACCCGCGCAAGGCGGTCCACCGCGTCCTGGACGTCTTCGCCGAGGCTGCGGAGCTCGACCGTGAACGCGTCCGGCGGTGGGCCCAGCTGCACGCCGTCCAGGCGGCGTTCTGGGGCCGCCGCCACGGTTTCCGTATCGCCCGCAGCGGTCCACGGCTGGACTGGCTCACGGAGTTCGCCGACCACCTGGCGGAGTTGCTCCTCGAACGTGCCTAGCCGGCCGGGTGCCCCCGGGCGGCTCTGGCTCACAGCCGCGCATCGGCGGGACGGCGGCCGTCCGGCGGGACCGCCGGAGATGCGTCGGCGATGTGTCGGTGGGAGCCGCAACCGGGGGTAGCGCGCCACGGGGACAGCCGCGGCCGTCGTCGAGAGAGCACTCCGCCTGCCCCTTGTTTACGTTACGGGTCGACCCGTAAGGTAAATGTCATGAACTCCTCTCCGCCTTCCCGGGGGCGTCCCAGGGATCCCCGATCGCACAAGGCGATCATCGGGGCGACGGCAGAGCTGGTGGCCGAGGCCGGCTACGCCGCGACGTCGATCGGCGCGGTGGCCGCGCGGGCCGGCGTCGGCAAGGACACGATCTACCGGCGGTGGCCGGGCAAACCGGAGTTGGTCTTCGAGGCCGTCTTCGCGACCACGGACGATGCTCCGCCCCCGGACACCGGAACGCTGGCCGGGGATCTGACCGTGCTGGTCCAGGGCCTGGTCGACGAGTTCCGCGCGCCCGCCGCCGCGGCGGCCCTCCCGGGGCTGCTGGCCGACTTCGCCGCCGACCCGGAGCTGAAGGCGCGCATCCGCGGCGACTTCCTGGCCCCGGCGAAGCAGCGGCTGCTGGTCGTCTTCGAACGCGCCGCGCTGCGCGGCGAGATCGCCCGCGAAACGCCCGTGGACCTGGTGCTGGACACGCTGGCAGGAGCCGTGTTCTTCCACATCGGACTGGTCGGGGAACACCCTGATCCCCAACTGCCCGCACGACTGGCCGCCGTCGTGGCCAAGGGAATCGAGGTCCGGTGAACGGCTGGCTCCTCGCGGCGGGGATCACCGCTCTCGCCGTGGCCGCGGTGCACATCGTCGCCGGGCACCGCGACGTGGTGCGCCCGCTGCTGTCCTGCGGTCTCGCGGACGAACCCAAGCGTGTCCTGCACGCCGTGTGGCACATGGTGAGCGTCGACCTGGTGCTGTCCGGCCTCGGCCTGCTCTACCTCGCCCAGGCGAACGGTACGCCCGGTACCGGCCCGGTGGCGTGGTTCGTGGCCGCGCACTTCGTCGCGTACGCGGCAGCCTTCCTCGTCGTCACCCTGTCCGTCGGCTGGCCCAGACCACTGCTCCGCCTGCCGCAGTGGATCCTGCTCCTGCCCGTCGCGTTCCTGGCAGCGGCGGGCGCCGCGTAACCACGCCGCCGGATCACCCGCGCGGCCGCGAAGGCCCGCGCGGGGGGCCGGCCGGTCCGGACGCTCGCCGGCGTGCGTGACGGGCTCACGATCCGTCGGTCATGGCGTCCCGGCTGGACGGGGCCGACCTCCTTCTGCGGTACACCACCACCGCGCACACCGCGAGCAGGAGGACGGCCACGGCGGACACCCCGAGGGCCGTCTGCTCGGCGAAGAGCCTCCCCAGCACTTCGAGCGCGCCGAGCCCCGCGGTCGCGTAGATCAGCGCCCAGACCGCTCCGCCCACGAACAAGGCGGGGAGATAGCGCGGCAGCGGCATGCGCATGCTGCCCGCGAGGAAGTTGACGGCGGTCTGGAAACCAACGGTCAGGAACGATACGGCCACCACCGGCGCTCCCCACCGCTGGATCGCCCGCTCGGCGCGCTGGAACTTCGCCGAGGTGATCCGCTCGCCGAACCTGCTGCGCCGGGCGCCGGCGCCGGCGAGCCACCCGAGGGCGAACGTCCCTCCGGCGCGGAGCAGCACGATGAGGTACAGGACTCCGGCCGTCAGCGCGATCCTATTCACGACGCCCCGTCCCCGGCACCGGGCCGGCGGCCGCGTCGGCGGTCACCCGCATCGACGTCCCGCCCGAGCGGGCGCCGGACGCACACGAACCCGATCACCGTCTCTCACCTGCACCCCGCTTCTGCCCGTTCCGTCCCGCGGTATCACCTGCGGCCCGGAACACGAACCGTCCGCCCGGGTACGTACACCAGGCAAGGCAAGCCTAACCGAACAATCATGCGGCGGATATGCCCCTGCGGGTCTCGCGGGGTCGAGGGGAACCGGGGCATGGACCCAACCGGGGCATGGACCCATCCTTCCCGGTTCTCACCGACGCAGCCGAACACCGCGCCGACGCGATGACCCCGCTGGGGGTCCCGGCGCACGGCGTGGGCCGGGGGGTGGCGACGGCGCGGCCGTACGCTGGAGACATGGCTGATCACCCCCGCTTCCACCTGGACCGGGACGGCCACTCGATCACCGTGCAGACGGCCGGAGCTTCCCGCCCGGTCGAGGTGCTGGTCGACGGGAAGGTCGTCGCCCAGGGCGCCGCGCCCCGGGAGGACCGTACCGTGTGGCGCGCCGAACTCCCCGGATCCCCGCCGCGCCCGCTGAGCGTCACGCTGGCGGAGACGGGCGGCGCGTACCTGTGCGAGATGGAGCTCGACGGGGTGCGCTACCTCATGCCGCGCGTACCGCTGCTCCCGGAGAAGCCGCCGGCCTGGCGGAGCCCGTCGCCCCGTCCTCTCCGGCGCTGGTGCGGCCTCCTGCGCAGGCTCGGCCGCGCCGTGGGGGGCGGCGGCCGTCGAGGTCACTGACCTGCCCGTGCGAGCCGAGAAGGGGAAGCGCCCTTCCCATCACCTGGACGCGTCCGCGTGGCAGTGACGCGGGGATCCACGGTTCACGGTAGACAGATCGAGAGCGTGTGGGGTGCTGGACGCTGGACGGGCCCCCGGCGCGCTCGCCGACCCCCTCTGCCGTAAGGGCTTGTCATGGTGACGATGACCGAGCCGATCGCTCCCGTTCCGACGCCCGGACGGACGCCGGGCCAGGTGATCGTGTCGTGGCTGACGACGACCGATCACAAGAAGATCGGGCACCTCTACCTGATCGCGTCCTTCGGGTTCTTCCTGATCGGCGGCATCCTGGCGCTGCTCCTGCGCGCCGAGCTGGCCCGGCCCGGGATGCAGATCGTCTCGAGCGAGCAGTACAACCAGATCTTCACCCTGCACGGCACGATCATGCTGCTGTTCTTCGCGACGCCCACCTTCGCCGGGTTCGCGAACGCCATCATGCCCCTGCAGATCGGCGCCCCGGACGTCGCGTTCCCGCGACTGAACATGCTGTCCTTCTGGCTGTTCCTGTTCGGCGGCATCATCGTGGTGGCGAGCCTGTTCACCCCCCAGGGGGCCGCGGACTTCGGCTGGACCGCCTACACGCCGCTCAGCGGCGGTGAGCGCACCCCCTACGTCGGGGGCGACATGTGGATCATGGGGCTGGCCCTGTCCGGGTTCGGCACCATCCTGGGGTCCGTCAACTTCGCGACCACGATCATCTGCCTGCGCGCGCCGGGGATGACGATGTTCCGGATGCCGGTCTTCACCTGGAACATCCTCCTCACCTCGGTCCTGGTGCTGTTCGCGTTCCCCGTGCTGGCCGCGGCGCTGCTGGCGCTGGAGGCGGACCGGCGCTTCAACGCGCACGTTTTCGACCCGGCCAACGGCGGTGCGCTGCTGTGGCAGCACCTCTTCTGGTTCTTCGGGCACCCCGAGGTCTACATCATCGCGCTGCCGTTCTTCGGGATCGTCACCGAGATCGTCCCGGTCTTCTCCCGCAAGCCCCTCTTCGGCTACCTGGGCCTGATCGGTGCGACGATCGCGATCTCAGGACTCTCCCTCACCGTGTGGGCCCACCACATGTTCGCCACCGGAGCCGTCCTGCTGCCGTTCTTCTCCTTTCTGACGTTCCTGATCGCGGTGCCGACCGGGGTGAAGTTCTTCAACTGGATCGGCACCATGTGGAAGGGTTCCCTCTCCTTCGAGACGCCGATGCTGTGGTCGATCGGCTTCCTCGTCACCTTCGTGTTCGGAGGGCTGACCGGCGTCATCCTCGCCTCGCCTCCAATGGATTTCCACGTCACCGACACCTACTTCGTCGTCGCCCACTTCCACTACGTGGTCTTCGGCACGGTCGTCTTCGCCATGTTCGCCGGCTTCTACTTCTGGTGGCCGAAGATGACCGGCACGATGCTCGACGAACGCCTCGGGAAGATCCACTTCTGGACGTTGTTCATCGGCTTCCACACCACCTTCCTCGTGCAGCACTGGCTCGGCGCCGACGGCATGCCCCGCCGGTACGCCGACTACCTCGCCGCCGACGGCTTCACCGGGCTCAACACCCTCTCCTCCATCGGCGCCTTCCTCCTCGGCCTCTCCACCCTGCCGTTCCTCTACAACGTGTGGAAGACCGCCCAATACGCCCCCCGCGTCACCGTTGACGATCCCTGGGGCTTCGCCCGCTCCCTGGAATGGGCCACCTCCTGCCCGCCTCCCCGCCACAACTTCCTGACCCTGCCCCGCATCCGGTCGGAATCCCCCGCCTTCGACCTGAACCATCCCGAGATCGCCGCCCTCGACGAGGCCAACGACCGCGCCAAGCGCGACGTCCTCGACGACCCCCGGAACCGCGAGTCCCCGGGATCGGGCCAAGGTCCTTCCGGGGGCTGAAGGGGTGGGCGACTTGCACGGAGACGACGTGACCGCCGGCCTGGCCGAGCTGGAGGGGTACCTGATGAGCCGGGCGGCCCACCACCGCGCCGCCCGCGAAGCGGAAGCCTTCGCCGACTGCCTGCCCTGGCTCGGAGGCGCGGAACGGGAGGACGTCATCCGCCTCTACGCCGCCCGCCACCTCGCCCGCACGCGCCAGGTCCTGCACGAGGTCACCAGCCGCAGCCAGGAACTGAGGGACGAGTACTCCCGCCGCTACCACGTCCTGCGCCGCCGCATGCTCGCCACCGTCCTCCTCGGCAGCGCCACCGCCGTGGGCCTCCTCGCGATCGGCCTGTCACGCACCCGGTGAGCTCCGGCCCGTTCCCGTTCCCGTGTCCGCGCTGCGCCGCCCGGCCCGCGTCATCAGGTGGCGTACCAGGACCGAAAGGCCCAGCAGGACGGCCAAGCCTCCCGACAGGCCGGCGAGCAGAGCCAGGGAGGTCTCGCCGTCGGGATCGCCCACACCGCTGGGAACGGGTTCGGCATCCAGCCATCGCAGTACCGCGCGCGCCAGCGCGAGCGCCAGCACGCCGTAGGCGAGCGACACCGCCCCCAGGACGGGATCCCACCGCCACGTCGGCCCCGGCCGCCCCCGGGCCCACGTCCATACGCCCGCTCCGGCGAGCGACAGCGGAACGGCCGGCACCTGCCCGGCCACCGCTCCTGTTACCAGTGCGAGGCACAGGTGGCCGGCGCCCTCGCCCCGCGGGCCTGCGAGCGGAGCGCCCAAACTGCCCGCGAGCAGTCCGAACACCAGTGCGCGGATCCATGTCATGCGGGAAGGATGCCCCACGCGGAAGGGCCGGTGCCGGCGAGGGGAGCTCGTCACGTGACGTTCTCGCGCAGGAAGGCCTCGAGCCGTCCGGCGAAGCCCGGCGCCGCGGCGACGAAGTGACCGGCGCCCGGATGGACGCTGCGCTCGCCGCCCAGCGCATCCGCGAGGGCGTCGCAGATCCGCTCGTGCGCGGCCGCGTGCGCTCCGGACGCGACGAGCACCGGAACACCGGCGTCCCGGATCACGTCGAGCCGTGGGCGCGCCTCGCTCGTCGGCCGGCTGCCGTGCGCCCGCCGAACGCCGGCGACCACGCCCGCGGGGAGCGGGCCGTCGCCGACGGGTGCGCCGGCGAGACGCAGGAACTCCCGGAGCTCGGTCGGGTCCGCTTCCATGCCGCGGTCGAGGACCGCGTCGCCGATGCGCTCGAGCCGCGCCACCTCGGGGTCGTCGGCGACGAGGTAGGTGAGCGGCGGTTCGATCAGGGTGAGCGAGCGCACGCCGTCCGGGGCGGCGGCGGCCGCGAGCAACGTCCCGAGGACGCCGTAGGAGTGGGCGACGACGTGCGGGCGGCCGGCGAGCAGCGGCGCCAGGTCCAGCGCGTCCGTCGCGAAGTCCTGACGCCCCCGCGGTGGCGGACTCGGCGGATATCCGCGGCGGTGGACATGCGCCAGCGTCCACCGGTCAGCCAGCGGAGCCAGAGCCCCCCACGTCGTCCGGGGGCCGGCTCCGCCGTGCACCGTCAGGACCTCCGGCCCGGAGCCGTCGCGCACCACCACGATGTCACCCACGGGGCGACCCTATCGGCGCCCGGGGCGGCCAGGCCCCTGGTGCTGGTCATCACTGTCGGATCCATCCCGGCATGGCACGTTTTGGGTGGGGTAGGAGGGACAGCAGCGCGTAGAGAGGCCATGCCGACGCGAGGAGATCCCGATGAGTGAGACACCGCAGGCCGACGACGCCTACCAGCCGACCGGCACCAACGAGGAGCAGGAGGACGCGGCGCCGCTGGACCTCCAGAACGCCGTGGACGAGCGCACGTACGACGCCATGCTGGACGAGGGCTACTCACCCCCGGAACGGCCGCTGGGGGTCACCAAGCCGGGCACCACGGCCGCGGAGCAGCGGGAGGGCGAAAGCCTCGACCAGAGGCTGGCCCAGGAGGTGCCCGACGTGGGGGAGGCCGAAGGCGACGGGATCGGCGACCTGCCGGGCGGTGAGGGCGAAGCGCTCGACCGCGAGGTCGGCACCGGGCGCGCCGGCCGGATGGTGGCGCCCGACGAGGGCGCCCACCCCGACACCGTCGCGGAACTCACCGCCGAGGACGTGGGCATCGACGGTGGCGCGGCGAGCGCCGAGGAAGCCGCCGTCCACGTCGTCGAGCCGGAAGAGCCGGACGACGCCCCTGAGGAGCCGTAGCTCGAGGAGCCGTAGCTCCGGCCCGGGCCCGCGAGCGGAATGACCGGGTCGTCTCAGAGCTCACCCTCGATGCCGGTCACGGCCGGCGGCCCCAGGGGGGCGTCCTTCTCCGAGTACCCCAGTTCCCGCAGGGCGCCGCCCGCCAGGCGGACGGCCCCTTCCTCGGCCGCCGCCCGGTCCGGGGCCTCGATTTCGAGGCGGACGGAGAAGGTTCCGTCCTCGTGGACCGTCAGCAGCTCCACGTCTTCTGTCTCGCTCAAGTCGGTGTGGTGGGAGGCCAGGCTCCTCGCCAGCGCCGAGCGGGCCGCATCGTCGACGTCCTTCAGGAACGTGCCGGGCACGGTGATGACGTACGTGGTCACTGCTGCTCCCATCGGCTGGAAAAGGCGGGTCTCGTTGGGGAATGCCCCGGCACCGCGTTTCGAACCCCTCGGTCCCGACACATCAGCCGGTCGATGCCGAAACGGCACGTACTCGCCCCGGCCCCGCATAGAAGGGCCGATACCGGCCAGGAGCGTGGGGATAGGGATTCGGACGAAAAGGATGGAGGAAAGACGATGAACTGGCGCCACGAGGCTGCCTGCCGGTGGGAAGAACCCGATCTGTTCTTCCCCGTGGGATCCAGCGGTCCGGCCCTGCTCCAGATCGAGGAGGCCAAAGCGGTGTGCCACCGTTGCCCCGTCATGGAGGACTGCCTCCAATGGGCCCTCGAAGCAGGCCAGGACGTCGGCGTGTGCGGCGGCATGAGCGAGGAGGAACGACGGGCCGCGAAGCGGCGGGCCGCCCGCTCCCGTGCCCGGTCGACAGGCTGACCCCCGTCCCGCGGGGGGGGGGGGGGGGGGGGGGGGGGGGGGGGGGGGGGGGGGGGGGGGGGGGGGGGGGGGGGTTGGGGGGGTGGAGGGGTGGGGGCGGTCTGTTTTGGGGTGGGCTCGGCCA